>JACMQO010000074.1 GCA_014376935.1 Bdellovibrio sp.
TCGATCAAGACGGTAAGCCTGATTTCATTGCCGAAAATACGAAAGATGATGAAACATGTTTTATAAAATCTGATTTTAGTATTAAAAGTTGCGAACCCATCAGTTATACAAAAGCGTTTGGTTTTAATTACGAATTTTTTACTTCAAATGGAAAAAACAACACCGTCATCCTATTGGATCTATCCGGAGACGAAGATTCAAGTGAGTTTACAATCAAAGAGTTTGAAGAAAAAACGTGGAAGTTGAAAACGGTCGCGACCGTGCTGCCAATAGTCGATTCAAAGACAAAGGCGCACAAGGGGATTTTCTGGGGTTATCCTTGGGATATAACGGGGCTACAGACGAAAACCGAAAACCGTGAAGTTAAATTGTTAGCGCTATTTGGCCACAAGATGTTTGACGCGATCATGTCAGGTAAATTATTTTGTAAACGAAGATTTACGTGAAAGTGATTTTTAAATCCAGCCGTCTGATGCTGCCATAGGCGCTCATCGCATAATGTTCCCGGAAGAAATACAAAAGGTGTCATGGCTATACAATAGAACGTGCAAGTCCATTTGAATAGGCGACTTGCCGTAAAAGATAAAATGTATCTAGGTGTAAAAGGGTTGTTCGATTTTCTGCAGTAATTACCTGTCAAAAATGAACACAGTCGCGTAAGTGCCGATAAAGCCGTAGACTGCGAACTTTCTATAAAAAGGTGGGTTTATGAAATTGAAGTCAGCCGTATTTTTGGGTTTAGCTTTTGCGTTGCGCGCGTATGCCGATGACTCTTCAGTTTTGTGCCAGCAAGATCAGGTGCGACAGCTTTCTTTTTCAAGGCAAGTTATCAGTCGCGTGAAGCCTTCAAACGAAGTCTCGTTAGTGACGTGGAACGCGCATAAGCTAGAAGATAAAAATTTCTTTTTTGATTTAAAAAAACTATCTGAAAGTTCTGATTTGTTGATGGTGCAAGAAGCCGTTCACACGACCGCATGGCAAGCGGCCTTTGCCTCGCATATGCCTTTTGCGTTTAGCTTTAATAAAAGTTTTTGCTGGGATGATAAGGCCAATGGGGTGATGACGGCCTCAAGAATTGGATTAAACAACAATTTAGCCCTTTTATCGCCCGGAACTGAACCTGGATCTTTTACCCATAAGGTGACGGGGTATTCGCAGATTCTTGTGGGTGGAAAAGTGGTTCACGTGATCAATACGCACGCTTTAAATTTTAACGTGGGAATTGCGTTCGAAGAACAAATAGATCATTTAGTGAAATTTATGGCGCAGCTTCAGGGCCCGATCATTTGGGCCGGTGATTTTAATACCTGGAACCCGTTACGAACTGATTATTTGAATGAAAAAGCCAAGACATTGGGATTAAGTCATGTTAATCCTGCGCGTGACAGTCGGTTCTTAGTTCTGGATCATATTTACGTACGAGGCTTCACAGCCATCTCGGCCGAAGTTTTAGATTTACAAAGTTCGGACCACTTTCCAATAAAAGCCACATTAAGATTAAATAATTAAAGAGCTTATTAAAATAGAAGCTTATAGATAGGACCCCATGAAAAAGAATTTTAGTTTAACAGCACCGAATAAAAAACCTGATCGCCAAGTCGAATGGGTGAAACACGAAATCAACAAGTACTTAGGCCGTGAACGCCGTAAAACTTTACCCGAAGGTGTTGATTACTGGGACTTTGATTGTAAGTTCGGAGCCGACGAAAGCTCGGCCGCAGTCATTCATGTCAGCGAAATCGGTAAAAAAATCGACGGCATCGTTTTAGAAAATAGACCTTCATTTTACATTGAAATTTTAGCGAAACAAGCTAAGCGTTTAAAGCGTGATGCGGTATCTGTTGATAATGAATCAGAGGATGGCGAATCAGATAACGAGCAATCAGAAGATTAATTCTTCCGTTCTAGTTGACGGGTCATCCATTCAAAAATTACCCTGAACGCTATGAATTTTTTGAAATCAAAGCGCCAAGAACTAGAACGGCAACATACCCTGAACGAGCTTAAGCTTGCTCTGAAGCAAAAAGAGCAGGTCGTGTACCGCGAAAACGGAAACCGGCATGCGAACGGGAAAACGTTTTTAAAAAAGATTGAACAGATCGCGCCAAAAATTGGAGTTACGCGAAACGCCGATATTTCTTATTTGGGGCATGCTCCGTACCCGGTCATTCAAAGTTGCCGCCCGAATTATTTAACCCATTCTAGCTTTGGGCAAAATTCGGGGGCTCAAGGCAAAGGGCGAAATCAAACCCAAGCTACGATTTCATGTTTGATGGAAACCATTGAAGGTTTTTGTTGTGAACCCCGTAACCCCGAACTGATCCGCGCCAGTTATGATTTTTTAAAAGACCACAAGCTAGTCTATGATCCCCGAAAGTTTGTTCGTGACAGAAGCTTAGTCGCGCCGAATTTAAAAGAATCTTTCATGTGGACTCCCGCGTACTGTTTAGTTAGTCAGCTTGAGGTTTTGGTTCCGGCGGAACTGATTTATTTTCCATTTTTAGCAGCCGATTATGAAACGCGCAGTTTGTTTCCAAGTGGCACGAATGGTTTAGCGTCGGGATCGACGTATCTAGAGGCGACGATTCATGCCCTTTACGAAGTGATTGAAAGAAATTATATTTTTCATTTTGAAACGGGCGACATCAAAATTGAAGCTTTGTACGATCAAGAAATAGAAGACGTAAGCCTTCGTCAATTTAAGAAACAGATGGCGAACGAATATGAAGTTCAGTTTTATGCTTTAGAGCATCAGCAAAATAAAAACTTACCGTGCATCCTTTGTGCTGTTGTTAGTCAGGGTGAAACGCACTTAGGCTGGGGACTTTCAGGAACGGTCGATATTTCGATAAGCCGCGCTTTTAGCGAAGCGCTTCAAAGCCTAGCGGCAAATATCAGCGGCACTCGAGAAGACTTAGCTTCGAACGAAACTGATGGAATGTCTAAAGGTGAAAACGATATCTTTGATAAAACACCCCAGCCGCAAAAAAGAACCTTGCGAATAAAAGATTATAAAAAGCGTGTTCACGATCAAATATTTAAATCTTTAAACGAAGAATTAGATTTCATTTTAAAGTGGTTGCGGCAGCGCGGATGCACGAATGTATTTGTGGCCAACTTAACCCGGGTGGGGGTCGATGTTCCAGTCGTTAAGGTGGTTATTCCGGGGTTTGAAGTTCCTCAGGCGTATAAGGTAATAAATACGGGAACTCAGCTTGATGTTTATAAAAAGAAATTCCCAAATATCGGGATTAAGGGTTTTTATGCCTAAAATAAAAATTTACGCGGGCTTAAGTGTATCAGAAAAAATCGTAAAAAAATATTTGCCGCAGGCGCAGTTTTCAAAACCCATCAAAAGAAATGATCTTTATGACGATCTAAAAAATGGCGTGCAAGTGATCGGCATCATTGATGGAGAATTTCTGCAAAGTCTTTCTGTTAGTCCCACCGAAATTCACGACGTCTTACGTTGCGGTGTTTCGGTCTACGGGGCGTCTAGTATGGGGGCCATGCGGGCGGCTGAACTTTCAGAATATGGAATGGTCGGTTGCGGAGAAATTTTTGAACATATCCAGAGTGATTCTTATTTTCGTGATGATAAGTTAGGGCAAATTTATTTTGAGGGAATGGGTATTGAAAGTATACCCTTTGTTGATTTCTATATGGGCGCCAAGGGTTTAGTTCGGCGCGGAGTTGTGTCAAAAGCGCACGCGAATCTGTTGATAGAAGTTTACCTAGACCTTCATTTCTCGCGGCGTAATTTCAGTTCATTAGAGGCCATCGTTCGCAAGCATGCCAACGGGGCTAAGTTGTTGATCTCAGTAAAAAAGATCAGAAACCAAATGGTGTACCAAAAAAGAGCGGACGGAATTTCATTGTTAAAGCACATTGCGAAAAATTTAGCCTTACATGATAAACAATTGCGGTTACTTTTTTGAACCGTCGTGGTACTCTATGAAAACAAAATGTCAGCCTAAACCCATGCAACAGAAGGATGAATAATGAGAAAAAATGTTAAAGCTAATTTAGAACAACTTAATGAAAGCCCTCTTAAAACGATCGGGTCAGCAAAAGCAGACGGAAGTTCTGTGAAAAATGGAACGATGGGTTGCCATGCGAACGTTGTTAAAAAGGGAACGATGGGCGCAATGGCTCAAGCGAAAAAATAGTTTTATAATTCAATTTTGATAGTCTTAAAAAACCGTCGTCATGACGGTTTTTTAATTTCCATTGATCGTTTTGTTCGCGATCGGTTACCATATAAAGATGAAACAGACTCTACAAGAACGCCTTCTTTTTTTAAATAAAACAATTGCTAAAATTTCAGCCTTAGAATTAAAGGCCAGCTTGGATCAAGTCAAATTGATCGATATCCGTGAAGAGTCTGAGTGGCTTGACGGAAAAATTCCGACGGCAGAAACGGTGCCGCGTGGATTTTTAGAATTGCGGATTGAAAATATAGCGCCGAAACGCGATCAAGCCATTGTTTTGTACTGTGCTGGCGGCACCAGATCTGTTTTAGCCGCGCAAAGTTTAATCGAAATGGGTTACACGCAGGTGCGATCTTTAGATGATGGAATAAAAGGTTGGAAAGACCAAGGACAAGCCCTTGAAGCGCTACCGCGAATCGATTTATCTTACCAACAAAGGTATTCAGCGCAGATGCGTTTACCGCAAGTCGGGCTTGAAGGACAAAAAAAATTATCTGCGGCTAAAGTTTTAATCGTGGGGGCTGGTGGGTTAGGTTCTCCGGCGGCTTTTTATTTGGCGGCGGCCGGGGTCGGAACAATCGGTATTATTGATGATGACGTCGTTGATCTTAGTAATTTGCAAAGACAGATTTTGCACACCACAGACCGGGTTGGACTTTCGAAAGTCGATTCGGCGCAAATGACTTTAAAAAATTTAAATCCGAACCTGCAAATTAATGCTTACAAGATGCGGTTAACGGATAAAAATATTGATCAAATTTTACCTGAATATGATGTCATCGTGGATGGCTGCGATAATTTCGATACGCGTTTTTTAGTGAATGATGCCTGCCTTAAACATAAAAAAGTGAACGTTCACGGTTCAATTTTCTGGTTCGAAGGGCAAGCCACCGTTTTTTGTGCCAAGGATGGTCCATGTTATCGTTGTCTACACCCCGAGCGGCCGACGGCAGACATGGCCCCGAACTGTGCCGAGGCGGGTGTGCTAGGGGTTCTGCCGGGGATCATCGGTCTGATCGAAGCGACCGAAGTCATTAAACTCATTTTGGGTCTTGGGGTCAGTTTAGTGGGGCGGCTTTTACTTTATGATTCATTGCAGATGGAGTTTCGTGAATTAAACGTTCGAAAAAACAAAGATTGTGTGGCCTGTGGGAATCCAGAAAACATAAAATACCAAAAGGCTTCAACGGCCTGCGAAGTAAAGGCGTAAAGATGGCAAAAATGATATTGGCTCCGGCTTTTCAAAAAATCACGCAGGGTGAAAAATGGGTCAAAGTAGAAAGTTCTACTTTGATTGAAGCGATTCATGAGTTGGATCAAAAGTACCCCGGAATCAAAAGTAAAATTGTGGGTGATGCCGGTCAAATTTTAAATTATGTTTCTATTTTTTTAGGAAAAGAAGACGTCCGCTATTTACAAGGATTAAAAACAAAACTAGAGCCCCTTGACGAAGTCAGCATTCTGGTCGCCATAGCCGGGGGTTAGAATATATTTAACGTACTGTGAAATCTACGTACCTGAAGGCTCTGTCTGGTTACGTCATAACGTTTGCTAAACAATAACCGTTCAGCAATTTTTATCTAAACTGAAGCAAAAATGAAAAACGTGTTTAATTTACTGATCGCCACAATCTTTGTATCGGTCACAGCTTTCGCCTTAGTGTATGTCGGCTGGATATAACTTTGGAATTCGCGGCGATGATTTAGGTTAGCTTTGGCGTAATTCATCTTCAAATTCTGGCGCGTACTAAAAAATTTCTTTTAACACGCGTCCTGAACTTGTCGCTGGCGGTAATACGCCTAATAAAAAAGATAACGTCGGCGCTAGGTCGACGATGTGAACTTGCTCGGGGTGTACGGCTGGTTGAATGTTTTTTCCAAATAGCACTAACGGCACCATACGGTCGTAAGAAAAACCGGTCATGTGGGTCGCAAAGTTTTCGTCTTTCTCCATAAAAAATGGGCGCGGAATAATAATGACGTCGCCACTGATACCGGGGATGTATTGTTTTTTAAGTTGTTCGGCTAAAAAGCCTGGCGGGTATTGACCGTTTTGAATGTCGCTGGCGGTAGCGACGGCAAAGACTCCGGGTAAATCTTGAAGAGCTATTTGAAATTCTTTTTCAACATCTGCTTTTTTTAACTTTTTTTCATCTAAGACAACTTGATTAATATAAAATTGAAACGAATGAGACGCCGCAATCCATTCGCCTTTACTTGATGTTCCGAATTTATTATTTAAGTGACTGTATATTTTTTTGTATAGGTCTAGGTAATCTAGCTTTCCAGAAGAAAGCTTCGATTTTTGCGCGTAATCGGTCGAAGGCGCAACGCCGTGATCGGCCGTTAACACAACCACCACATCTTTAAATGATGAGCCCATATGCTTCTTCAGCGTCTTTAAAAACTTTGCGATTTGTTGATCTTCATAAATGGTTAGCTCTTCAACTTCACGCGCGTTCGGTCCAAATAGATGACCTAACATATCGTGGGTGGAAAGACTTAAGGCTAAAATATCTGTTGCGGGCCCGTGACCTAAGTTTTCTGATTTTAGGGCTTCGGTCGCGGCATCGAAAGAGACTTGCACGCCGTAGTTTAAACTTAATCCTAATTTCGTATTGGGTTTAAATTTTTTCTGAAACCCAGTGCTGTTTGTATCACTTAGACCATTTCCGGGGCCGGTCGCAGACCAGGTTTTTTCGGTGGTCGCATCGGCTTGAAGTTTTTTATTTAAACCTAAAACCCAGGGCGGTAAATTTTTGGTGTAGTAATCACTGGTGCGCCAAGTAAATGTTTTATAATCCATCCAAAGTGCTAAATCAGCCCGGTGCCCCGCAAGCATCACGGCTGATCTGTCTTTTAATGCGATGCCAATGACTTTTGATTTATACCCGGCATTTTTTAGTTCATCACCAACAGTCGTCGTTTTTAAGGCGCGCGGAGAAATTCCAAATTCGTCGTCTTCAGCGCAGTAACGCATTTTTTTAGTTTTACGATCATACCAGTCATTTAAGGGAATCCCCATCATCACGGGATACGAACCCGTTGAAATCATGGCGTGGCCGGGGCAGGTCATCGATTGCAAAACATCGTATTCCGCAAACGGGTAGTAGGCCCCTTCAGACATTAAAAACTGAAACCCGCCGATTTCACCTTTTGTTTTTGGTTTAATAAATTTATCTTTAAAGCGGGTCAAGTAGTCGGCGCGAAATTGATCGATGACGATCACGACGACTAATTTCGGAGGGCTTTGAAATTGCGTTAAAGTTAGCTTTGCGTGTACCAGTTCTGAAATAAAAAGAGTGGCGCAAAGAAGTGTAAAAAACCATGAACGCATGTAAAGCTCCTGAAGACATAAAATCGGATAAAGACCCTGTTACTTATTTTTTAAAATGAAATAGTCGAATTCTTTTACCTAAACCACTACCAGTCAAACCTAATACGTACATGTGCTGGCCATCAGCTTGTGTATTCAGTGTTAAGCCTTCGATTTCTACGACGCTAGGGTCGATAGAGATAATTTTTGAAATTTGTCCGGTCATTAAATCCATCTTATAAACCGCAAAACCCGTGTTGGTTTCATTGTTCGCGGTCATATATAAATAATCGCCAAAAACTTTACCGCCTTGAATCGAAGTTAGCATCTGAGACATCGGAATTTGACGAACCGGTTTAAAGGTTTGTAAGTCATATAAATTAATATGGGTCGTATGACTGTATTGCGAAGTGATCAAATAACTATGCTTAGCATCGACCGCGAGCCAAGGGATGCCGTCAGGAAGCCACTCTTTTGAAATTTCAGAGTATTTTTCTAAATCTAAAGTCTGGGCGTTATAAACCGCAATGATCGGGTGCTGGTAGTCACGGCCATCTTCGACCGGAGCGTAAATTTTGCCGTTTGAAAAATCGATATCGCCGATGTGATTAGCTCCTAAATTTTTCATTTCTTCAAGGGGGCTTGAATTGACTTTTTCTTCGGTCGTGTAATTTGAAGTTGTGCGCGTTAATTTTTGATTGGCCGAAAACCAAAAATGCCCTTGTCCATCATTGGTTAACCCTTGGCAGCGCGCCAAGCTTTCGAAGACTCCAAACTTTGTTGATTCAAGTAAAGTCCATGACTCCGTCGCCGGTGGGTTTGCAGCTAAGGCAAAACTTATGTTTAAAATAATTCCGGTGATAAAGGTGGCGCTAACAGCTTTCATTTTGAACTCCTTCTTAAGATGAATCAAAAAAATGTGACTGTGTAAAGACTTACGTTAGTCGCGAACGATGACAAGCTGTTTAATGTTAGTATTTTGTTAATGTAGAAAGGCGTAGCACGCGACGGGTTATCCCGTTCCGATTGTGCAGTCAGAAGGTTTGGGTTTTGGGGTGGCGTATTTATTTTCGCCTTTTCTTGAGGGCGCTATAGGTTACAATAAGATGTCAAAAGGTCAGACTGATAATTACTTTGGCGAAGAAAAAAAGACACCAACATATTTTATTCCGCGAATCTAAAATATTTTATTTTGCCATTTAAGTACGGTTCGCTGTACGTGGGCGGCGGCTATCAGCAGGGAGAGGTTCAATCTTACTTCCGTCCGTCCTTGTTAACGGGACCCCGAGCGGATTCAAAAACATCCTATGGCGGAGTCACCTCGGCCATAGGTTTTCAAGCCAAGGCCAGCGAAAACAGTGGCTTGACTGGATATTTGATCTTTCGGTCACTTACGCGCCGGGCACATCGATCACGTCTAATTTCGTTTTAGATGAAAAGCCGAATTTAGGTAATTTTATGGGAAAAAGTCATTTAGAAACGAAAGTGGCTTACGGGTTTCAGCCACTGCTATTGGTTGGGGCTCGGTTTTAAGGGGCGCTGTTAATAGTTTTTCTCTGAATGCCTATTCGGGTACTCAATTTGAAATTTTCATGCTGATAAGAAAAATGCCTGTCCAATAATTAAACGAAGTAGCTTAATTGCACATCATTTTAAACAAATGCGAATTTGTAGTCAGACAAGAATCGGTCAAATAGTTTTTTGACTAAAGTAATTTACTAAACAAGACGAGAAGTTTGTAAACGTTCAAAGGAAAATAATGAAATACACTCTGTTAGCATTAACTTCATTTTTAGTTTTTTCATCTTGCAGCAATAACTCGAGCGATACAGCCGCGCAGTCAACGGTAGACCCTGTATACGGTTCATGGACATACGTTGCGCCGGGAGCAACATCAACCACCGCAAAGGGTTACACCGCGACAATAGACGGAAATGGTAATATCCTGTTTATGCAAGTCTACGTTTACTCGGACGGCTCTTCGGCAAAAGCATATGTAAGAAAAAACATTGGCACTTATGTTAGATCAGGAGAATCTTTCGATATTAAATGGTCTCACGAAACATGTAATCCCGTGGGCTCAGAAACTGTTATATTAAGATCAGCTTCGAATGATAGCCTTTTATCAAGTAATTCGAAAGGCACAATCCAAATGCAATTTTCAAGAGTTACCAAAACAAACGCAATAACAAACATGGCTGTTTTTGAAGATGTTAATTGCAACATATTAGCTAAGCTACAAAGTGCCGATTCAAAAGTTAGAATTCCTGCTAGCACTGAAAAAGTAAAATCTTTTTTTGAATTCAAGCTATTTAAAAACTAACTATTTCTTCTTACATTCTTTTTTGGAGCACCAAATTTGACTAGCGCGTATTACCGAGTATAAAGCGACACAACTATCTATGAGTAGTTACTCAGTAATAGAGTATGATTGCGCAGTGGGGGACTTGAACACTTATCGGGTGCAGCCTTGGATATTTGACTTGGACGGTTCATTATATCCTTGGTTCCATTATAATGAATCATTGCTTTCAGAAATTGGGCTTTGGATGGAAGTTCAAGACAACCAAAAACCAGTTCAATTTCAAAACTACCCGCCGAAGTCCGGATCTATATTTTTTTCTCCGTAGATTCCGCAGATTCTATCCATCGGATGAAGGTTGCAAAACATATTACACTATTGTCAAAATATTGAATTTCGACACTGTTATCATTGCGAATAAGTATTCGTTTCGCATTCGGCTTCAGTGATTCGGTGTGCTTCGTATAGTCAATTGTCATAAATTGGTGAAATCCGTCTGGGTTGCCATTCGGTACTTTTACTTCACCGACGGATCTTTTGTTATATCTTCGAAACACATCGTATGCTAAAGCTAGTCCATTAACAATTGTTGCAATTGCAACGGCTGTCGTAAGTTCCATTTCATCTCCTTGGAAACTCGTATTTCAAAAATGTTGTACTTTATCTTATCATCTGTAAATCTTAAGCAATGAGGTTATGTGAGTAAAGTTATTTGCTACTTGCTAGCCGTTTTATTGCCAATAGCTTGTGGTTGTTCTACGCGCCCGTCGGGAAACCTTTTTCCCGATGAATAGGAAAAGACCTTCTCACATTGTTTGCTTTCTTGATGTTGAACGAATAACCCATGAAATGCTAAATCGCTTAATTGGGTCGTATAGGCAAAAGATAATGAAAAATCTAGAAATTTAGTTGGTAGCTAATTCTATGAATAATGACGTAAAATTGTCTAACAACTTGGTCGACATTTGAAAATCGAATTTAAAAAAGCTTAAAAAAACCGATTTGGTGCGCGATGGGGGACTTGAACCCCCACACCTTGCGGCATACGCACCTCAAGCGTACGTGTCTACCAATTCCACCAACCGCGCACTGTGATGATTAGGATAGCTAGTTATCGGTCGTTGTGGCAAGTGTCTGCTAACGGCAGGTGCCAATGATGGAAAGGGAGTTTTGCGCCGAATGAACCTGTGGCATAGTTAAGGCTATGTTTCGAAAAGTGGCTCAGAATGCCTTATTATCCATTGTTAGCTTTCTGCTGACTTTCATTGTCATGAATTTAGCGTGGTATCTATACGATCGCGCATTTCAGTCGGCGGTTTTTATTTCGACAGATTATAAACTGCCTTCGAAAACGAATTTAAAGAAGGCTGATCTTAATTCGTTGGGTTTACCTGAAACTTATTTGGATTCAGAAAATAGTGGAAGTCTAAAGCTATTCTACGGGTTGGATGAAAATACCGTGCAGGGGGATTCAGTTCGGTCCGTCAAATACCAAGCGTCGACGGGGCAGGCGATTTACGACTTTACGGCGACATTAGATGCTCATAAATTTCGGGTCGTTCCTAACCAGAATAAACAGGGTGATCCTAAAATTACTTTTTTGGGATGCTCTTACACGTTCGGCACCGGAATCGGTCATGATGAAACCGTTGGTGCTTATCTGCAAAAACTTCAGCCCGGGGCCGATGTAAAAATGGTCGCCAAAGCCGGGTGGGGAGCCAATGATATTTTATTTGAGCTTGAGAAAAATAGAACGAATTACTCTGAAAAAAGTGTTTATATTTACCAATTTATCGACGATCATTTAAGGCGCACTTTTTTTCAGCCCGCGACACTTTATAATTCGGCCGCCAGTCATCTTTTATTATCGCAGCCGTATTACGCTTTTGAAAATAATGACTGGATTTATAAGGGAAGTTTTCAAGATGCAAAACCGTTGTATCTGGTGCTTTCTAAAATTTTACCTTATTTTCCGGCCTTACAAAGAATGCAAGGTTTATGGGGTAACCCAGCGGCCGACGGGACCAAGCAATTTGAATCTTTGGTCAAAAAAATTCAGCTGCAAATTTTAAATCTGAATCCGCAGAATCGTTTGATCGTGGTGATCTATCCGTACTCTGCAAATCGCTTAGGCCCCGTGATCGCCCAGGGCTTAAAGGCGCAAGGTGTAGAAGTTTTAGATTTATCTGGCGTTGATTTCGAAGCGGCGACGGCAAATCGCCTATTTATACCTAACGACGTGCATCCTACTAAATATACTAATTTCTTATTAGCCGAAATGTATCAAACGTATTTACAGCAGAATCAAAAATAAATTAAAAGCTAATTTTAATTTGCACTATCTGTTTTAGGTTTCGACTTAATTTTAGCCGAAGCTTTTTTAGCGACCGGCATTGCCAAGATTTTTTGATTCATTTTTTCAGCCGCATCAATGCCCCAATCGCCAGCCTGTGTAGCGCCATAGTGAATGCCATCTTTATTATCTTTTGGGTATTTGGTGATTTCGGTCGAATCAATAAAGACGCATTTGTTTTTTTCGACCAGCGCTTTTATTTCTTGAACGCCTTTTTCTAAATTGGCTTTGAACGGATTTTTTGCCACATCGGGCGGTCCGATCCAGATGCATTTGCTTTTGGCTTGTTTGATTTGAGTCAGCATTTTTTCGATCGAAAGTTTTTCTTTTTCAATACTTTGTGGGCTAGTTAAAATATTTGTTCCTAAAGCCACGACGGTTAAGTTAGGTTTTACGTTTTCTATTTCTTCTGTAAATGAACTTTGCTTGTGACTTTTAACGCGAATTTCTTTGCCGTCAGATTCTTTTTTCCAAAAGCCGCAATTTGTCGCCTTGAAGTTGGCCGTGGTGTTCACCCACGTCGAAGGGGATGAACCGCAACTGGCTATGGACGTGGTATTCGTTGAGATGGTTCTTAAATATTTATCGATTTCGACGCCAAACTTTCCGTAGCCGTGCGAATCTGCAATAAACAAAGTATTTTCAAAGCGGGCTTCATCGGCCAATGAAAAGTTTGAAAAAAGAAAAACGCAGACATAAATCAGAATCACGTGAAGGGCGCAGCTTGTTATTTTCATTTCATTACAGTAGCAACCGAAAATAAAATGGTCTACGCACGGGTGCAGTCCACCCAAAACTGTTTAACTTTAGTCTAGCTTTTTAATCTTAAAATGCGCAGGTTAGATTCCATGAAACCCAATGCCAATTTATGTCTTACGTCAGGCGCATAACGAATAATAATAGTCAGTATCTGCATAATAAATATTTTTTTCTTAACCCGAAATGGGTCCAGTTGTCGTCTTACCTTTAAGAGCACGGAAGCTCTTCCCGACGAAAGAAAGGGTGGCTAGGATGGCTACTCTGATCGTCACCCCCTTCAGGCAAGGATGCCGTAAGGGAACACGAAGTGAACCTAAAAGTTGCCTTCGAGTAAGCCTAAGAGTTTGACCTAAAAAGTTAAGCTTTTTCAAAAGGAGTTTGAATGGGCGAGTTGAATTCATTGTTCGTTTTTTGCGCGCTTTATTCGGGTGTTGTGAGCTTAACCCTCTGGTTTACAACACGCCGGGTGGATGAAGCGAAAGATTAAGTTAGTACCGAAAAATGTCTTTGGGTTTTTGGTGGTTCCCCACTGACATTCTTCAAGCGGAAGCGACGAGCTTCCGCTTTTTTTTTGTCTTTTACCGATACACGCACGATGTACGCTTTCCAAAGATGTAAGCCCATTGCTGAAAGATATCTTGTTTAAAATCGCACTGAACCTCTTCCTGCGCAGTTTTTATCAGGGACCCAGTTATCAAGCCCCCATTGGCTACAGAAAACGCCATGGTTAGCGCCACGGCCATTAAACCCAGTAGGGTCAGCGCTACTTTAAAGTGTTTAGATAGTTTCATAATCCCCCTAGTTCTATAACTCTAGTAAAGCAATATAGGTGCTTATGATGAAATCGAGTGAAAGACTCTTTAAAGCTTTGCCGGATGTCGACGAGTCGAAATTTACAAACAAGTTTGACGCGTGATTTTGAGAATCGACTACTAGATGAACATGGGTTTTTCGGCTTTTAGATTTAGAATGAGTCAAAAACTTAAAAAATGCGTTCAAAGCGGCTCGTTTTCATTCTGTTTTATCAAGAAAGTTTTAGAAAATAGACGATTCAATCAACAGAAAAAAGTAAACTTTTTGAACACAGCAAAAAAAAGGAAGACGAATGTCTTCCTTTTTTTTCGGATAGAATTTAGAAAAATTAAATTAATCAAGACTAACTAAATTTAAAACTTCGCCCTCTTGATTCGTTATTTTATCAATTTTTGAATTCACCAGTAATATTTGCCCGCTATGGCCATCAAGGGCCGTGACGTGTGAATTCACCAAGATAATTTGCCCGATGATATTTTTAAGACTGGCGACATCTTGAAAGTCGCATAAGACCAGGGCGCGGTTACTTGAAAGGCTGTTGGCGGTGATATTTGAAATCAGATCGATTCGTCCCGAAGCCGAATTTGATTTGACGGTCAATGATCCCGAAAGATCGCTGACTTCTTTGACGTAGTCAGTTTGAATTCCTAAGATGCCTTTAAAGTTTTGGCTAACTAAGCTTTGTGAAATTTCTAGTTTTGAATTCGCGCATAAAGCCAAAGCTTCCGCGTGTTTTGATTCGTCTTGGCCTAGCTTGCTAACAACATCGTCTAAGGTTCCCGTGGTTGAAACGGGCATCGTTGACACTACGCCGCCATCGCTACTGACTGAATTATCAACGGCCTTGGCACTTGAGCTGCTGCTGACCTTTGCGCAATTTTGATACGCAAAAAGTAAAACCAACCCAAACACACCAACAACTGTCTTTAATTTCTTTGAACCCATCAACGACCTCGCTTAACTAGTCTATAAAGCAAGAGTCGTGCTTTGATGATAAAGCCTGTCTTTGGTCTTTTTAGAGCGGAAGGGCTGTCGATATTCTAAAATGTCATTAAAAGTTCGACGAGCTATTCTGAGAAAAGCCTAAAAGATCGACGTGCGAAATAGGTTCTTTGCGCACCGATTCGGTTTTTTTCGAATGAAACCATGGGGTAATTGCTTAAATTGTTTCATATTTCGTAGATTCTTTGGTCGATTTCAATTTTCAAAAATTTCAGTTGTAGAACTTATTAACGAAGCTTAAATATCTTGGAATGAAACGCTCTGATCTTGTTTATGATTATCCTGAATCTTTAATCGCTACCAGTCCGTCGCGCCCAACACGCGTGATGTGGGTTGAACAGGGGGCTGAACCCGTTGAACTGACGTTAAGCGAAGTGATTGAAAAAATTCCAGCAGGTGATGTTTTTGTTATTAATAATACCAAAGTGTTAAAACGCCGCGTTTTTTCAGAAAATGAAACTGAAATTTTATTTTTAGATCAGGTTTCAGAAACAGAAACGTCAAACACGTGGAGTGTTTTATTTCCTTCTAAAAAAATCGCGATCGGTCAGTCTTTAAAATTGCCAAATGGTTTTGAAATGAAACTGATTGAAAAGGGTCGTCCGCAAAAGGTAGAGGTCTTTCCGAAGATTACGCAAAAAGACTTCGACCTGATCGCCGAAATGCCTTTACCGCCGTACATTCAAAAAGCGCGCGGCGATCGACACAATACCAGTGAAGATTCAAAGTGGTATCAAACCGCGTGGGCTGAAAATGCCGGAAGCTTTGCGGCCCCGACGGCCAGTCTTCATTTTACCGCGGATGATATTTTAACGATGAAAAATAAAGGCGTGCAGGTTGTTGAATTAACCCTGCACGTCGGGCTTGGAACATTTCTTCCGGTTTTAACCGAAGATCTAAATGATCACACGATGCACGAAGAAATTTACGCCATTTCAGAAAAAAATTGGAAAACCATTCTAGAAGCAAAAGAAAATAGAAAAGGAATCTGGAGTTTAGGAACGACATCCACCCGCGTTCTAGAAAGTGTCGCCCGCACAGGAGTCTTAACGGGCTCGACCGGAATATTACTTCAAGAGGGTAGCGAATTTAAAATTGTGAACCGACTTTTAACGAATTTTCACCAACCCGAATCGACTTTGCTGGCTTTAGTTTCAGGTTTTGTTGGCTTAAATCGCGTCAAGCACTGCTACAGTTGGGCGGTTGAAAAGAAGTTTAAGCTGTTTAGTTACGGCGACTTAAGCGTTTGGTTTGGCTCTAGTCATTAATTCTAGAGCCTAGCGGTTTACAATCAGAATGCTGGCGACTACTGAAGTGCCACAAGACTAATTAATTCTCCAACGTGGTTTCTAATTTTATCCACTTGTGAATTGACCAAAGTTAATTTTCCTTTGTGATCGGCTAACATTGTGACGTGTGTGTTCACTAATACGATGTGACCACTGATGTTTGATATTTGTTTAACATCATTAAAATTACAAAGCACCACCGCTTTTTCTCCAGCTGAATCATTGGCTGAAATATTTGAAATCTGCATAACCGATGAATCTTTGTGAACGGCTCTTAAAAGAACTCCGCCTAAAATATTTGTGACGTGTTTGACTTGATCGGCATTAAATTGAAGGGAACCCGCAAAGTTTGAAATATCAACGATCGACATTGTATTTAGTCGAACTTTGTCGTCACATAAAGCTAAGGCTGCGGCCTCAATTGAACCCGGTTGGGCTGGTGTGACTGAAGGTGATGAATTCGGTGTAGAGGTAACTGGCATCGGAGCTCCGGGTTGAGTTTCCATTCCAGGACCTACTTTAATAGGTTGTGCCGGTGTCGGCTGGTGATCTGCCGGACCTGAAATATCGGCTGGCACTTTGATAATCGCTACCGCTCCGCCGCCCGAAGTGTTTGGCGTGACGTTATTGCCAGATGAGGCATCTGGATTGGTGGCTGCAGGTATTGCTTCGACGGGTGGGTTTAAACTGATCGGTTGATCCGTTCCTAAACCTGATCCGGCGCCTATATCGGTTACGCCACTAGTTGCTAAACTACTTGGGTCAACATTTTTGATATCAAGCTTACCGCAGTTTTGAAAAACGGTTACGGACACTAAGCTTAATCCTGTAAAAGCCAATTTATAAAGAGTTGAACGTTTCATTTAAATCCCCCGATTTATATAAAGCTATTAAAGCAAAGAGCGTGCTCAGGGTTTTTACGCGTCGTTTGGGCTTAGTTTAGTTCTTCGCTGTCGATCTCTTTAGCCCTAGGTAGAAGTTAGACATTTATAAATTAAAGCGTCAGTTCTAAATCAATACGTTTTCATTGGTTTTCGAAACGAAGTGTCCTGTTTTACCCTGATCTATTTGTTTTAAAGTCATTGGATGAAGTAAAATCGCGTAAATATTTCTAAGGTTGGTTGTTCGCAAAGATAAACCGATCATCGATTTGACGACTCAGTTTGCGACATCTTAATTCATTTTATGTATATTTAGTTTCAATGAAGCGTCTGGCTGTTTTTGGCAGCTTCAGTTACATTGCATCCATTCTACAAATTATCTTACCACCCGGAGACTTTATGAAATCATTTTTAATTTTAACATTTATGGCTTTAACTTCATTAACTACTTTTGCGTCGAAGTCATCAGCTGCGGCAAAAACTCCAAATTGCGCGAACGAAGCGGTCTATGCGGCCGTTGCTAAAAACTACAAGACCTTTGAGGCGGGTACAAACTCGTGCGGTATTAAAGCTCTTAACGTGGGTAGTAATTTAGAAACGTACATCGTGTGCACGACCGATGAAACAGACCCGATGGAATACATTGTGACGATCAACCCCCTAAAACAAGTGGATGGAAAACCAGCCGCTAAATGCGCGGTTGAATACGTGGCGGCTTCGCACGAATCAGCAACGCCAACGTTTGAATCAGCCGATGGTCTAATTAAAGACGCCCAAGTTTGTTCGATCGAATACGGTGAAGCCGTTATCAACTGCAAATAGTAGTTTAAAGGTGGGGTTGAAAAAGAGGCTCGCTTTTATTACTTGGAACCTGTTATAAGTTCTTATGACTTGCCTACTGTGTTCAGGCGCAGCCTTGACATACCTTCAAATTTTACATCAAACCTATTGGCGCTGTGAATCGTGCGCGTTGATTTTTTTAGATCCATCAGAAAGATTAGATACGGCAAAAGAAAAAGCCCGCTACGAAAAACACGAAAATAATGTTTTAGATCAAGGGTATCAGCAGTTTGTTAATCCATTATACCAGGCGGTGACAAAGTCACAATCACCAGAGGACAAGGGGCTTGATTATGGATCAGGGCCTGATTCGGCGATTTCGCATTTATTGAAATTAGAAAAGTACAATATCTTAAAGTACGACCCTTATTTTTGCGATGAACCCCAAATTTTAACGGCCAATACCTACGACTATATTATTGTTTGCGAAGTGGCCGAGCATTTTTACGACCCAAAATCTGAATTTGAAAAACTAAAATCTTATTTAAAGCCCGGCGGGCACTTGTTTGTGATGACCTCACTTATGACTGATCAAATTGACTTTGCCACGTGGTCTTACCGTCGTGACGTGACCCATGTTTGTTTTTATTCAGCGCCGACGTGTGATTTTATTAAAACCCAAGCGGGCTTTAAAAGTGCACACGTTCATGCCAATTTAGTAATTACATTTGTGAATTAAATAAAGCCAACCTTGGGTTCGTTCGCGGCGAGTAAAGGTAAGCGTAACATAATCGTTTTGTTTGCATGATTCCCATTGAGCTTAGCGCCGAAAATCAGTACAACAGCCGACATGTCTGAAATGAATAAAATGAATGAAAAAAGTGCGGCTGATTCGACTTCTAAAGAAAAACTGAAGTTAGGCCAATTTAAACTTCATAAAAAAGCCGGCAACGCTCGTCGTGCGACTTTTATGACGGCCCATGGATCGTTTGAAACGCCTTGCTTTATGGCGGTCGGAACGAAGGCCACGGTTAAGGCTATGACTCCAGAAGAGCTGATTCAGTGCGGAACCCAAGTTGTTTTAGGCAACACCTATCATCTTCATTTACGTCCGGGCGAAAAGCTGATTAAAAAATTGGGTGGTCTTCACAAATTTATGAACTGGCACGGGCCGATCTTGACGGATTCGGGCGGTTTTCAAGTTTTCTCGCTGAACTCTCTGCGTAAGATGAGTGAAGAGGGCGTTGAATTTAGATCTCACTTAGACGGCGCGAAACATTTTATTTCTCCAGAAAAAAGTATCGAGATCCAGATGGATTTAGGCTCTGACATCATCATGGCTTTTGATGAATGCCTTCAGTATCCGGCGACAAACGAAGAAATTAAGCGTTCGATGGATTTGACTCATCGCTGGTTGATCAGATCGGCGGCGGCCATGATTAGGCCAGAAAGTCTACTTTTTGGTATTGTTCAAGGTGGGCTAAGTCTTGAGCATCGTAAATATTCGCTGCAACAAGTAACTAGCGTTGATCTGCCAGGCTACGCGCTGGGTGGATTTTCGGTGGGTGAACCCATTCATTTAATGCACGAAATTTTACCAGACATTGCACCATTGATGCCTGAAAATAAACCGCGGTATTTAATGGGTGTCGGCACTCCGCTGGATTTAATTATTTCAATCGATGCGGGTGTAGACATGTTTGACTGCGTTCTGCCAACACGAGTAGCCCGTAATGGAACTCTGTTCACTTCATTGGGAAAAGTCAGCATCAAGCGCCTGCAGTACCGCGAAGACGACACACCTCTTGATCCGAACTGTGATTGTTATACGTGCAAGAATTATTCAAAGGCTTACCTTCGTCATTTATTCTTAAGTGGTGAAATTTTAGGCTCAAGATTAAACACGATTCACAATATTTACTTTTATATGAACTTGATGAAACAGGCGCGTGAAGCCATCGAACAAGATCGCTGGCCGGCTTTCCATGACGACTGCCTAACGCGATTCGTAAGATCTGATAAAGACAACTGATCATAACCCTTGATCAAAAACGCGTTTAAGTGTTCAATTTTATTTCGACATTTTAATTTTGGAAGAGTCGATTTGAAGGGAATACTATGAATCTTTTAGTGAATCTATTTTTTACAGGTGTCCACGCGTTTGCGCAAACCGCAGAGACTGCAACAACAGCGGCAGCCACGGCTGCTCCTCCGGCTCCGGCTTGGATGCAATTTGTCCCGTTTGTGATCATCATCGGGGTCTTTTACTTTTTCTTAATTCGCCCTCAAGCGAAAAAACAGAAAGAGACGCAATCTTTTTTACAGGCGTTAAAAGTCGGTGATCAAGTTGTGACAGCTTCTGGGATCTTGGGTCGCATCGCTGCGATGACAGACCAAATCGTGACTTTAGAAGTTGCGAACGCGGTTCAGATCAAAGTTTTAAGAGCGCAAGTGTTAATGTCACAAGCGATTTTACAACCTAAGAAAGAGGTAAAATAATCATGGAAGGTTTTCGTTCAAAAACTTGGATCGCCGCGATTGGCGTTCTTTTAGCGATTGTGTTAGTTCTTCCAAACGTCGTTGATACGTCACACCTCCCTTGGTGGCCATCTAAGAAATTAAATTACGGTCTTGATATTCAAGGTGGCGTGCATTTAGTGATGGGCGTTGACGTCGATGGCGTTGTACAAACAACGGTGACTCGTCAAACTTTAACTTTAAAATCTGAATTAGCTAAAGAGGGTGTTGAGGTTAAAGATTTCGACACGACAAATGCGAAGCAAGGGGCCTTTGACGTTTTAGTTTCTTCAGCTGAAGACGCAAAAAAAGTCGCAGCTTACATTCAGAAAAATCACGTGGCTTCATTGCAAGTAGTTTCGGATTCGGCTTCTAAAGTTGAAGTGAAGTACTTCGATGCTTATTTGTTAGATCAAAAACAAAACGTGATTCGTCAAGCGATCGAAACAATTCGTAATCGTATCGATGAGTTCGGTGTGGCTGAACCTTCGATCACTCAGCAAGGGGCTGATCGTATCTTGGTTCAATTACCAGGTATGGCCGATGCTGAAAAAGCAAAACAGCTCATCAACACGACGGCGAAACTTGATTTCATGATCGTCTCGTTTGAAAAAACGGCTGAAGAACTTCGTGCTATGATCGATGCCGCTGAAAAATCGGGTAACTACTCGATCACGACGATGAAGTACACAGACTACATTGCTAAATTGAACGAAGATTTGAAAACAAAGCTTCCGCCAAAGACAGTTGTGTATTTTGAAAAATTACAAAATGCAAAAACGATGGAAGCCGGAAGCATTCCGTTCTTATTGAAAACGGATACGGATTTAACGGGCGACTACTTAGATAGCGCGGCCGTTGCGTTTGACCAATATGGTGGTCCTGAAGTTTCAATGCATTTTAATCCAGCGGGCGGAATTAAGTTTGCGGATTTAACTGAAAAACACACCAACGAACAAATGGCGGTTGTGTTAGATAAAGTTGTTAAAACGGCTCCTAAGATCAACGGCAAAATTCCTAACGGACAAGCTGTCATCACTTTAGGTGGTGGTCGTAACCGTGAAGACTCTTTAAATGAAGCGAAATTAATTTCGATGTCTTTGCGCGCGGGTGCATTGCCGGCGGCTTTAGAACAACTTGAAGAGCGTCGTGTGGGTCCGTCATTAGGTAAAGATGCGTTAGATTCTGCGAAAACAGGTTCTTACGTTGGAGCCTTCTTAATCGTGTTATTTATGTGTTTGTACTACAAACAAATGGGCATGGTGTCTTCGTTATCGTTAGCAATTAATATTATGTGTGTATTTGCGCTTCTGACATCACTGGGTGCAACTTTAACATTACCGGGTATCGCTGGTATGGCGTTAACGGTGGGTTTTGCGGTCGATGCGAACGTTCTTATTAATGAACGCATTAAAGAAGAATATCATCACGGTAATACGATCAAGTCAGCCATTGAGCAAGGTTACGCAAAAGCCATGTCGGCGATTCTTGATGCCAATGTGACGGTCGCAGCAACAGCGTTAGTTTTGTTATACTTCGGAACAGGCCCCGTGCGTGGTTTCGCAGTGACTTTATTAGTGGGTATCGTAACAACTTTATTTGCGAACGTTTTCGTATCTAAAGTAATTGTTGATAATTTAGTACACCGTTTTGGTGTTCAGAAACTTTCAGTGTAGGTAGGACATATGGCAAATAAAAATATTTCAAATACAAATACTGAATCTTATGGCCGCTTTGACTTCGTTGGTAAAGTTGGCATTTTCGGTGGTATCTCTGTAGCATTAGTTTTGATTTCTTTGTTCTACATTGCATTTAAAGGCATCACGTACGGGATCGACTTTAAAGGTGGAACAGAAATTCAAGTTAAATTCGAAAAACCAGTCACAATCGATCACGTGCGTTCAGCAGTGGGTCGCGTGGGCCTTGGCGACGTAGGTGTTCAAAGCTTCGGTGAAGGCAATGAATACATCGTGCGCTTTCAGGGTGAAAAAGGCGCAACGGATAAAGAAACAAATGATCTTTTAAATAAATCAATCGCTGAAGTTAAAATGCATTTAACAAATGAATTTAAAGACTCGGGCATTGATTTTCGTCGTACCGATACGGTCGGTCCGCAAGTTGGAGCCGAGTTAAAGCGTAACGGATTTTTAGCGGTATTTTACTGTCTATTGATCATCTTAATTTACGTGGGACTTCGCTTTGATTACAAATTTGCTCCCGGAGCGGTTATTTGTTTGGCCCATGACGTGGTCATTACTTTAGCTATCTTTATTTTCGTGGGTAAAGAGGTTAACGTTCCGATTTTGGCCGCGATGTTAACATTAATTGGGTTCTCCTTGAATGATACGATCGTCGTATTTGACCGTATTCGTGAAACTGAACATATGTACAAAGATAAAGGGTCGGCATTTGTTATTAATAAATCGATCAATGACATGTTCGTTCGTACGGTGATTACGTCAGGTACAACATTTGTGTCGTCTTTATGTTTATTCATTTTCGCGGGTGGTATCGTTTCAGATATCGCGTTCGCAATTTGTATCGGTATTTTCTTCGGAACTTACTCTTCAATTTACGTAGCGGCTCCGGCGATTTTAGTGATGGAGAAATTAAATTTATCTCCGAAAAGAGCTTAAAAGCTTTTATTTTTTTTGTTCTTCGTATTTATTTTTGGCCGTTTTTCTTAAAGCGGCTTATCCAAAAGAGGTCTTAATTCGAAAGGAGTCTTCATTTGATTTGGAAACAAAGGCAAACTCAGACTCCGAAGCCATTAGGGCCTTTTCCTGATCTGATCGCGCGGGTTTTAGCTTCGCGCGAAATTTCTCAAGATCATTTAGAAACTTTATTGCAGCCGAAGTTAAGTGGATTGAAAGATCCATTTTCGATGTTAGGCATGGATAAAGCGGTTGAACGGTTAGTTCAAGCCTATAAAAATAATGAAAAAATATGTATCTACGCCGATTTTGATTTAGATGGAACCAGTGGTTTAGCTATTTTAAAAGTGGGCTTAGAAAAAATGGGTTTTAAAGACGTCGCTTTTTATCAGCCAAAACGTTTAAGTGAAGGCTACGGCTTTCATGCCGACGCTGTGACCGAGCTTTCGCACCTAGGAATTACTTTAATTATTACCGTCGACGTGGGTATTACATCTTTTAAAGCTTTTGAAAAAGCCAAAGAGCTTGGTATCGACGCGATTTTAACAGATCATCACTTACCGGCCGAAACACTTCCGGACGCGTACGTCGTCGTGAATCCGAATCAACGTCAATGCAAATCGGGTCTTGGTTATCTATGCGGGGCCGGCGTGGCCTTCTATTTACTACGGGCCGTAAAGCGCGCTTTTTTCTTAGATCAAAATCTTCCTCATAACGAGTGGGATTTGAAAGAAGTTTTAGAATTTTTCTGTATTGGAACCGTGACCGATATGGTTCCCTTGGTTGAAGATAACCGCGTTTTAGTTAAACACGGCCTTGTGGCGTTGTCGCAAACTCAAAAACCAGGTCTTCGTACATTACTGACGGCTTTAAAATTAGATGGTCGTGAATTATCATCGCAAGATGTAGCCATTCGTTTTGCGCCGAAACTGAATGCTTTATCGCGCTTAGAAAATAACATTTTACCCGCACAAATTTATTTAGAGACTGATTTTAAAAAAGCGCAAATGATGGTTTCTGAAATTTTAGAAAATAATCAAACGCGCCAAAACTTACAGGTCGAAGCCGATAAAAAGGCGAACGAACTGTTAGAGAACTGGTCCGAGCCTGATTTTGTATTTGTCAGTTCTGATTTATTTCATCGCGGTATTATCGGGTTAATTGCCACGAAATTAAGTCAAAGCTTTAATCGACCTGCCTTTGTGGGTTCAAAAAATTCTGAAGGCATGATTGTCGGCAGTGGTCGTACCCCCAATGGGTCAGAGATCAGCCTAGTTGAAGCATTAAAATCAAGCGAGTCAGTGCTGAACCGTTTTGGTGGTCATGCGGCGGCGGCAGGGTTTGAGCTTCACGAATCTAAAGAATCGCAAATGATTGATTTTTTAAGACAGCATTTTATCGATTTAAAATCTGAACCCAAAGCATTTCAAATTGATTTTGATACGGTCGCCGATATCTCAGAAATAAATCCGAACCTAATGAAATGGCACGATTTTATTGGTCCATTTGGAATGGGTTTTCAGGTGCCGTTAATTCAGTTTAATGACGTCAAAGTCATTTCAAAAAAAGAACTTAAAGGCGGCCATTTAAAATTAAATTTATTATCCGCAAAAAACGAAACCACAAATTATTCAGAAGCCGTTGAAGCTTTGCTTTTTTCGCCATCACTACAGCAAAAAAATAGCATCGAAGCGGGTCAAAGTTACAATATGCTGACCGAACTTCAGTGGAATTACTTTAACGGAAGAAAATCAATTCAACTTTTAGTAAAGGATTTAAAATCGTTATGACAGACAAATCAGTTGTCTTGCTGTCGGCAGGACTTGATTCAACAGTTAATTTTTACGAAGCACTCAGTAATACCGAAGTCGTTTTAGCTTTAACTTTCGATTATGGACAAAAGGCAGCCAAGAAAGAAGTCGAACGCGCTAAATTGATCGCCGATATGAATCATGTGAAACACATGGTGATTTCACTTCCTTGGTTTCAAAATTTAGGTAGCTCTAGTTTGACGACGACGGGCGGTTCGGTGCCGCAAGTGACAACTGATAATTTAGATAATAAAGAAGCCTCGAAACAATCAGCAAAAGCCGTTTGGATCCCGAATCGAAATGGCGTTTTTTTAAATATTGCCGCTAGTTTTGCAGAAAGTTTAAAAGCCAACATGGTCATTCCAGGATTTAACGCGGAAGAGGCCGAGACTTTTCCGGATAATAGTTTTGATTTTATGCGGGCCACGCGAAAGGCTTTTACTTATTCAACCGCTAATCACGTCAATGTTCAGTGCTACACAATAACAAAAACAAAAGTTGATATCGTCAAAATGGGTAAAAGTTTAAATGTTCCTTTTGGAAATATTTGGCCTTGTTATTTAGATTTAGACCGATGGTGCGGAAAATGCGAATCTTGCCAGCGGGCTAAGCGCGCGTTTACAGCGGGCGGCGTGAACGTCGATGATTGTTTTTACAAAGGTTAATTCAAGATGAAGAAAAAGTTTATTTCAAAAAAAATTAATTACGACGGTGGCCAACTAAAACCACTCTACGCCTACGTAAATCATAAACTTCACGGCGATTCGATCGTGGCTTTTATTGGGGCCTGTGATGTGGGATTTGGCGAAATGGTTGATGCCGAAGATTTAGTGGCCGGTGCGCAAATTAAATCAGATCTAATGCTTCATTTTATCATCGAGATGTTTAATCAAAACCTGATGACGGCGGTTAGTTTACAAAGATTGATCGTTTCAATTGCGCAAAATATTTTAAACTCAACGGCACCTCAGTTAAAATCGGCGAAACTTCGTCGCAGTGGTGATGATTTGTATCTAGATCGTGGCTCTAAAGCTTTCAAGCTTAGTATTTCGATCGCGTCGATTTCTCCGGTGTCTTCGATGATTCACTTTGCTTTAAATATTACAAACGATGGTACGCCCGTTCCGACGTGCAGTCTGAAAGACTTAGGGGTTGATCCTAAGTCATTTGCTGAAAAAGTTTTAACGGCCTTTAGTGAAGAGTATATTTCAATTGTTGAGGCGACTCAAAAAGTGCGCCCGTTAGTTTAATCACAGTAAAAACTTTCGTTCCCTGAAATTCCGCCAGAACAGTTATACGTGTGATCGTTTGAATCACCCTTATAACAGCCGCCACCTTCAACCGGTACTTCGCGATCTGGAATTGAATTGCTGCCGGTACAAACGACCGATGATGAGTTTCCGCTATAATGGCATTCTCCAGATCCTGATGGTCCGCCGGGGCCTCCGTAATTCCAGCTCCACGATTCGCTGTAACGGTCTTGTGAACAGTTGTCGGGTTGCGCCCAGTAATAACTATGTAAGGTTCCTTTCGGCGGCGCAGCTATTTGGCAAGCAGCCGTATTGTAATCTGAGGTCGATGAAACCGAATTTCCGTACGGACCATTTGGGCAAGAAACCGTCGTGGTCGTAAATTTAGTTCCGGTCATCCCCGCGCCGCACGCAACGGCTTGATTTGTCGCTGTGCTGGGCGTGCACGTTGCAAGTTTGGGAATGCACGCTTGAGTTAACGAATTAAATGTGGCATTTGCCCCGCAATCACATCGCGAGTAATCGTCCGCAGAGCAATTGACCTGAGACCATGTTTTTCCAGAACACATCAAAGAGCATGACTGAGTCACCGCACCCGAAGCGCCAGAAGGGCACGAACCTACAGATTTTAGGGGGCTTGGTTGCGCTGATCCCGAACAGTCGTTGACCGGGCACGAAGATGAATCGACAACGCCTGTGGGTTGACGATTCCAATCTCCGTTGACACACGTGACGGAATACATTTTTTTAGCGTCATTACGTTCTGCAAACGGAGCGGGGCAGGCGACAGAATCAAAATTCACGGGCGTGATTCCAGAACATGCTTTCGGAGCGCACCCGCTATTGTCAATGGCCCCGGTGGTGACGTCGTAATTTCCGGTGGCGGTATTACAAGTGACATTATAACTTTGGTAAGCCGTTCCCACAAGGCCCGCGGGACAAGAAATCGCTACCGAAGAACTTGGGGCCTCACCCGTACAGCTTTTAGGGCATGATGAATAGTTCACCGGGCCCGTGGCGATTTGATCGTAAGCTCCGGTTGTTGTGTTACAAGTGAAAGTATAATTCTGAACGGCTAAATTTTGATTACTAAAAGGAGCTTGGCAGCTGACCTTCGAGCCAACGTCGCTAGGTTTTGGCTGTGGGCATGATTTTGTGACCGGGCATTTTGAATCGTCACGTGTCGGTACCGATCGCACCCACGTTGTACCGGAACAACTGACCGAGTAATTTAAAACGGAACTCTTCACCGCATCATTTGGCGCCGGACAAGCAGCGCTTTCAGTTGCAGGGGGTTTTGTGGCAGGCGTGCAGATAGCGACCGGGCACGCGGATGTATCAAAAGATGAAGGCATACTTGACCAAGTCCCGTTATTGTTACAGGTCACGGTGTAGTTTTGAATCGCAAGCATCGCTGAAGATGTCGGGCAAAGTGCCGCCACTTGGGTCGGTAATTTTTTTGCGGGATCACATGCCTGCGGACAATTTTTATAATCGATATTTCCTAATAAATTGCGTGACCAGGTTCCATTACTATTGCAAGTGACCGTGTAGTTTTGAACACCACTTAAGATGGCTGCATAGGGTGCTTGGCAAGCCACGGCCGATGTTGAAGGTGGTTTCGTATTCGCGTCACATGACTTCGAGCACGCCAAATAATCGGCGGCACCGACAAGAGTTCTAGACCAAGTTCCATCATTTAAACAGCTGACCGAATAGTTTTGGACGCCTTTTATTTCATTTGAAAACGGAGCCGGGCAGGCCACATTTTCTTTATCAGATAATCTTTTTGCAGGATCACAGACTCCAATACATAGCGAATAATCAATCGGCCCCGATACGGAGCGTGACCACGAACCATTGATTTGGCAAACGACTGCATATTTTTTTACGGCTAATAATGAATTTTGAAGTGGAGGTAAACAAGCCACATACTCAGACTCTTGCGGTCGCGCAGATCCGCAGATCGGGCTAACGGGCGTTGAGGTGGTTGAAGCTAAGCTCGTTTGGGCAATCGAAGTAAATTTAGTTCGTCCGCAGTTTTGAAAAGTCAGAAGTAATAAAGCAATTGCAGCCAAAGGGAGGATGATCTTGGTTTTTAAGAAAGCCTTTAACAAATGAGACAGCTTCATCATAACCCCCTATGACACAAAATAGATCGGTCTAAAAATGACTTTGCTAAAGCAAAGGTTTCAGTCTTAAATTGAGGCGGTGAGCATGGAGGTAGATTGTCTAAGAAAACTAATTTTAGATTAACTTCTGAAGATAAAGTAAACGGCACCAAACAAGCAGCATCCAGCCCACAAGTAATCTAATTTTAACGGCTCTTTCATATACCAAACGGTGAACCCTGCAAAGACGGTCATCGTGACCAATTGGTAAAATCATGACAAATCTTCTCCGGAGCCGGTGTCGGCGGCTTTTACTTTTGTCGTCGCGTAAGCGTGATTACAAAGAAGACTTGCGATACGGCGGTATTCGCTTAGTAAATCTAAGTGAATCGAACTGGTGTTAATCGTTTCGCGCAAACCGCGATTTAGTCTAGAAATATGGTTTTCGCGAAATGTTATTTCTAATTTTGCAAGGTCACGTTTTAGTTTAATTGCTAATTCACACATTTGCGGATTGTCGTAAGCATTAATCCCCATTGAAGCCACTTTAACCACTTGGGCATGCATCGCTTTAATTTCGTCTAAGCCTTCTGATGAAAATTCTAATTTAAGCGCATGTTTTTTTATCGCTAAGCTTCGAATGTTGATATCAATTGAATCAGCCGCACGCTCAAGGTCACTGATGAACATGATGATGTTCATGATATTTTGATGAACCACCGTCGTGTTCGTGTTGGCGTGATTTAATAAGAACATCTTAATTTCGCGGTATAAAAAGTCGACCTGGTTATCGCGATCTTTGATTGACTGTACAAGGCCCGGGTCTTCGTTTTCAAAAAGTACGACCGAATCTTTAATCATACTTAAAACAATGTCTGCCATCCGCATAATTTCACGTTGTGAATAGGAAATGGCTAACGCTGAATTTTCATAATTATTTAACGTTAAGAATTCAGCCCCAAATTCATCGGAAGCTGTTTTTGGAAACATTTTTTCGATCAGGTCTGCGCCTTTTTTGATGAACGGAAAAAAGATAAGGGCCGAAAAGATATTAAAGAAGAAATGCGCATTTGCGACCATACGGCTGGGCGTAGTTTGGAAGGCTTCGATAAACTGAATTAAAAATTGCGTGAACGGGTAGAAGATCAAAACACTTAAGGTTTTATAAAAGAAATGGGCCCACGCCACTTGTTTCCCGATATAATTACTGCCGGCCGCCGCAAAAAGGGCCGTTGACGTTGTTCCGATGTTGGCGCCGTAAACCCAAAGCATGGCATCGTGAATTGAAATAACGCCAGCACTTGCTAAGCTCATCGCTAAACCAATGGTGACGGCACTACTTTGAACGAAGACGCAAAATATCATCGAAGCGGCTAATGAATAAAATACGTTTTCACGTAGTGATTGGAAGACTTCCGCTAAAAGTTCTAACTTCGAAAAATAATGGGCGCTGGACGAAATCATTTTTAAGCCCATAAATAATAAAGCAAAACCCATTAAGACCGTCGCAAATGTTTTGACCGAAGGCTTTTTGGCGATAAAGAAAACCATAAAGCCCAAAACAAACATCGGAAGCGCATAGCCCGCAAGATCAAAAGAGATCAACTGAACCGTTAACGTCGACCCAATCGCGGTTCCAATGATGATTCCCATCACTTGCGGAAGCTTGATCACGCGCGCGCGACCTAGGCTTACTAACATCGACGTCACAGCGCCCGAGCTTTGTAAGATGGCCGTCAACACCACCCCAACCGTGATCGAAAGAAAAGAAGATGTTGAAATTTTATTCATCAGCGAAGTGATTCGCGTGGCCATCAGTTTTTCTAAATTGCTTGAGGCCATCGCGGCCCCGTAAAGAAAGAAACAAACCCCTGCTAGTAAAATAATGATCTGAGAATTTTGAAAATCTAGCATGTTTTAGTCGTACTCCTTAAAGATTTACATTAACATTACCAAACCGAGGAAGTTATGTCATCAAGCGCGATCGAAGTTGTTGCTTTAGCCCTGCAAAGAACATCAGACAAAAAATTCTTATTGTCCCGCCGTGGTCCAGGCCAAGCAGGAGCTGGGCATTGGGAGTTTCCGGGTGGAAAAGTTGAAAAAAACGAGCAGCGCAAACAAGCTCTTGTTCGAGAAATTGAAGAAGAGCTGGGTTTTTTATTAATGCCTGAGAATCTAACTTTTGTAGCAAGCCATGTTTTTCAATATCCTGAAAAACACGTCGACCTACAGCTATTTAAATACGTATCGGATCAACTTGATTTTAATTTCATATTAACCGAGCATGATCAAATTGCCTGGTGCTGGCCCAGCGAAATGAATCAATATGAACTCAGTCCAGGTGACATTTTCTTTATTGATAAATTACTTTAAGTCTTAAGACTAACTTACTCGAGGAATCGGTTTTTTTCTTCAGGCGATGGCAGGCGGCACGTGTCTTTTTTGCCAAACAGTTTGTACCGGTTACGGGCGATCGTCTGATAAATTCGATCACGAAGCCAAACAGGTAGAATCGATGCCAGTACGGCAAATAAATTCCAACCGCCACCGATTTCGAATAAAATTCTAAGTACCGCAGTCGAATTGGTGTAAACTTTTTGATCCTCAAGTAAAACGATTGAGTCTAGACTTAAGTTCTGGGGCGGCAGTATTTTTCTGGCAAATTGTGACTGCAAAGACGAAAATTCGAAGGCTTTTTTTTGGTCCCTTTTGAGAATAAAATCAATAAAACCGTTACATAAAGAGCAGACGCCATCGAAAAAGATAATTCTTTTCATAAGTTTATTGTACACTATTAGAATAGGAGATCTAAGCGTGCCGCGCCAAAAATCAGATTACTTTCTATTCCCGCTTGTGAATACGAACTTCTTTCCGAGCACCACGAAGCCGCTACAAATCTTTGAAGAGCGCTATGTTCAAATGATTCAAGATTCAATCGCACAACGCAGACCCGTCGCTTTATGTTTTGTTCCAGACGGATCAAGCGAAATTAGATCTGTCGCCGGTTTTGGGTACCCCCAAGTTGTTGAAAAAAGACCCGACGGAACCATGATTATTTTTATTAATTGTATCGGCAAAGTGGACCTGGATTTAAATCAGCTTAAAGCGATTGACCCGTATATGGTGTCTTCGGGCTTAGTGATCGAGCAGAATTTAGACGTCACTGAAGAAAACAAAACGATGTATTTTAAATTAAGCCAAGTGCTGGCACGATGGATTAAAAAAAATGTACCGGATCCGGCGCAAACCGAAATTTTCTTAAGAAGTTTAATCGGACCTCAGGAAGTGGTTTCGGCTTTTTCGGCGTATTTAGTGATGGATTATGATATTCAGTATGAGTTGATGCAGATTCATTCGATCAACGAACAAATCCGATTTCTTTACACGCTTTTAGAATCGGGCGAACTAACAAACAAGTAAAATAACCGCGCCCACAAAAGATGTGCAATTAAAAGATGCGCTAATTTTAAATAGACGGGCGACAAAGTTAATAGCGTAATCACGCCAATAAAAATTGCAAATAAAAATTCTAAAGCGGCCCTCGATTGATTTTTCATATAAAGCCACCACATGAAGCTAGTGGCAATCGTGCTTGCTAGTAATGGGTGAATAATGCGAAGCCGAACAAATAAATGACTCTCTGTCGAAAAATCATTTAAAATTCCTTCAAATAAAGAGATCGACGGAAATAGCGTCGTTGATAGCGCCGCAATCGCTCCGCTAACAGCTAATAAAAGAAAAAAGATAAACGGTTTGTAGGTCGATAACTTAATTTGGCCAGGTTCATTTTTTAAAGCTAAGTAAAATAAAAAAGTGACCCCGGTTAAAAGAAAACTATTTAGTTGATGAAACCCCATCACGATCAAGCGGGTAAAGGAATCATTCGTCGTAACCAACTGACCTTTCACAAGCGCTGCGCCCAATAAGGCTTCAGTAATCATCAATATGAGTAAAGCCACGTTTAGTTTTTTCGTAAACGCTGAAACCAGGGCTTTTCTAAATTTAAAGAAAAAATAAATGACGATCAGTCCGTAAGAGCCGCTCATTAATCTGTGCGCGTATTCGATCCAAGTTTTATTGTGTTTAAATTCGGGGATGATTTCGCCACCACATAAGGGCCAGTGATCGCCGCATCCATCGCCCGAGTGCGAAATGCGAACCCACGCGCCCCACAGAATCACAAGTAAGGTGTATATCCAAAAATAAAAAATAATTTGACTGTATTTTTTAGTATTTAAAACCACAACTTGTTATAGAACCTGTTCTAAAAACGGAGCAATGATTTTTCGCGCGTTAATATTGGCCTTTAAAACTGACAAGAAAATAAACACTCCGCCCGTTTTACGATCTAGGAATAAGATCTCTCGCGGGGGAGATCTTAAATCGAAGTTTTTAAACTGCACAGCTTTCTTAACCACACGGCCCGGAAGGTCGGTCTCTTTCCAATTGTAGGTGCCGTCAGGCTTTATTTTGCCTTTAACGTCTCTTGGATCATCGACGGACCAAAACGGTTCGACCGTTTCGTAGCAGAAGTCAGAAAAAACTTTGATATACTCTTTTGAATCTGAAGGAATAATGAAGCCTAGATCAGATGATGCTTGTAAGAACATCTTTTCATCAAATGTGATCGATCCCTTAATCATGCGGCGGTACGTATTTATAAATTGTTCAGTAAATGTGCCGCAAGCGCCAAAATCCAAAAGCACCACGCGATCATTTCCTAACGGATCAATTTGAATTTTATAGTTGCCTAAATGGGGATCCGTTTGAACTAAATTCCACTCAAAAATTTCTTTTAAATAAAGTTCTAAAAAGTTTTCTGACAATTGATTACGTCGCTTTTGACTTAAAGCCTGAACAAGTGGGTGATCGGCCCTGAAACCTTCTATGTATTCCGTAGCCAGTACGCGCTTATTCGAATAACGATCAAAAACTTTTGGAACCACAAAACGCGGGTCATTATTTATTTTTTCTTTATATTGTTTCGTTAAAGAGGCTTCGGTCGCGTAATCTAATTCTTGACGAAGCATGCCTTTGATTTCTTCAAAGATGGGGTCTAAATCTAGCCCTGCGGGCAAAATTTTTGCAAATTTTAAAAGGGTTTTTAACGCGGCCACGTCTGAATCGATGGCTTTTTCAACGTCGGGATATTGAATTTTTAAAGCCATCATTTCGCCGGTCGAAATGATCTTTGCTTTATGAACTTGTCCCATTGATGCGCAGCCAATAGGTTCTTGATCAATTTCAAGTTCGGCTAACAATTCAGGCGACATCGACTGTTGTAAATACTGACTCATCACATGCCAAGCCACGGCCGGAGAATCAGACTGCAAAGATTTAAGTAAATCATTAGCTTGTGGCGGCAAGAAATATTCGCCGTACATCGAAAGCATTTGTCCGGCTTTCATCAGGCTTCCTTTAAGTTGTCCAATTTCTTTCGTAATGCTTCCAGCTTGTGAAATCAAAAAATCGTCAAAGGAAGTTCCTCCGACTTTTGTTCCGGCATATTTAAAACCCGCATTAAGGCCTATTTTTGCCACGGCCAAGCCGCGCGAAAAGACCGAGCTTTTTATCTGATTTAATTTCTTTTTCTTATCGCTGTTATCTGACATTTGTACTTACAATGCTAAGCTGTTTTGTTAGGGTATGTAAGGGAATAAGTTAAAAAACATATTTAATCTGGTGAATAACAACCTAGACTCTTTAATAAGGTAATAAGATGGATACGAATTTGACGTTGTTTTGGTTTAGACGTGATTTAAGACTACATGATAATGCCGGGCTTTACCATGCGCTAAAAAATAATCAATCCGTCATGCCGATATTTATCTTTGATACAACCATTCTAAATAAACTTCCTAAGTCGGATAAGCGCGTGCTTTTTATTTATCAAGTTTTACATAGAATGAAGCAAGATCTTCAAGAGAAGGGTTCTGATCTCAATGTGTACTTCGGAGATCCCATCGTCGTCATAAAAGAAATTTTTGAAAAAAATAAGTTTAAAAATATTTACGCCAACCACGACTATGAGGCCGAAGCCCTGAACCGAGATTCCCAAATTGAAAAATGGGCCTTTTCAAAAAATATCGATTTTAAAACTTTTAAAGATCAATGCATTTTTGAAAAAAGTGAAGTCGTTAGTGATATGAAAAAGCCGTATTCAGTTTTTACGCCCTATAAGAAAAAATGGTTAGCTCAGGTAAAGCCTTTTTTCTTAAAGGCCTATCCGAATGAAAAATATGAGGCCAATTTTTTAAAAGTGAGCCACAAATCAGACATGCCTTCACTTCAAAGTTTAGGTTTTGACGATTCAGAATTTGAATTTCCAAAAAAATCAGTTTCAAAAAATATTTTGATTGATTATGCCGAAAAGCGCGACTTTCCAGCTTTAGACAATACGTCTAAATTAGGACTGCATTTAAGATTTGGCACAGTTAGTATTCGAACGGCCGCGCGCGAAGCTTTAAAGCTTTCTGATGTGTGGCTTAGCGAACTCATCTGGCGTGATTTTTTTATGCAGATATTGTGGCATTATCCGCACGTACAAAAAGAAAGCTTTCGCCCGCAATACGAAAAAGTGGCGTGGCGTAAGGAATCTCTTGAATTTAAAAAATGGTGTGATGGTAATACAGGTTACCCGTTGGTTGATGCGGGCATGCGCGAACTGAATACAACAGGTCATATGCATAACCGTGTTCGCATGGTGGTCGCATCGTTTTTAACGAAACATCTTTTAATGCACTGGAGCTTGGGAGAACGTTATTTTGCTGAAAAACTTTTAGATTATGATCTAGCGGCGAATAACGGAAATTGGCAATGGGCGGCCGGAACGGGTTGTGATGCGGCTCCGTACTTTCGCGTGTTCAATCCCGAAACGCAGATGGAACGATTTGATCCCGAATTAAAATATGTTAAAAAATGGGTTCCCGAATTCGGAACCACAAAATATGTTTCACCGATGGTCGAACATAAATTTGCCCGTGACCGCGCGTTAAGCGCTTTTAAATTAGCTTTGAAAGGCAGTGAAGAATGAAAACAATTTTAATTACCGGTGCAACCGGACTGATCGGTCAAGAATTGGGTCTTAAGCTTTTTCGCCTGGGCTATCGTTTAAAAATTGTCACCCGAAATAAAAAGAATGCTTTGCAACAGCTGGCTTATCCGGCCGAGATCATCGCTTGCGATTTGAATACAGCGCCTCTTTCAAAACAGAACTTTCAAGATGTCGATTGCGTCATTCATTTAGCAGGTGAAACGGTCGATGGTCGCTGGACGGATGAAAAAAAGAAAAGCATTTTAGAATCAAGATCCCTATCAACGAAAAATTTACTTCAAAATTTACCCGACACTGTTCAAACAGTCATTTCAGCATCAGGCCAAGGTATCTACGGAGACCAAGGCGGCCGCGAAATCGACGAAAACGGAACACCGGGCTACGGATTCTTAGCCGAAGTTTGCCAGGCTTGGGAAAAGCCATTTCAACAGTTGATTGAAAAAGCCCAGGCTCGAACGGTTATCTTACGATTAGGAATGGTGATTAGCGGAAAAGGTGGCGCTTTAAAAAAAATGATTCCCATTTTTCAAAAAAATGTGGGGGCGACATTAGGCTCTGGCGATCAATGGATGAGTTGGATCCACATCGAAGATTTATGTCAGGTTTTTATCAATGCGGTTAGTAGTCCGAATTACCGGGGCGTTATCAATGTCTCAAGCGATTGCCCGGTTCAAAATTCGGTATTCACGCAAAAACTGTGTCAACATTTAGAAGCCTTTCAAGGGCCGCGTGTGCCGACTTTTGCGGTTCGACTACTGTTTGGTGAAATGGCAGACCTTGTTTTAGATTCAACGCGAGTTGTGCCCAAAAAATTAAAAGGAAATGACTTTAAATTTTCTTATCCAACATTAGATTCAGCGTTCGAGGCCGAGCTTAAAGAATTTAAAGCGGGCCAAGGTTTTTTATCAGCTCAGCAGTACGTTCCGTGTTCGATTGAAAAGGTTTTTAAATTTTTCTCAGATGCCGAAAATCTAGAACGCCTTACGCCTGAACTTTTAAAATTTAAAATTAAAGACATGTCGACAGAAAAAATCGAAGAAGGAACGTTAATTACGTACTCTTTAAAAATTCACGGTGTGCCGGTTCATTGGCTGACGAAAATTGAAAATTGGAACCCACCTTATGGATTCGTGGATACGCAGTTAAAAGGTCCTTACACGCTATGGCACCATACGCACACGTTTGAAAAATTAGGTGAAGGAACACTGATATCAGATGCCGTTCGTTACAGAGTTCCGATGGGCTTTGTTGGTCGCGTCGTCGCCGGGCCATTAGTCCAGAACGATGTCGCGACTATTTTCGGTTACCGCCGGCAAGTTATTGCTGATCAAGTATTTTAGTTTTAATATTAAGTCATGGATATTATCGCTCGTAGCCCATTTCAATCAGAAATTACTTTAAAGAATGGTCAGGTTCATGTGATTGGATCTCTTCAGTTGATTGGCCATGTTACGACTTTAAAAAATAAATTTGGTCACGACCCGAAAAAGTGGATGCCATTGAATGAGATCAAAACAGGTGAAGATCTGTTGCTGAATGAATTTATTTTAAAATGTCGTGGCGAATTTAAATTAGCTTATGAAGACGATGAGCTTTGTCATTGCCGCATGGTTTTAGCCGACAAAGTTTATAATGCTGTCAAGCAAGGGGCTCGGTCGGTTGAAGACGTCGCACGTTTTACGTTAGCCGGCACGGGATGTGGATCATGCAGATCCGATAGTCAAAAAATTCTAGATCAATTTAAAATGACGAACTAATTTAATAATTCAAATAAAACGGACTACAGCGTACCCGTCTTTTTAAGTGGAAGCGTTTGAATCAGCGTTTCGATTTGTTCTTCAATTGCAGGCATCGATTTTTCGACCCAAGCGCCGGCCGAACAGTTGTGGCCTCCGCCATTAAATGCGCGGGCCCACGATAAAACTTCAATGGGGGCGCGACTTCGAAAACTTAATTTGTGATAAAGGGCATGCTCTTCGCGAATGACGACCGCGACTGAAACGGTATCAATCGACATGAATAAATCAACCAGATCGCTGACCTGATCCGTTTCAACTTTGAAGCGGTTTAAATCGCTTTTTAAAATTTTTATGATCGCGATCGAATCGTTATTTTTGTAGACGACTTGGGTAATTAAATAAGAAAGATAATTCATTTTTGCGATATTCCAGTTCGCAAATAAATTAGCTTGAATTTTTTCATGATCAAAACCGTAAGCTAAAAGCTCGCTGGCCATTAAAAACGGGCGCGAAGAGTCCCGAATCAGGCGGAAGTTTTGCGTATCAAAAATAAGGCTCGCGTACAAAGCCGCCGCGATATTTTGATCAAGGCTAACGGGTAATTGTTTGATCAAGTTGTAAACGATTTCTCCGGTGCATGACGCCATTTCATCGATGAACGTGTGCAGTGAATTTGTCGGGTAGTCTGTTTTGACGTGATGATCGATAAAGAAAACGGGTTTTCCATGAGCGATGGTTCGCTCATACAAAGGACTACACAATTTCGGATCGTGCGTATCAAAAATAAGAACCAGATCTGGAACTTGGGGACACTCTTCAACCGAGCCAAAAAAGGCGCTATCCGGAATATTGGCCGTTAAAAAGTGGTAACGATCAGGGATCGTGTCGGAATGAACGAAGTGAACTGTTTTGTTTAATTTTTTTAACGCGAAATACATGGCAAATTCACTACCAAGACCATCTCCATCAGAACTTTTATGAGTAGAAAGGATTATATTTTGCGCTTTTCGGATTGAATCGAGTACCAACATGCAAATAGTCTACTTTGACGCAGCATAGTCTGTCGTCAGTTCATTGTTATAACAGGTAATTTTTAGTATAAAATAGGGCTTTTGTAGTGCTACGAAAAAATGTTAAATACTGTGCACTTCATTGCAACTTGAAAGGTCGAAACTATGGCTAATGACGTACTTCCAATTACACTTCGCGGAAAACAAATGTTGGATGCAGAGCTGAAAAAATTAATATTAGAGGATCGTCCGGCCGTCGTTCGCGCCATTGAAGAGGCCAGAGCCCACGGCGACATCAGCGAGAACGCTGAGTACGACGCAGCCAAAGAACGTCAAGGTATGATTGAAGGTCGCATCGGCGAAATTCAGTATAAGCTAGCCGGCGTTGAGGTATTTAATCCAGCTGAAATTAAATCTGATCGCATTGTATTTGGTGCGACGGTTGAGTTCGTTGATACCGAAACTGACGAGAAATCAACATACTCGATCGTGGGAGTTGATGAAGCTGACGTTAAGAAAAATATGATTTCAATTATTTCTCCGATTGCGCGCGCGATGATCGGCAAAAAAGTGGGCGATCTTGTTGTCGTGCAAAGTCCAAAGGGCGATAAAGAGTACGAGATCCTTTCATTCAAATACGTGTAAGGGATAAAGGTGAGTCGGGCAGTCATCGATCAAGCCGGTTTTAGAGTTGTCTTTATCGGCTTTATCTTATCATTGGTGATGGGCCTGGGGCTTCGCACTCAAATTGCTCCTGCTCGGGTTAAAGCTCTTTTGCAAGATTCGGTCAGTCTCTTAGATAAAGATTTTATTATCGATTTTACCACGGCTGAAGTCGTTTTATCAAACTGGGGTCTGCCCCTTCCATCATTACAAATTTCAAATATTCGCGTCAGTCCTAAAAAATCGATCTGCCAAGATTCGCAAATTTTTATCGAGCACTTAAACCTACCTTTAAGTTTTGTGGCACTGATTACCTCAGAAAGTTTAATCACCGAAATTAACGCCAATCACGTCGAGCTTCGCATCGCGGATTTTGAACATTGTTTTGATGATCCGAAAAAGCCAGCGGGCAAAGAATCTTCGGTCGCGGCGGGAGCAGCCAGCTCTGAAAAAGCAAACGATAATCATTTTTCTAAAAGTGATTCGGCCAGCGTGATTAACACAACCGAAACGACCGAGAAAAATATTTTTCAATCCAGAACGGCCGCTTTACTTAAAAGAATTAACATTGATCAGTTGAAATTAATTTACAAAAAATATCCCACACAATCGATCGACTTCAGGCATCTGACTTTTGATTTAGGTTATGAAAAAGATCGACTGAACCAAATCGACATTAATTCGCAAGTTTACGCGCTTAAAGATGTTCAAAGCGATATTATGTATTTCAAGGGTGATCTTGGCGTGCAGATCGTTGCGAATAAGTCTGATCAAATTGAAACTGTTTTGAAACTAAATGGTCGGCTGCTTGACGGCGAAATTCAGTTGTTTGCATTGGTTAATTCGGTCGAAAAAAATATTAAACTTGATATGAAGGCTAAAAAAGTAGCCGTCAAGCCGCTGATACAAATGAAATTAATCGAATCGAATTATATTAATTTTCCGATGACTTTTGATTTTAGGGGTTATGGATTTTATCAGTACGATAAGAATATTTTTTCAGAAATTAAACTAAATGACATTGAAATATCGGGTGAACGGACGCGCATCACGATTGATGAGCTTTCGGCGAAATCAGAGAAAGATAATTTAGTGGTTCAGTCTTTTAAGGCGAATATTCAGCGACTTAATTTAAATAAATTAGTCAATTTAAGCCAGAATAAGAATATCGCCCAAAGTATTGAAAATTTCGGCGAATTCAGTGGCTTTTTGAGTTTTAAAAATTTAGATCATATGGCGTTTGATGGCTCTTGGGCGGGTTTAGAATTTATTTTTGCCAACCGAGGCTACCGCGAGCTTCAAAAAATTGATTCATTCGCAGTTAAAGCCAAGCTTGACCGTAAAGAGGCCGAAGCTAATTTAAGCCGTTTCGTTGTAAATAAGGTCTACCTTAAAGGTGATTCTAATTTTTCCTACAAATTAGATACCGGTTTTATCCAAGCGAAAGCGAATCTAGAAGGGCCAATTTTAAACGAACGCGTATGGGCTTTGCTTACGCAATTGCCGCAAAGCCCGAATGTCGGAATTCATTGGAACTATAAAAAAAATAAAGACGAAAAACATCAGCTGTCGATGTCGATCAGCGAAGTACAAACGTTTGGGCTTAAGCTTCAAAACTTAGATTTTAATTTTAATCAAACTTTACAAGATGGAGTTAGCGTCAATGTCGGCTTAATCGGAAAGGCTTCGAAAGTTTCGGTGATCCCCGGCGAGTCTAAAATTAATTTACTGACCGAAATTTTTAATTCGCAAAGTGATTACCGCGACCGCGAATACGTAGCAGAAAACTTTCACCTTGCGCTCAAAGGGAACGACTGGCGCACAATGAGCTTTGACTTAGATTCACATTTAAAACCGGCAGATAGTTCGGCAAAAAATACGGGTAGCTTGAAGGCAAAAGGCCAATGGACAGAAGACGACGTGCTTTCGGGAATTCTAAGCATTCAAAGTGCTGGTAAAAATAATAAATACCAACTAATCAAAAATCAAAACAATGAACTCGGAGTGATCGCTCTATGATGCTCGGTATAGGGTCTTTGTGAGTTCCCTTTTTTTCGAAAAGTCAGATATTCGCCACTGGCTACCCAAGCTTCAATCGCACCGGGGCTATCGTCCAACGGGTGTCGTAGAAAATACGTTAAGCTCGGTGAAGCAGGCTTACAAAATGAATTACAAAATGGTCGAGTTTGATGTCAGGTTAACATCTGACGGATTTCTTATTTTACATCATGATCCAGCCATTGAGTCCGCTTTGATTGAAAAGACGGACTTAGACGCTCTTAAGAAATTTAAAGCCATCGACACATTAGAAGACGTTTTTGCTTGGCTCGTTTCAATCAAAGATCTCAGCTTTAAATTAAACGTTGAGCTTAAATCCCGCAGCATTGTCGATGGTACTTTCGAGAAAAAAACATGTGAGCTGATTAAAAAATATAGGTTAGTGAATCAAGTCATGGTTTCTAGTTTTAATCCAATGTCGCTAGGTTGGGTGCGATTTTATACGCCGAAAGTGTACCGTGCTTTGCTTTTAACTTTTGAAAAAGAAAAAGGAAATTCGTTTCTGATAAAGAAAATGATTTTAAATCGTTTGGCACGACCGCATGTTTTAAATTTAAGATATCAAGATTGGATTTTAGAAAAGTTCCTGCCGGTTTTAGAACAAGTGCCGGTGGTTCTATGGACCTGTAATGATTTACAGATTTTTGAAAAAAATAAAGATAACATTTACGGAATTATCTCTGATGAAATAACTCCGCAGATGTTTAAAGAAAAAAATAATTAATTAAGATTTTTTATCTGCTTTTTCGTCAACAACAGTTGTTTGAGTTGTCGTCGTTGTCGTGTTCATCGCCGTTTGATTTGGATTCAATTGACCTTGTGGACCAACATCTTTGGCTTCTGTGTCGATTTCGTTAAGGCCTTGTTTGAAACCTTTGATCGCTTTACCGATTGATTGTCCTAAGGCAGGTAAACGGCTTGGACCGAAGAAAATTAAAAGAATAAGTGTTAAAATTAATAAATGCGCAATGCTAAACTCACCCATCATATACTCCCTGTTAAAGGCGCCTTTTTAATGGCGCCGTTTATCCAAGGTACTACTCTTGGGTAGGGAGTTCAACTACTTCGGCTTCATTGTCATCAGAAGACTTAATGCGTGATTGAGACTGGACTGGTTCTTCTTGCGTATTGATCTGAGAATCAATCGGTGAAGATAAATCAATCACTTGCGTCGACACAGTCGTCTTTTTCTCTGGCAATCTTGCACCACTGGCGCGCGCTTTGGCTTTTGCCGTTCCCGTTTTTTTCAACACGATTTCAGGTCCGCCATCGTTTGAATTGGCCTGAGAGGCCGACGCATTGGCATTTGAGGCCTGTACGCTACCACCAGAGCTTAATTTTTTAAGCTCTTTATCGTAATGATTTTTTAGTTTTGATAATTTGTCTTTATAGTCTTTTCGAATTTGCTCAATTTGCACTTGGCGCTGTTCGGTCATGCAACCTTTGTACGTGTCGGCCGCGATTTCTTTGGCCTTATTACGGCACGTCAGTTCGTAAGAAGCTTGTGCAAAACCAGTTTTTGACAGTAGTAGCGAGAATATAAAAATAGACGTCGCAAACATGATTTTAGAAAAAGTAACTTCAATTTTGTTTTTCATAAGTACCCCGTACCCGGAAATATTCCAAATAAGGTGCCAATGATAAAAGCAAATATTCCGGGCCATTAACCAATTAAAAGGCTACTGCCCCAAGTGTGGAAAGAGTGTAATTGTGAAAATTATAGGGCTGTCCAGTGATTCGTCACCGCCAAGGTGGCGGTGAAACTGTGCTGGGCCTAAGGCTTAACCTAAATCAGATCAATTAGCGACGAATCGATTTCGGATCGATCGCGTCTTGCAGGCCATCCCCAACGAAATTAAAGCTGATCGTAACTAAGAAGATTAAAACACCTGGAATGATAGCTAAGTAAGGCGCTTGGTAAATTAATTCTTGCGCATTAAATAACATATTTCCCCAACTTGGAGTCGGCGGTTGAATCCCTAAACCTAAATAACTAAGTGCCGCTTCAAATAAAATCGATTCACCCACGCCTAATGTCACCGACACTAAAAGTGGGGCAATGACGTTCGGAAACATATGGCGAATCATGATGGTGCTGTCAGTAGCCCCTAAAGTCTTAGCGGCTAAAACGAACTCACGTTCACGTAATGATAAAATACTACCACGCACTAAACGCGCGACGGTCATCCACGAAAATAAACAAAGAATGAAAACCAATTTTAAGATACTTTCATTGCCTGAAGAAAGAACGGCCTTCGCAAACGGAAGTTTTTGTAAATCGATTGCGGCCACGACAATCAATACGGGCATCACGGGAAGCGATAGTAAAGCATCCGTAACACGCATTAATAGCGTATCAACCCAACCGCCGTAAAAGCCTGCTAATGCTCCAATGATCAAACCGATAAAAGCGGAAGCTAGCGCAACTAAAATACCGACACCCATCGAAACTTGCGTCCCGTAGATAATACGCATTAACACGTCACGGCCCAGTTCATCCGTACCCAAGACGTGAAGTGTTTCAAAGTTCTTTACCATCTTTGATAACTCATGTTTTTTAGGAATTTCTAAATCTTTAATCGCAGCCAGTGCTGTTTTTGAATCCAGCTGAGCCCAGTCATATAAAGCATCTTCGGCTTTAGTTGACGTGACGGCTTTGCTTTCGATCAGTTTATTTTCAATCGTTAGTGCTTCTGAAGGATTAGCAGTTAAGAAATTTTTTACGGTCGTTTCGCGCGTATCACTACTAGCTTGAATGTGCGACATCGGTGGTTTGTAGCGATTAAATACATTTTGAGAATCCGCATCAAGCCCTGTGATCGCTTCAATCAGGGGGGCGCTCAGCGCGATCAAAACGAATACTAAAATAGTCCACGCGCCGATTACGGCCGCTTTATGTTCTTTAAATTGAGTATAAACGATTTTAAATAAAGTTTGCGATTTTTCAAGTTCCGCAATTTGGGCCTTATTTAAATAATTCGCGGCCGTCGTTGCGACGATCGGTTCATTAGCTCTTGGAGTTTGATCTGGTACGTTTGTCATATTTTTTCCCAAGCCTTATTTAAACGAAATTCGTGGGTCGATCAGACCGTAAAGTAAATCGGCAACAAGATTTAAAATTAAAACCATACTGACGGATAAAACAAAAGAAACCATCGCCACGTTAAAATCATTTCCCATGATCGATGAATAAATTAAGCGACCCACGCCCGGATAAGCAAAAAGCGTTTCGGTAATCAATGCGCCCGAGAAGATCGAAGACACGCTGATCGCGATGATTGTCGCAAGCGGAATTAATGCATTTCTAAAACCATGTCTCCAGATGACGACTTGATTTGACATTCCTTTAGCGCGCGCAGTGCGGATGAAATCATTTCTCATGGCTTCCATCATCGAAGATCTAGCAAATCGCGAAAAGCGACCAATGGATTGAATCGATAAAGAAACCATCGGTAAAATTAAATATTTAGATTTGTCCGTAAGTTCTGCCCACCAAGACGAATAATTAAGACCCGTTGTTTGGTAGCCACCAGCCGGTAGCCAACCTAAATTCACGGCGAAAATAATAATAAGAACGATACCTAGCCAGAAGGACGGTAGAGAAAGACCCGCAAAATTCAAAAGATTGACGATATAGTCTAACTTTGAATTCGGGCGAAGAGCTGTCGCGATCCCCAGAGGAATAGCGATAATTAAAGAGAAGACTAAGGATGTGATTGAAAGAATAAATGTTGCGCGTAAAGCAGGCCCTATCATATCGGTAACGGGAATACGGTACGTTCGTGAATAACCTAAATCGCCTGAAGCGATATCAGAAACCCAATTGAAATATCTTTTGTAAGTCGGTTGATCAAGGCCATAAAACTCGCGAAGACGAACGACGTCTTCGGTAGTGATTTTTGGATTAGCAGAAATCATTAATTCAACAGGATCGCCTGGCATTAAGTTCATTAAGCCAAAACACACGTAGGATAAAATGATTATCACTAAAAGTGTTTGTAAAAGTCTGCGTAGAATAAATGTAATCATGCTAGCCCTTGTGAAAAATTAAAACGTGTAAACAGTCGAAAAATTTAGAATAAGCCTAAAGCCTATTCTAAATTCCATTTTTCTATTTCGCTTGTTTCAGGGAATTGATGTCCAGTTAATTTATAGCCTTTCATTTGTGCCGGAATAACGGCTACGTCAGAACGGTAGTATAAAGGAAGAACCGGAACTTCATCTGTGTAAGCTTTTAAAATGCCGTGAACCAAAGTTAAACGTTTAGCTGGGTCAAATTCGACATCTAAATCCTCTAAGTCTTGGTCAACTTTTTTGTTAACCCAGCCCATGTAGTTTTGGCCAGACATGCCATTTTTAGCAGTCGGTATATTTTTACTAGAGAAAGTCGATTTTTGTGAGCTTTCCGGAGAAGAAACCCAAGCAAATAACGCCATTGAATCAAAGTTACGTTTCTTAGTTGTTTCACCGAAGAATACGCGCGCGGGTTCATTCTTAGAATTTACTTCGATACCAACTTGTTTCCATTGGTTTTGTAAATAAACTTGAACTAATTCGCGTGTTTTATTTCCAGCTGTCGTCATCAATGTGAAAGATAATTTTTTACCATCTTTTTCACGGATACCGTCAGCGCCCATTTTCCAACCGGCTTCGTCTAATAATTTTTCAGCGTCACGTTTAGAGTACTTGTAGATCACAACTTTTGTAGGATCAGCTGTGTACCAAGGATCGGCTGGTGTGACGTTGTGAATCGCAGGCTGTTGCTTGCCTTCGAATAAAGCGTTTACAAGATCTTCTTTGTTGATTGAGTAATGTAAAGCTTTACGAACGCGAACGTCTTTTAACGCCGGGTTGTCTAAGTTTAAATCGATATGTTCATACACAGCACTTGGTTGGAATAAAACTGTGTACGGTAAGGTCTCAGCTTTTACTTTTTTGTCGAAAGCTAAAGCTTGGTCTAACGCAAGACCAAGAACCGAAATTAGATCGATCGTGCCTGAACGTAAGTTCGCCTCTAAAGTTCCCGTGTTTGGAATCAATTTAACGATTACTTTTTTAATTTTAGTTGGTTCGCCGTAAAACTTAGGATTCGGGCTAAACGTAACATGGTCACCTAATTGAAGTTCAGTCACAACATAAGGGCCGTTGAAAAGGCCAACGTTTGTTGGGTCTTTAGAATATAAAGAATTTTTTTCGTACCCTTCTTTTTGGCCGCCATATTTTTTAAAGATAGGCTCTTCTAAATGTTTAGGTAATGGAAATAAATTACCTAATTGGTAGAAGTCCCAACGTACTTTTTCGTAAGTAAACGTGCAAAGTTTTGGATTTTTAGGATCCGCTTCAACTTTTTCAACTTGCGTGTAAGTTTCTTTTTCAGCAACACCGACTGTTGGCGCTGAAGCGACCTTGATCGCAAAAGCGAAGTCGTCACAGATAACAGGTTTTCCGTCACCCCAAACAGCGCTCTGTAAGATTTCCCAAACTGCTGTTAATTTTTTCTTGCCATTTTTTTCAGTGATTTTAGCTAAGCCGTTTTCAATTGTAGGAATTTTTTTTGCTAACTGAGGAACCCATTTACCATCGGCATCGATCACGGTTAACGTGCGATCAACCATACGTAACATGTAAGTCGTTGCAACCATGTTTGCGATCAAAGGATTGAAGTTCTCAAACTCTTGAGAAATACCAATTTTTAATTCAGCATTTGTTAATTTAGAACCGCTCGATGAAGTTGCCGTAGCTCCTGTAGACGTGTTTGAAACGCCATCTTTTTTTGTACATCCGACAACTAAAGATAAGGCCAAAACTAAAAGACCTAAATTTTTCATAACAACTCCTTTTGAGTGGTTGTGTTTGTTTTTAAATTTAAAGGATTAACTAAATGACAAGAGGCTAAATGCCCCGGAGCGCCTTCTAATTGCGGAGCTACTTTTGAACACACATCCATCTTAAAGGCGCAGCGTGGGTGAAACGTGCAACCCGAGGGAGGATTAATCGGCGACGGAATTTCACCGGTTAAAATTTTAGACATTTTTTTCTTACCCGTGCCGATGCTTGGAATCGACGACATCAAAGCTTGCGTGTAAGGGTGCTTAGGATTTTTAAATAATTCATCACGTGAGCTGATCTCAACGATCTTACCTAAATACATGACGGCAATTCGGTCACAAACGTGCTCGATAACCGATAAATCGTGAGAGATAAATAGATAAGTTAAGTTGAAACGTTTTTGTAAATCTTTAAGTAAATTTAAAACTTGAGCTTGAATTGAAACATCTAGGGCTGAAACCGGTTCGTCACAGATGATCAGTTTCGGATCTAAAGCAATGGCGCGTGCGATTGAAATACGCTGGCGTTGACCACCTGAAAACTCATGCGGGTAACGATTTACATGAGACGCTTTCAATCCGACCATCTCTAAAAGTTGTTTCACGCGCACTTCGCGCTCTTTAGTACCAAGTAGGTTATGAATGATGTAAGGTTGTTCGACGATTTGACCAACAGTCATACGTGGATCAAGGGAAGCAAACGGATCTTGAAAGATCATTTGTAGATCTTTACGTTTTTGTCTTAACTTTTCACCCTTAGCGTGTAGGAAATCAGTGCCGTCAAATTCGATCGATCCTGAAGTTGGTTCATAAAGACGAATAATCGATCGACCTAAAGTTGATTTTCCGCATCCTGATTCGCCCACTAATCCTAAGGTTTCTCCGCGGTAAATTGTTAAGTCAATATCATCGACAGCTTTAACGTTGCCGACTTCGCGTAAGAAAAAACCTTTCTTGATCGGAAAGTATTTTTTCAGGCCTTTTATTTCTAAAATGATGTCTGATTTCATTTAAAGCCTTTTATGGAATAGGGTTAAAGCACGCTACAGATTGATTATCAGGATACGTTACGACCGGAGGTTTATTTATCCAGCACTCTTGCTTGACGCGTGGGCAGCGATTCGAGAACGGGCAACCGGGTGGCAATTCATGCGGAGCCGGAACTGATCCTTCGATCGTTTTCAAACGCTCGATTCTTTGACCCATATGCGGTCTAGAAGCAATTAGAGCTGCCGTGTAAGGATGATGCGGAGAATTTAAAACTGTTTGCGTGGGGCCTGTTTCGCACATAGCACCTGCGTACATCACTAAAACTTTATCTGAAACTTCAGAGATGACGCCTAAGTCATGAGTGATAAACTGAACGCTCATTTTTAGTTTTTCTTGAAGACTTTGGAATAATTCTAAAATTTGTGCTTGAATCGTCACATCTAATGCTGTCGTTGGTTCGTCAGCAATTAGAAACGTTGGGTTACAACTTAAGGCCATGGCGATCATCGCGCGTTGGCGCATGCCGCCTGATAACTGATGGGGGTAAGTCGCATAACGTTCAGCGGCCGCAGGGATGCCGACCAATTGAAGCATTTCGATCGCACGATCACGTGCATCTTTTTTGTTATACTTCATGTGTTTTTCAATTTGCTCGTTCATTTGATAGCCGATTGTTAAAACCGGATTCAATGCGGTCATGGGCTCTTGAAAGATCATGGCCATTTTTCCGCCACGCACTTCTTCCATTTCAGTTTTGTTTAATTTAAAAAGATCTTGGCCTTGAAGTAATGCTTGGCCATTGGTGATTTTTCCTGGGCGTTCGATCAATTGCATTAAAGAAAAAGAAGTGACCGATTTTCCGCATCCAGATTCGCCGACGATACCTAAAGTCTCACCCTGATTGATAGAATACGAAATGCGGTTGACCGCACGAAAGGGACCAGACTTTAAAAAGAATGTTGTTTCTAAATCTTTAACTTGAACAACTGGATCCAATGGTTTTCCCCTTATTCTAAAAACTAGAGCTATAAATCTAACTGACTCGGCAAAAAGCTAAATCAGTGGATGAGAGTGTTTACAAGAATGTTGGATAAAAATATATAATTCCACGCAATTAGCTAATTGCGTCACGAATTTTACAGTCTTTTTATGATGTTCGTTTGATCAATAATTCGAGCCACGGTTAAAGAAAAACCTTGGGCTAATGTCTCTGAAATTTTCTCGGCTAACGTTGGTTTTTGCTCAAATGAAACTTTCACAACTTGGTGGTCTTTTGCTTTTGTTAAAAGATACTCATCACTTGTTTTGATGCCGTCAATTAAGCCTAATTGAATTGCATTTTCACCGTACCAGAATTCTCCGGTAGCGACTTTGGCGATATCCATTTGGGGGCGAAACCTTGAAACGAATGATTTAAATAACATGTGAGTCACTTCAAGCTGCTCTTTAAATTTCTCTTCACCTTTTGGGGTGATTTCGCCAAGAACGCTGACGGTGCGTTTGTAGTCGCCCGCGGTGTACTCTTTGTAATCAACGTCTAATTTTTTAAGTAAACGGTTAAAGTTTGGCACCTGGGCCACAACGCCAATCGATCCGATTAGGGCGAACGGGGACGCTATGATTTTGTGCGCGACACAAGCCATTAGGTATCCACCGCTGGCTGCGACTTGATCGACGCAAATCGTAAGCGGAATTTGAGCTTCGCGAATTCGAAGGAGCTGAGCCGCCGCAAATCCGTAACTGTGAACCAGGCCTCCTGGGCTTTCAACTTTGACGACCACTTCGTCTTTTGATGTCGCAACGCCAAGAACGGTATTAATTTCTTCTTTTAGGTTTTCAGCTGCTGAGGCCTTAATGTCGCCATGCAGAAATTCAAGAACGAAAATACGGCCATTTTCTTTCTGGGCCTTTTTGTCTTTTTGTTTTTCTTCTTTTTTAAGCCTCTTGCGTTCTTTTTTAAGATCGCTGGCAGGGATTAAAGATTCTTTTAAAAAGCGAGTTTGCTCTTCGTATTTTTCATGAAGCATTTCAACTTCGAAAGAGTTTTTGTTTTTACTCTTCATAGCTAACGTGGCAATCGTGATTAGTATCGCGATGATGGCTAGGACGATGATAAAAGTTTCGGCGAAAAAAGTTCCAATGTTTTGTAGCATTTCCATAAGTGCAAAACGTTAGCTGATAAAAAAGCCCAGGTAAAGACAAAGGTCGAGAATTTTAAAAATCACGTGGGCGGAGGGCGAAATCCCCCTTAGAATGTTGAAAGTGATGCCATCAAAAAAAATCCTATTTTGTCTGACAACTTTAATGATGGTGCCTGTTTATGGGCAAACCCAGCAGGTCGATGCCGATTTATTAACGTCGCTTAATTCTGAAGCAAATCACGAATCAAAACGACGCGAAGAATTTCGTCCTGATCGCGATAAGAAAAAAGTTTTTGATGGTGAACGTGAAAAAGGTTTAGGACTTTTTCTTGAAGAACAAGAAAAGTGGGATCTTATTCGCGAAAAAGGCTTAGCTGATTACCGTAAGCAGAAAAAAGTGGATTCGCCTGTTGAAGGTGGCCCTGAATTTTTAGCCGATCAAAAAGTTAAAAAAGCTCAAGATGACGCTTTAGAAAAAGCTCGCATTTTAACGTTACAAACGCGTGAGCGGATTCGTGTTAAAACTGAAAAATTAAACAATGTCAGTGAATCGGAAGAGTTGGGTATTAATATAAACCGACCGCGTTTTGATTTGCGTAAACGGGCACAAAACAAATGGGTTAAGGGTCAAGGAAAACCAGCTTCTGGCAGTTCAGGCTATGGTGGTTCTTCGGCTCCGCCGCCGGTGTTCGATGATTTCCCGCCGCAACCAGATTATGTTCCGGCTCCACAACCGATGGATGGTTTTGAAGAAATTCCACCGCCACCACCAATGAACTATGATGGCATGAGTAACGCATCTCCGTACGGTGGAAGTATTGATTCTGGATTTGGAGATATTCCACCTCCGCCTCCACCTCCGCCGATGGACTACGACTTTTAATACCTTAAGTCGTTTTAATTAATTCGTCGGTCTTTAAGCCCGTTAATTTAAAGATGCGATTAAATGTGTAATACATAATCCCGCCTAAAAATAATATCGACGGAACCAAGATAACGCCCATTGAGTAAAGAGTCATTTGTCCTAGCTGTTCATTCAACAGTTGCTGTTTTTGCACGTCAGTGAAGTCCTCTGGAAGTGGCGTAAAGATATGAAGCGATAAAACGAAATTTAAAATAGCGCTCATTAAAAATGACAACGATAAAAGTTGTGTTGTGTGTCTCATCAGAAGGTCAAAGCGTGTTTTTTTTTCGTCCGTATCTAAGCGGCTGTCGATCAAAGCAATATCAAATGTGGCCGGATTCATAAATAGGGTTTTAAAAAAAGGTTTCGTCGAAAAGCTAGAAATCAAAACGAAAATGCCGATTAAAAGTGGAAAAGCGGCTTCTTTAATTGCAAACCAAATCCCGCCTAAAGCCATTAACATTAACGTTCCAGAAACCAGAACGTTTGATAGCCCTAGTAACGCAATGAAGTTGGCTTTCTTCGTTTCAAAAAGTGATTTCGCGGCAAAAAATAATGGAAATGAAAGGGCTAAGACCACCGCGTATTTAGGTTCTAAGCCATACTTGTGACCCTTGTTCAAAATCAGAACGGGGATGATGATGTTAAATAAAATATTTTTGAAGCTGTCGTTTTTTTGCATGCGCCCATGGTAGGTCGAAAAGCGCACTCTTGCCAACACAAAACCTTTATGCCACAGTTTTGCTGTTGTCCTTAAAACATTTATTTTCTGAAAGGAAATAACTTATGAAAAAATTAACTCTAGTGGCGATCACTTTGGCTCTTTGTTTTGCAACTGGTTTTACATGTTCAAAAAATGCTCCTCAAACTGCGACGGAGACAACTCCGAATGCGACTTCAACTGAAACAGTTGATCAATCAAATATGGAAGCTCCTCCGGCAGGAACTCAAACAGTACCTGCGACGGCGACCCCGGTCGGCACCATTCCTGCGGCAGCTCAATCTGCAGTTCCTGCAGAAACGAAGTAGTTTCGTTTCGAAATCTCAAATTAGCGCGGCCGAAATTGAAGTTGGCTGCGAACTATTTTGAGTATTTTCTTTCAAAGACTTAAGTCTTGCAAATGGCTTCCGATAAAAGAAACTCGGAGGCTGTTTTGTCAGAAGACTCATCAAGCTCAACACGTAAAATGATACAACTGATGCTGGGTGCTTTCGGTCTTGTGGCTTTGTTTGCCTTTCAAAATTGCTCTCCGGATCGGACGAATGAAGTTTACCTGATGGATTCAGCGTCTCATGTTGAAACTGCTGATACGCAATTAAATATCGTGGTTAACGACGATATTTAAGCCTAGACCAAAAAGAAAACCTTCAACAATCTTAGAGCTTTAGCTCGACTTGCCAGACACATTCTGCCGTGCTCCAATAATGATGAAATCAAAACATCATCATAAGGAGTGTCATCTGTGGAGTCATTTTTAGGTCAAGCGCATGGTTATCTATGTAATTCAATGCCGTTATGGGCATCGATCATAGGTTCTCTTGTCGTCTTATTATTTATCGGGTATTTCGGATCCCCACTTTTAATTTGGATCATCGCACTTTTAGCGATCATGATCGGCTTCGGCGCTCCAGTAGGGCTTATGGTGGCGTTCATCGTCGTTTCTGCGATCTTCTTAATTAAACCGATTCGTAAAGCGTTGGTTTCTGGCTTCGTGATGAAAATCATGCAGAAATTAGGCGTTGTTCCGCAAATTTCGGGCACAGAGCGCGCGGCCTTAGAAGCGGGTGTCACGTGGATCGAAAAAGATTTATTTTCGGGTAACCCTGATTTTGAAAGCATGATGAAAGAGCCGTACGGAAAATTGTCGGACGAAGAAGAAGCTTTCATGAAAGGCCCTGTTGAAGAGCTTTGTAAATTATGTGAGCCATGGAAAATCTGGAAAAATCGCGACATCCCTAAAGAGGCGATGGATTACATGAAACAAAAAGGATTCTTAGGAATGATTATTCCGAAAGAATACGGCGGTCTTGGCTTCACGGCGATGGCCCATTCTGAAGTGGTGATGAAAATTGCTTCGCGTTCGCTTCCAGCATCGATCACGATCATGGTTCCGAACTCTTTAGGTCCTGCTGAATTACTTGTTCACTACGGAACTGAGAAGCAAAAAAATTACTGGTTACCACGGTTAGCCAAAGGGGAAGAAGTTCCTTGTTTTGGTTTAACTGAGCCACTTGCAGGCTCTGATGCGGGTTCTATTACGTCATCGGGTGTTGTGTTTAAAGATGCAAACGGTAAATTATCGATCCGTTTAAACTGGAACAAACGTTGGATCACTTTAGCTTCAATTTCAACTGTGATCGGTCTTGCATTCAGACTCCGCGATCCTGAAAATTTATTAGGTAAAGGCGAAGATCTTGGTATCACATGTGCGTTGATTCCTTCATCGACTCCAGGAGTTGTGATCGGTCGTCGTCATGATCCATTGTCGATTCCGTTCCATAACTGTCCGACTCAAGGTCACGACGTTGTCGTTTCTTTAGAAGAAGCGGTTGTGGGTGGATTGTCGGGTGTGGGTATTGGTTGGAACATGTTGATGGACTGCTTAGCGGCAGGCCGTGGTATTTCTTTACCAGCGCAAGCAACGGGTGGAGCAAAATTAGCTTACCGTGTGGCTTCATCTCATTCATTAGTTCGTAAACAGTTCGGTGTTAGCATCGGTAAGTTTGAGGGCGTTGAAGAGCCTTTGGGTCGTATCGGTTCATCGACTTACGCTTTAGATGCCGTTCGTCGATTTACATTAGGTGCGTTAGATAAGGGTATAAAGCCAGCGGTTGTAACGGCGATGGTTAAATACCAAGCCACTGAAATAGGTCGTCGTGTAGTTAATGATGCGATGGACGTATTGGGCGGAGCAGGTATTTCTTTAGGTCACAGAAATTTAATCGCTGAAGGTTACGTTGCAACTCCGATCGGTATTACGGTTGAGGGAGCGAACATCATGACAAGAACTTTGATCGTTTTTGGTCAAGGGGCTTTACGTTGTCATCCGTTTGCGTTTGCGGAAGTGGATGCTATCGGTAAAGGTGACGTCGCTGCTTTTGACGTCGCTTTCTGGGGTCATATCGGTCACGTAGTAACAAACTTATGTCGTTCTATTCTATTATCATTCACACGTGGTTACTTAGCGTCGGCACCATCTGGAACGCACGCGAAAGTTAGAGTTCACTACCGTCGTTTAGCATGGGCTTCAGCAACGTTTGCTATTTTAGCTGATATCGCGATGGGTTCATTAGGCGGACAATTAAAATTAAAAGAAAAAATCACGGGCCGTTTTGCTGATATTTTCTCGAATATGTACATGGCGACTTGCGTGTTACGTCGTTTCAAAGAAGATGGCCAGTTAGAAGAAGATCTTCCATACGTTCAGCATTTCTTAAAACATAGCTTCGTTGAAATCCAAAAAGGTTTTGATGGCTTGTTTGATAACTTAAAAATCCCAGGTTTACGTTGGTTGTTTAAAGAAGTGTTAGGCGCTTGGTCACGTATCAATTCAATTGGTTCGCAAGCGACTGACGGCTGGTCTCATTTAATTTCAACGTCGATGATGGGTGCGGTGGCGCAACGTGATCGTTTGACGGCGGGTATTTACTGGGTGGGTGAATCAACTCATGGGAATGCGGCGGTTAAATCGCGCTTAGCTGCTGGCGATCAAACTGCGCGTTTAGAAAACGCGTTTACGATCATCACAAAAGCCGAAGCAGCAGAGAAAAAAATCAGAGCGGCCATTAAATCGGGTTCAATTCCTAAGAAAAAAGGCCAAGCTTCTTGGGATGACGCTTTATCTAAAAAAATTATCTCTGAAGAAGAATATAGATTGTTATCTGAAGCCGACAAAGTTCGCTTCGATGCGATCTTAGTTGATGATTTTGACGAGAAAGAATATCACGAACACGTGAAATAATTTCGGTTCAATTTGCAAATTTAGTTCCAACAAAAAAAGCCCGACAGATGTCAGGCTTTTTTTGTTTCATCTTTAGAAAATAGTTTCGTCTCAAAATCAGAATGTCTTGCATTGAGACTTGGCCGCGTTTTGCTTTAGTTTGTCTCGAGCTGGACCGATAAGATACCTGTGTGCGTTAGTCGCAAATAAACTTCGTTCATCATATTGAATTGACAGCAGAGTTAGGAGATTCGTGTGCCACTAAAAAGAATTTTAAATCAAAAAGGAATGAGTTTAATCGAAGTCCTTGTGGCTGTAGGGTTGATGGCGATTGTTGCGTTGGGTATGACGGAGGTTGTGACCTCGATGAATAAAGATCAGAATAATCAAACGCGTATTGCTACTTTACGTGAATTAAAAACTCGTTTTCAAATGCTTTTTTCGGATCAAAATTCTTGGAATCAAATTCTTAATCAAAATGCAACTGCGGGCAACCCGCTAGCTGTTTGTATAAAGAATCCGACCGATGCAAACTGCGCCATAGCAAACTTAGGAATAAGTAAAGTTGTTGTATACGATGGTAGTGGGGGATCGTTTTTTAACGGGCCCGCATTCGCAGGTGCGCCCGGTGCCAATACGAACGGTTTTAATGATAAAGGCGCACCGTGTGCGACTTTTGACGGCGGAGCTACGAGCGGTAGAGACGATTGTCCGATCTCTTATAAGGTTGTATGGGAAGGTGTCTGTCCTTCGGCTGCAACAATTTGTAAAGCTCCACTTATAAAAGTAACAGTTCGTCTTTTATTTAATCCAAGCCCGAACGCCAAGATTACATCATTTTCTATAGGTGATACGTCGGGCGGTGGAGCAGGGGCTACTTCGTGGACCAACGACGCCGATCCATCAAAGACGGGTAAATATGACGTCGTTATCAAGCGATCGGCCTTTGCGACGAATAAAGCTTTTAGCTTAGTTCTTTTCAGACAGGCTGCAGCGGGTAGTACGGCGGTCGATGGACCAGGCGGAGGTCCTTGTGCAACTGTTCTTTCTGGTACTTGGACCAATCGCGGAAATACAACGACGTCAGGTGGCTACGGTTACGCCGGGGTTGGAAACCCGCCTTGGACAGAAGATCAAGATCCTTACGACTTAGTTTCGGTCGATGCTTCGTCGGGATTGATTACGATAAAAGCCGGTACTTATAGTTGCCGGATGACGGCAGTAGCTTGGGCTGTTGATACATTTAATATTCAACTTTATAATAATACTGCTGGGGCAGTCGTAGGCGGATCAACCGGATCATCAAATGCGGTAGGAACAAGTCACGTGCAGGCGACTGCGACAAGTAATCCCGTGGTAAGTATCTCTGGCGCAAGTGGTTTTTATTTTCAACAACAGTGTGCTAATCCAACTGGGCCACACATTCTTGCATCGGATGTGAAATACAATATGGGTATTCCGGTCATGGCTTATGATCAGCGAAATATAATGGCGACATTTTCATGTACCCAAACCGACTAAGATACGGATTTATAGCTAGTAGAATTCGCTCTAAATGTGGCTCTGGTATGCTGCAGGTGCTAGTTGCAATGTCTATGATGTTTCTTATCATTTACGGCATCATGACGATGTTAGAAAATTCAAGATTGCATCAAAAGCGTCAAACTATTCTTTCTAACGTAAGGGAATTGCAGGCGCGAATCGAAGAAGTGTTGAAAGACCCGCAAGCGTGGCGAAATACTTTGATGGATACCACTAACTCATCGATGGGCTGTTTAAGAACTATAAATACAGCGGCGACTGTTGCCTGCACTACTGGGCCAAAAACTATTGTAGTACTGAGAGATAGCGCCAATAATATTGTCATCGGAAATTTGCCAGATTGGTCTATGGCAACTTATACTTCAGACGGATTTACTGAGAGCGGTTCGCCTTGTTCGACTTTTTCCACCTCGGGAAATGATGCGTGTCCTTTTAGTTATAAAATTATTTGGGAACCTAGATCCGGCATTGTTGATCCAGGATTTAGAATAACCGCAAGGTTTTTATACAGCCCTGGTGCAACGTCAACAAAAATGCCGTTATCTGTGGGCGCAATGAGTAACAATCCTGCGACGGACACTCCCGCAATTAATGGTGTGTCTGTTTCGCCAACTTTAAAAGTTACTAATGGTCCTAGTTACGGACTTTTTGTTCACGATGATACTGTAGGAAAGTACGATGTTGTTCTATGGAGGACTGCATTCACTACGATAGTCAGTTTTAGAGCGGTAAGTGTTTCTACGAGCAACTGCTCAACGGCCTCTATAACGAGATCGGGTTTTAGTGCTGCGAATGATCCATTCCTTGTATTAGGTGCGCCGACAACTTCGCAAATAAAAATAAAATATTCGGGAACTTGGGACTGCGATATCGTCGCTACGGGAAATGAAGTCGGCGGATTTCAAGCGCAACTTATCGAAAGTGCGTTGATATTAGGAGCTGGTACTGGTTATGCTCCGCCGGGAGTTCAGGCTGCAGTGGATTTTTCTTCAACGTTTGTTGATAAGTATAATCTTGATGTCGTCCAAACTTGTTCTACGGTCGGGCCCGCTAACGCCTTGGGAGTTAACAGCGCGGGAGCTCCGCTCGCGTCTTTGACTTGTCGACTTGTTAATTAGTAAAGCTGCTCAGAACTAAAA
>JACMQO010000009.1 GCA_014376935.1 Bdellovibrio sp.
CCGAGGCCGTATAGCGACTTAAAGCTAACCCACCGTGGTCTAGTGGCTTATCTAAAAAGTCACCCAACACAGCTCCTAATGGACGCGTAAGAATGAAAGCAGCCCAGAAAAGAAAAGTTCTTGAAATACGTGTCCAGTAATAAAGAGCAATAATCACCGCAAGCGATCCGCCAAACAATAGAGCCGCGCCCAAGTAACCCATACCGGCCGTATCGGCAGTCCAGTCACCTAATGCTGTTCCTAAAGTTTGAGAAAACATAATTGTTACCCAATAGAAAATTTCAACTTTAGCCGACGTGATTGTTTTCACATTTATCGTTCCCATCGTTTTATACCAAACACCAAGAGAAACCAACAGCAAAGCTAGAAGTAAAGTGGATCCACCAGTATACCCAACACCTAAAGAACGATCAGCAAAGTCAGCTAACGTTGTTCCCACAGTTGTTGTGGCCACAATAGTTGTCCAGTAAATAAATGGATGAAACTGACGCGCTTTGATTTGAACCATGACGGCAACGATAAATATCGCTGCAAAGATTGCAGTACTAACAAGATAACCTAAATCCATAGACATTGAAAGCGCATCACCGGCCGTTTCACCCAACGTGGTCGCCGCAATTTTTATAATCCAAAATATCACCGTCAGCTCGGGAACTTTACTGAGCGTTAAATTATTTTCTGAGGTCTGAGTCATTTTAAATCCTTTTCGTTATGAGCATTTTACTAATAATTTTCTTATCAAGTAATAGTTTTCTAGTGAAGACTTCGTACTCAGTAGTCTTATATTTAGATTTCTAACTACGGTCAAGGTGCCGATATAAAAGCTTAGTCTTGTGCCATGTAATAAACATGTAATCTTCAATTTACATAATTTGATTAACCATAATATTTTGTAATTACAAATGTGCAATCTTCGATTCTCATTCACTTTCAAGATGACTTAAAATTTTATAGATGCGAACTTCGGCCGCTACAGAACCATTCTATATTTAACAACTTCTTTGGAGAAATAATGAAAGCACTTATTTTTTTTGGAATCCTTTTTTCACTAAGTTCAACTTATGCAGCAGAGGAAAGCCGTTTTCATCTACTCAATATGAAATGCGAACCTGAATCTGCTAGCGATCTTGCTGAAACCTCTCCGCAGTCGCCACCACTAAGCGTAGATGATCCCGGAACACCGGGCTGTAACAAGTGGGAAATTAACTTTTTAATGAATGGCGACATCACTAAAAATGAAAAAACTTGGGATCTTCCACTTTTAGATATCAACTACGGAATCGGCGATAATTTACAAATTACTTACGAGGTTCCGATGGTGAAAAATCAAACAGAAGATTCAAATCAAACTTCTGTCGGTTCGTCAAAAGCAGGACTAAAATATATGTTTTTTGAAGATGAAGAAAGCAAGGTTCAAATTGCATTCTACCCTCAAGTTGAATTTGCAACGTCAAAAGAAAATCAAGATTCAAACACTTCGGGATCTATAACGACTCTACTAATTTTACTTTCGAAAAAATTATCTGAGACTCCCCAAGGTGACCTTATCTTAACTACTAATTTAGGTTACACAAAATCAACTAATCCAAATGTTGTAGATACAGCTTTTTTCGCTGCGGGCTTAGGAATGCCGTTATATAAAAAGATTTCTATCATGGGCGAACTTGCCACCGAACAAGCGCTAAAAAAACAAGACGATGTTCGTGATCAACTTGTTAAAGCCAACATTGGCGTAATGAGTCCCATTACAAAAAATCTTTTTGTTTACGGGTCTGTTGGACAAAGTATATTTTCTTCAGATGAAAAAACGCACACTTATGTTTTAGCTGGCGTACGTGTTCTTGCTAGTGGATTTTAATATTTATTTGTCAAAACTATAGGCTGCTCGGCCTTCAACCTTAGTTTCTCCGTCTGATGTTCGACGCAAGCCAACACCGACAGAGGTTCTAGCATTAATCGAATACGTGTACCCGACGGCATGTTCGCGGTACCCGTTATTTACCCTAGTCTCTTCAACTGTAATTTTATGTCTAGAACCTAATTGCTTAACCACTCCTGCCGTTTGTGCCATTGTGGCGTCAGGGTATAAAGGGTTGTTTCTGAAATCGACGCGGTTATAAAATACGGAATATCCGCCTTCTTTACTTTCATAAGCCACACCGGAGTTTATACGCACTTCAGCCTTTTCAGGAAAGTCAACTTTTGTTACTGCACCGCTTACATGTAAATGGTCTGCAAAACTTTTTGTCATAAAAACTGTCGCGCCTAACGACCTTTCCTGGGGGTTATCTCTAAAATTTTCAGGGTGATAAACGCCAGTCCTAAAGATGGCCATCGAAACTGAATCAAATAATTTGCTATTCATATCAATGCGAACAGCTTGCGCACTTCGCTGGCGCGTAATTCCACGTAAGGCGCCGTTATCTGGAATGGGCATCTGAGAATTGAAAGCATTACTTTCAATATCTTGAATGCCGACTGTGGCGCTTTTGATAACTGTCGCGATTGGAGCCCCTGATTTTGGATCAATATCAAAAATGACTTTTGCCTCGCGAAAGAAATGACCCCAATTTATGTCGCCGTTAATGATTGAAGATTTAAGCTTTGAATCTTCAATAGAGACTAATTCATTTGTCATGAATGTGCCTTCGATAGAAAAAGTTCCTAACTGCTGTAAAGAAACCGGAATTAAATCGTTAGAGATTTCTGCATGTAGAGTTACAGTAGGACCATCCGTGCTGAAGACGCATTCTTGGCCTGATGTTGTGTTGCAATCAGCATACGCCTCTAGATGCGTTACTTTTCCTTTTTTTAGACCTAACCTACTTAAAAAGCCTTCCGTGCCAGAAGTCTCTTTAATGGCTTGCTGGATCGATTGATCTGACCCGGGTGACTGATCTGAACTAACCTGGGCGCTAGCTATCAAAGGCTGCACTATAAAAGCGATTAATAGCGTACCTGTTGGCCATAAACGTAGTTTGGTATGTTTATTCATGAAAAAGTCTCCCTGCTAAAGCAGCATAAGTGATTGCAAGCACAAGACCAATTCAACTCAAAGCTATTGGCGAATAAGCTGAGCTTATTTAAAGGGTGCCGATTTTTGTTTTACGGATATTTTTTCTTAGAACTTCTTAGTTCGAAAAAAGCGGTAACCGCAAGAGTCCACGATAGCCCAAAAAGTACCCCACTTAAGACATCACTTGGATAGTGAACTCCGAGGTAAAGTCTAGAAAAACAAATTAGCGATATAATCAACGCCGCCGATAGCAAAATAAGAAAAATCGATTTTCGAGATTCCATTTGTCGACACAAAAGTAGCCCAATCGCAAGATAAACTACCGTCGAGCCAAGGGAGTGTCCGCTTGGATAAGATAGTCCCTGAACGTCCACTAAATGGCTAATGATCTCGGGACGGGGCCTTGAAACAATATTTTTTAAAATCTCGATCCACAAAACTCCACCACTTACAACTGTAAAAAAATAGAACCCTCCGTAGCTATCCTTTCTAATTATCAACACACCCATAACAATTATAAATAAAATAGAAAGAACCACCGGAGACCCCAAGGCCGTAATATCAACAGCTATTCCATTCAGAAATGGACGACGAAAATTGTCTGCAATAAAATGTAAAATTGCTTTGTCGACATTTTGAATTTTTTCATCTTCAAATACTTCAGAGGTAAATTTAATAAACAAAGCTTGAGAAAACAACGCGCCTGCGAGCCACAATAAAAGATGACGATTTTTAGAATTAGAAAGACTGAAGCGATTATACCAGTGAGTCATAGATTAAAATCTTAACAGGTTAATTGCCACTGCCAATACATTTTTGATATCACTTGGTAATGAAAAACTTGTCATTTATGAACCAGTTGAAATTTGCAGCGCAAAGCTTAAAAGCGGCATGAATGCCGGCGCACCATCCCCAAATTGGAAAAGCGAAAAATATTGCTGCAAGCACTGCACTTTATTAATTCTGTTTTGCTTGCTTATATTTTCTATCAAAATAATTAGCCATAAGATCAACGTCATTTTCCCATGACTTACTTGAAATGGAATTAATCAATTTTGCTAAACCGTCAGAGTCCTTAACTGAATGCGAGTGAATAAGTCCAAGTGTATAAGCCTCAAATCGAATGATATCTTTGTTTTCACTTTTTGAACTGTCGTCTAAAGTGACCCCAACATTGCCAGAAAACCTAGGTCGGATCATCATATCTTTTTTGTTAATTTGAACGACTGTATAAAGCTTTGAAGCTTTAGGTCCTTGAGCCATAGCAATTGTTTCCGAAATTCTTTGTCCTGTTTTTGGAATGCTTGTAGCAACTGGGTAAATCGAAGGTTTAACCTCTTCTTTGAATTCTAATTGAAGCATTTCTCCGTTATTATTCAGCAGCACTTCGTAACGAAGTAGACCTCCGGATCCACCGCCGATTTTACTGGTACTAACCATGTCTAAAACTTGTACCTTCGAAGAAAGAGCTGACCCGTAAGCTTGAATAGCCTTCAATATTTGTAATTTTTCTGAAGTTGTTACTTCAATCATCTGTGGATCGCGAATAATCTTTCCATCTTTTATTTTTTTATCGCTAGCTACGAATCCGCTTTTTGCACCTTTTTTCAAAAGATCGCTAATACTTGAAGGCATATCAAATTTTTTATTTTTCAAACCCTGCGTGTAAGCTTCAATGATTTTATCTAGGTCGGTATTTGGATCGTAAAGTCTAGAGCTAACCATTAATCTATAAAGATCTAAGGCTACCGGACAAGGCCCTGAATCATCCATATCATTCATCGTAAAAAGAGCAGATGCATCTTGTTGCAAAAGAACCCCAAAGTTTTCGGCATGCGCATCACCGACACACCATCCATTCACGGACGCTAAGTTAGATATGATCTGCAGCCGGTTTTCATTTGCTTTATAAGTCAGGTAAAATAAGTCGACAAAAGAGCGTAAAAAATGAAATGAATCTTCAGAGGCCTTAACTTTCGTCGCGTCAAACTGGTAAGGCACGTCTTGAAGGTCGATGTTTTCAGCCAGCGACTGCAGTGGCAAACAAATCGCTAAAATCGATAAGAATCCTGTCATTATTTTTACCCAGAATTTCATCCTAAACCACCTTACGCCGCAGGCGAACTTGTTTCTAAACTTCAACAGCAAAATAGGTGACAGAGTTAAAATCAATTAAAGACCTCGGTAAGCTAAAAACTTGTCGAAATAATAACGAAAGACAAAAAATGGAATTATTTTTTCGGCCATTTAGAAGACTAAAAATAAAAGTTTATTGAAGGCAATTTATGATAAAAATGTCATTCAGCTTCGTTTCGGTTCGGAAACCGAAGTGGCTTTTACCAAAATGTTGACAAAAAAAATTTAAAGAGTACTTCTGTGTACCGAGGTAACAAAATGGACGACGACCCTGCGGGAAACAGTATTAAAATTCACTGAGCCGAAAAGACGTCATCTTCTTATCTGCTTGGTCTAGAGCGGATTTACTTCATTCGTTAAATTTTAATTTCTTCATTCCGTATAATCTTCAATTGAGGCTTATATGAATTCAATCAAACAAATATTTGACCTAGCTGGTCCAAAAGAAAAACGTGGATTTAATTTTCACGATTTCATTGTTATTGCGGCGCTGATTCTGATCATCTGGATTATTGGCTCGTTAGGCCGTGATATGACCGTGCATTTTTCTAAAGACGACTTTCCTGAAATTAGTTTAAATTACTGGAACATCCCTTATTACGCCGCACGCAGTACGCTCAGAATGTTTATTGCTTACGGGGCTTCCTTTTTTTTCACGTTAATTATCGGCTATACGGCCGTTCATAGCCAACGCGCACGAACTCTTATTTTACCCATTCTTGATGTTCTACAGTCGGTACCCGTTCTTGGCTTTTTGTCAGTCACAGTGACAGGATTTATGGCGCTATTTCCGGGTTCAGCTTTGGGTATTGAGATGGCCAGTTTGTTTGCTATTTTTACCGGCCAAGTTTGGAATATGACGTTCGGTTTTTATCACTCGCTCGTTACGGTTCCGAGCGACATGAAAGAGGCTGGATCTGTCTTTAAGCTAAATGCGTGGCAAAAATTTAAAACTTACGAACTACCCTCAAGCGCCATTTCACTGGTCTGGAATTCAATGATGAGCTTTGGGGGCGGATGGTTTTTCGTCGTGCAAAGCGAGGCGATCACGGTTTTAAATCAGCAAATCAAACTACCCGGCCTTGGATCTTACATGGCCTTAGCCATCGAAAAAGAAAATCGCACCGCCGCAGTTCTGGCAACTTTAACGATGGTGTTAATTGTGATCATCACCGATCAATTAATTTGGCGCCCTGTAGTGGCCTGGTCACAAAAATTTCGCATGGAGCAGGTTGAATCGACTCAAGTGATGAAATCTTGGTTTCTAGAATTTTTAAAAAAATCCGAATTTATCCGAAACTTTTTTGCAAAAATGAATGCGGCGATTCTGCATTTCTTCGACACGTTTTTTGCCTTTGTACTGACTAAGGCCGAAGCTAAAATTACCAAAAGACCAATTCGTAAAAAAGCTTTAGATATTTTTGCCAGTGTATTTTTTGTGTTTTGTTTGGCTCTGATTGTTTATTACTCGGTCGTTGTGGTTCGTGAAATTAAGACTGGTCTTAATCTAGATCAAATCCAGCAAATTTTTGGTTACGGTCTTTTAACCATGGGTCGGGTCTTTTTTATGGTTGTCGCCGCAACGCTGATCTGGACACCCATCGGCGTGTGGATCGGGTTTCGCCCACGTGTGGCTACCTTTGCGCAACCACTGGCCCAAATTGCCGCGTCTTTTCCTGTGAATATGACTTTTCCGTTCGTCGTTGGTTTTTTCGTCTCTTACAATGTGTCGATGAACTGGGGAAGTATTCTACTGATCGCTCTTGGAACGCAGTGGTACATTTTATTTAACGTGATCGCGGGCGCTAGTTCAATACCGACAGATCTAAAAGAAAGTGCCGCTATTTTTAATCTAAAAGGTTTTCAACTTTGGAAAAAATTAATTATTCCGGCTATTTTCCCGTACTGGGTGACCGGTGCATGTACCGCTGCAGGCGGAGCCTGGAATGCCAGTATCGTTGCCGAACTAGCCACATGGGGCGATAAAAAATTAGTCGCAGACGGGCTTGGTTCATTTATCGCCCGCGCGACGGATAAGGGCGACTGGCCCGCCATTTTTTGTAGTATCGGGATTATGTCGATATTCGTTATCGTTATTAATAAACTTTTATGGAGAAATCTTTACGGACTGGCTGAAAAGAAATTTCGTTTAGACTAATCGGAGACTTATCATGCGCACAATTGCTAAACTTGAAAATGTAAGTAAAACGTATAAATTGGCCGATGATCAACAGCTTGAAGTACTAAGCCAAATTAATCTTGATGTTCAAGAGGGCGAATTTATCGCCTTGCTAGGCCAATCAGGCTGCGGGAAATCAACAATTTTAAGAATCATGTCGGGACTTATCAAACCCACATCGGGAACCGCTTATCAGTACGATGAAAAACTTCAAGGTATCAATGAAACCATCTCGATCGTTTTTCAAAGTTTTGCATTGTATCCTTGGTTAACGGTTTACGAAAATGTGCGCATTGGTCTTATCAAACGGCAATTATCCAGCTCACAAGAAGAACAAGAAATCACCGAAGCAATTCGCCTGATCGGTTTAGGTGGACACGAAAATGCCTACCCTAAAGAACTATCTGGCGGGATGCGCCAGCGCGTGGGCTTTGCCCGAGCCTTAGTTGCAAAACCAGAAATTTTAGCGATGGATGAACCCTTTAGCGCGCTTGATGTTCTAACGGCGCAAAACTTGCGGGCTGAAGTCATTGATCTTTGGAAAAATAAAGAAGGTACTTTTAAGTCTGCTTTTATGGTCACGCACAATATTAGCGAGGCCGTTTCGATGGCTTCAAAAATTATGATCTTATCAAGCCATCCAGGTCGAATCGTTCACGTTATTGAAAATAAAATGCCGTATCCTAGAAATGAAAAAAGCCCGGCATTCTTAGCCCTTGTCGATGAAATCCATGGCTTAATCACAACCTTAAATTTACCCGACACACCTAAAGAACATCCTATTTCAAAAGCCATTTTTGAAAATGCCGAATCAAAAGCATTTGAAAATATTCCTTACGTGCAGATCAGTCGTATTTTAGGTTTTCTTGAAGTTCTTAAAGACGATAACGGGCGCACCAAAATTTTTGAGTTAGCCGCAAAAATGAAAGAAGAGTTTGGATCGGTCATTTCGATTGCCAAAGCCGTTGAAATTTTAAATTTCATCGAAACACCGGGGCAAGATGTGGTGCTCACAGAATTAGGTAGAAAATTTATTGAAGCCGAATCGACCAATCAAAAACTTATTTTCAGAAAGCAGCTTGTGCTGATGAAGCTATTTCGACTGATCATCGACAAACTAACAACGCTTAAAACCTTAGCCGAAGACGACTTAAAGGTAGAAATTAACAACCGCTTTCCGTACGAAAATGCTGACAAAATGGTGGACACCATTGTCGATTGGGGCCGGTATGGTGAAATTTTCGAATTCAATGCGGACTTAAAAGTTTTTACGCAGTTTGAGGATTCAGTCTAACTAGTGGAACTTAGGAAATAACGTAATTCCAGACAGCTTTTCGATTTCACTTAAGGTTGTTTGATATTTTTGCCAGTCGGTAGATCCACTCAGTGTCGATGTCGCAAAGGCGCTACATCCCCGCCCGATGGTTGGATTACTTCCATCTTCAAGAGTATTTGGCATAATCACCGTGATCATCGGCGTGCTCGGGGTGATATCAGCAATCGTTTGGTTGGCATCTAGAATAACGATCACTTTAAAGTCTTTTGATGGAACTTGAATATCAGCCTTAGGACCGATGGCACCAAAATTTTGATCATAGATAGGTCCGGCAATCACATAAACTTTTTTATTTTCTGTCTGCACTAACTGACGGGTATGCTGCTCAAGGTGTTCCCAAATGACGCGATTTAAATAAGGCGTTTGTGGAATCATATTACTCATTAAAAAAGTAGCTTCGTTGTTAACAACAAGGTCAGTTCGATCAGCTGATGGAATTTGGTGGCCACGATCAAAACAACTTCCTGAGTAATCAGTCGATGTGACCGCATGCTGATTCGGATCCGCACTTGATAAATAATTTTCTAATTCAGAATCAACGGCAAAAAGGTTTGATCGCCCGGTCGCGCCAATTTGATTGGCTTCCAATTTCCACGCGACCCAATTCGGAGTACGACGATCTTTGTTGTAGGATATAATATACTGAGGGCGGGATAAAATAATTTCGGGGTTATTCGTAAGCGGAAGTTGAGTCGCCAAGTTTGGATTATCTTTCAGGGCTAAGCTTCCTAGAACCGCTTCGACCTTAGCAAAAGCGCTATTTTGAAACGAAACGACGACTAAAACTAACAGCAAAGTGGCGACCTTACTTACTTTAATTTTCATAAACAATGATTCCTTTCATTTAGTTTATTATCCGTAAAATAAACATAGTGAATGATTTTTGCTTTGGTTAGAACAAAATGCAGGAATCTCGTTACATAAAAGTCATGTCGATTTTTTTTAGTATAAACGATCTAAGTTACGTGATTTTAAGATCAATTTGATCAACTTTCTTCAAGATTACGTTAGTAAATTTAACTCATGAAGACATAAAATGACAAACGCCAAGACCAAACAGTAGTAGCCAAACCATTTCCATCGTCCTTTTTCAAGCCACGCCGATAGCCATTTTAAAGCCAGCATCCCTGATATAAAACTTAAAACCATGCCGACAAGGCCTGGCGTAATTAAAGCCATCACCTGAGTTCGTCGCTCCGGATCTAGATAGCCCACGAAACGGAAGACGTAAACCTTGAACCAAACCTAACACTAGGGCTGATTTCGGCGTGATCTGTGAATCTTCTTTCGTTTTGACCTGACGGCCCGCGATGATAATCAGAACTCCAGCAACCATTAAAGAAAAAGCGATCAGCGGCAAAATTCTAAATAACGATTCAACTTCACCATTTTGATAACCAAACCAATGTTCAAGAATGACTTTTTCAATCAATAGTTTAAGACCTAACCCTAAAACTCCGGTCGCAGCCGTTGCGATGATAATATTTTTAAAAAAACCTATTTGCGATTTTTGATCTTTTACCCGTGTAATCCAGCGCTTGGATCAAGCCCCATTATTTTTTGCGCTAAAATCACATGGGCCGAGCTTGAAACGGGCAATAGTTCTGCAAAGCCCTGTATAATCACTAATATTGCAATTTTAAAAAAATCCATGCTTCTACTCCACTCTGTATTTCGGTCATTTAAATTTGAATGCTATTTTTTCTTAGCCCGCTTTTAATTCAGAGTGAATTTGAAGACCCACCATTTGCCACGAAGAAAGACCTGCACCTAATATTGAAAATATAAAACCTTCGGCAATGATTAATAACGACCATTCCAGCGAATTTGACTGCGACAACGACACCAACCATGTTGATCCCAAAGAAGACCGCACAAAAATAAACCCGATCATTTCTGTCAGCACGGCAATCACCGAAGCCGAAACGCCGACCATCAACGCTTCAAACAAAATCCAAGAATAGATATATCTTGGCAAATAACCCATAGCTTCAAGAGTTGCCACCGAAACCCGTAACGTTTGCGCGCGAATCGACATCATTCCAAAAATTGAAAAACCAGCCAAAGCAAAAATAACTAATATGATAATAAATCCAAAATCTTTTGCCGAATTCGTCAAGTCAGATAGTTTTTGCTTTTCGGTATCAACCCAAATCAATTGCGAAACGGTTCGATCATTGATAAGGGATTGCAGCGGAACGAAACCTTGCGGATTCATTTTAAATAAAACGTAATTCAATATTTTAGTTTTCCAAACAGGATGAATTGCTTCCGTTTCTGTCAGCCAAGACTCGGTATTCAGCTGACTAACAAATAAAGCCCCGTCCCACGCATTGTGCTTTTCAGAAAGTATTTTGGCAATGCGAAGAGTTTTTTGAACGGTTTTTTTTGAAATCGTTCCTTTGGCGTCGATCGTTACGGGCTGTCCCACGTCTAAACCATTTTCTTGAGCGACTTGATACCCGATCCAAATTTCATCTGTTTTTGGCGCAGATTTAGAATCTGAATCAGAAAAAAAGCTTTCATCAGTAGCGATGACTGAATGCCCCGCGTACTGCCCTAAAAAAGTAATCGGTATCACGGCCCGCGTGACGTTTTGGGACGAGACAGTCGAACCATCTTCAAAATGAAGTTCGGCTCCGGCTCGCAAAGTTCGAAATAAATTTTCAGGGATGACTCCATGAAACTTAGTTTCCATATTCAGCGCACCCAGTAAGATTTCGATCCCACCTGATTTAGGACCAAGAACACCGTCGATGTCTGACGGTAAACTTTGATAGCGGGATTGACTTAAGGCATATACCCGCAAAAGAAGACCCGAACACGCTAAGGCCATTGCCAACGAAATCACGATCAACGCTGATTGAAGTTTTTGTCTTTTAAAATGAAGCCAGGCCATTTGAAATGAAGTCATGGTGAAATCAAATCCTTAAAGTTGATTGTTTTATCAAAAAAAGCACGCGCTCGATGATCATGGGTTACAAGAAGAAGCGTAGACCCTTTCGCTTTTTCTTTTAAAAGATTAAACACGATTTCTGCATTGTCATCGTCAAGACTGGCTGTAGGTTCATCCGCTAAAATAATTTGATGCTTAGAAACCAGCGCACGCGCAATCGAAGCCCTTTGCGTTTCACCCAGCGAAAGTTGCTTTGGTACATGATTTAAACGATTTTCTAGTCCTAACTGCTGAATTAAAGATTGAACATGATTTTTTGAATCATCTGCGGTCAGTCCCAACTTCACATTTTCAAGTAAAGTTAAATGCGGCAATAGATGAATTTTTTGAAAAATCATTCCCACATGGGCGCGTCGAAATTCGCAAAGCTCAACAGCAGACAAATCGACAATTTTATGTGAACCCATTTGAATCGAGCCTGCCGTGGGCTTTAAAAACCCGGCCAGTAAATGTAGAAAGCTGGTTTTACCTATGCCGCTAGAGCCTTCAATCAGTAAATGCTGACCGGATTCGATCGAGCATTTCTTAATCAGAAATGAGAAGTCATTTTGCTTCAGTAAAAGATTATCAATCTGAATCAGCATAAACTAATGCTTCCCCAATTTTCTCAAATACTCAATATAAAGGTGCACTATTATTAAAATTTTAATGCTTAAACATGACAATTATTTAATAAAGGTTTTCGAAGACAAACCATCTAACGAAAGGCTTCACTTCAGGCAGTAACAAAATAGGTTACTTTCATAAACGCAATCGGTCTGTAGACACTCTGATTCTTTATACTCTTTTTAAGGGTGGCCTGTAAATTGATGTCTTATTTCTTTAAGGTGGTACGACTATGAACCCACAAAAGATGACATTTTTGTATAAATTTACACTTCCTGCAATGTTTGGAATAATCATTAGTTGCTCGCCGACCAAGTTTAGTTCGGTCACAAACGTGGCGACCCTATGTGACTCGACGGATACCAGCTGCGCCGTCAATCAAAGCTACGCAACAATCATTAAAAATTTCAAAATTGGCTCGGGAAAAATTGATATTTTATTTGTAAACGACAATTCAGCGTCAATGTCTTCGATTCAAACAGAAATTGCGAATCGATTTTCTGGTTTTATCCAGAACTTGGATGCAAAAAAAATAGACTATAAAATTGCAGTCACCACGACCGATGTTCCGGCCGTCACGGCAAATAAATTAACTGTATTTGGAAACGGAAAAACATCGCTAACAAACGTCGACTCAGACCGAGTTTCGCTATTTCGTTCAGCCATTCAGCGAAATGAAACTTTAGCTTGCGAAACTTTTATCGTTTCGATGTTTAATACTTACGGACTAAACTTTCAATCTCAGTCCGATTATGCCGCCGGCTACCCCACGCAGTGCCCGTCTCCCGACACGCGCGGTATTTATACCGCAAACTATGTTTTATCTAAAAACTCGGATTCATTTTTACGATCGGATGCAAACCTAAGCGTCATATTAATATCAAACGATGACGTTCGCCAAGGTCGCTACCTAACCGACAGCGCTTATGCGCTAGACCCCATGGATACAGCGCAAAATTTTACAACGATGATGAATCAAAATTATCGAACCAAATATTGGGATTTCAATTCAATCATCGTGAAAGACTCTTCGTGCCAGCAACAACAGGTTTTAAAGAATGCTCAAGGTCAAGTGATCGTAGGCTCTTCAGGTCAACCGGCGGTTAAAGGCGGCATCGGTCAAGAGTACGCCAATTTATCAAACGCAGCGACCATCGACATTAACAACAACCCCAGACCCCGTGGTCAAACCTTAGATATTTGCCAAAGTAATTACGCCCAGTATTTTAATGCGATGGCCACCCAAATTTCAGATGCATCTCGCCAGATGACGTTGAAATGTAAACCAACTGAAGCCCCAAACGTTGTCAAAACTTCTGCCGGAACGGCCGCGGTTCCATTCGTTTGGGATGGCAATGATAAAATTACTTTTCAGCTTGGGACCGAAGGAACTCCGGTCACGGTTAGTTATCGCTGTTTGGCAGGAGCCCTGTAACTTCAATACGGCCTTAGACATTGCGGCGCAGGTTATACTGTACCCCGAAGACTATCGTAAACGTTTTCAATTTGTAGACACAAAAGGATCTGTATTTAATGAATTCTATTTTTACGCGCGCGGAGTTCCATTAAGTTTTGCGGTTCGAACCCCAACCACAAAACTAAAAGACAATCAAACCGGTTGAACTTTGCCTTTGATTCCGCCAACAACCGTTAGCGCCTGCGGCAGAGTGATGTTCTTTAAAGCGACGCCTCAGAATCGTACCGAATGACAAAATAGTTTTTAAATTAGTACGTAGGCTTTTTACATCCTTCAAGGTCTTGGCAACGTAAGATACGCGCGCGCAGTTGCATAAGTTCTTTCAGAGTGTACGGAAGCTCGTCATCGTAACCGACGTCTTTAGCTCCTTTTTGCGCGATCGAAATAAATTTTTCAGTCGTTAAAAATTGCTCTCTTTTAAATTCTTTCGTGCCGTCAAAATTCCAATCAAATTTTAATACTTTTCCTGAACGAATATTTCTAAAAAAACGATCGCGCTGATCGTGCATTTTATCTAACCCCTGTGACGGATTTTTCCAACATTTCACTTCAGCGAACATCACGGCCGTATCTGATTTTACATCAAAGACGATAATATCTAATTCACCTAATGTTCCAAACTGATCACTGTAAGCGATACCGGTAATGACGTTAAAGTTTGGCGCTGGAAATTGATGTTGAATATCTAACTTAGCCACTTCTTCACAAATTGCTCCGGCCGGTTCGAAGTCACGTCCTGAATCTTTAATTGCTAAATAGTCTTCTTCTAATCCAGCAAAGGCAGATATCGAGAAAATAGAAATAAATATAAACGTGATTAATTTTTGAAACACAAATCCCCCCGGAAAGATCGTCATAATTCAGTTAGTGGCTACCCGTGGATTTGTCCACTTTAAAGGAAGTAAATTATAACATTTAAGCAAATTAAACTAAGGTTTAGGAAATTCACGGGCTAGGTCATGTGGATAATAAAAGTGACCTGGCGCTCGTTGGTGGCAGCTTATTAACGAATCCTTAACAAAATCTTTAGTCTAACGACTCTAAAAACAGCGGTTCCATCTTCAGTTATGTTACGCAAACCGACTTATGTCGTAAATGTCCTCACGGGTTTGTTTTGTATTGCCGATACACACGGCAGGTCATGTAATACAATCTTGCTCACACAACAGAAGAGAACTACCAATGCGATTAAGTTTTTTAATTCCAAAATTGACAAGCCATCTTCCATCCGTTGATCACAAAAGCATGCTTCGCCGTTACCGAGCCTTGATGGTCACGATCGGGATTCTTTATCCACTTTGGCGCTTTGGTGCGTACTACTTAAATCCAAACGCCAACGAGACCTGGGAAGAGCGTGGCATGATCGGCGTTTTCTTTTTAACATTTGCAGGCCTGACTTATTGGACTGATTATTTGCGCCGAAACGTGGCGATCTATTTTAATATCATTAACTACATTTGGTTCATCCACGTTTTCTATTTACTGGTGATTAACGATTTAAATTCAGAATACATGTTTGTGGCGATCGTCGTGATTTTTACATCCGGAGCTAGCTTCTTAGATGCCAGCGCCATGCTGTGGTATTATTTGATGTGCATCTGCTTAACCGGAAGCCTGGTTATTCAAAAACCAGATGCTTATCGCATGACTTTCTTTTTGGGAATTATCGCGGCCTTAGCCACTTCTTATATCGGACTTCGTTCATTGCTTGGGCTATTTAAGCAATTGGCCGAAAATAAAAATGCTTTGCAAAAAAGAACGGATGAATTCACGGCTTTAAGTACGGCGGTGCAAACATTATTCTTACCCGACAAACAAGAATTAAAAACAGAACACTGGCATATCGCGGGATTTTATCGTCCCGTTGATGGTTGCGGTGGCGACTGGTGGTCTTACTTTGAACACAATAAAAAACTAACGATCCTTGTCGGAGACGTTACGGGCCACGGCCCAGGCCCCGCGATGATGACAGCATCCATTGCGTCTTACACCCGCGCGCTTCAAACTGAGCGCCCTGATTTAACAATCAATGATATCCTTCATGCGTTGAATAAATACTTGATCGAACTGCAGACTGAAAAGTCAGGACAATACCATTACCTGATGACCGTTCACGCGCTCGAGATTGATCTGAACACAAAGAAAATTTCATCATGGTCGACCGGAGCCCCCGGAGCTGCCATTTACGACAGCGAAGGAAATGTGCGATTTATCGGCCAGCAAGGTTCTCCGTTAGGACTTCATGCTGATTTGCAAATTGGTGTGGATTCAGCTGATTTTAAAACTGGAGACCGCATCTTTTTATTTACCGACGGCATTGCCGAGATGAACTTAGCCGGAGCCGTTCGCCTTTCTGAAAGAAAGTTCTTTCAGATGGCCGCGCAAGATCGACAACTGGGGCCATTACAGTCGGCCCATGCGTTTGTTGGCAAATTAGATAAAATGCGCGGATCCTATGAACAAGAAGACGACTACACGTTAATTATGCTGGATATGACTTAAAACTATTCTTTGATGCAAATATCGCCGTCGTTATTTTCGCCGGCTGATTTAACCGAAGCCCCGCGATAGAATGTTCCTACAGCCGTGTCGCCGGCGTAGTATTTATAGTAAACTAATTTTTTATTTTCAGGCGTGGTGATGTCGTATCTTAAGATCTCTTGATCACCCGTGGTTTCGATCAGTTGTTTTAAAGTCATGCCATCTTCATGCGAGAGCTCTAACATTTTTGAAATTTGGGCCGCTTCAGTTTTCGTCGCATCATTATCACCCGTGATCACTTTGTTTTGATCTAAAACAAATCCCGGAATTCTTTCTAAATTATCTTCACCTTCATAGGCCGAATAGCGGCAAGCACTTTTTATGTCACGTTGAAGTTCAATTTCGCAACTAGCTCTTGAAGATTCAGATAAAATCGCCTTGTACGAAACCGAACGACCATCGGTATCATCCGTTAAATGAATATCAATCACGCCCTTTTGCTCAGTGCTTGTGGCTTGTAGTTCTCCGGCTAAGAATTGCTTTTTTGATGTGACCCGCGCCGTTTCGGCTTGAATGGCTTGCGTTTTTAAAGACTGCTGACACGATTCGCTTAACTCCGCCGCGTATGTCATTTGAGTTGAAATTCCAACTAGTGTGAATAAACGAATCCATTTTTTCATAAAAAGCTCCCGTGTTTGTCCTGCATCGTTTCAGCAAGATACACGGAAGCTATTTAAATATCGCCTGTTAGTATTCTAGACAGTCATTCCTACAATTCGAATACGTCTTGGCGCGTGTCTATGTTTAAACCACGCCACGCATGATATCGTTTAAAAGTTGAATATAGTTTAAAGGATAATTACCAACCGAATCGACCATCAGTTTTTTTGCGGCTTGATCTTTAGGAACACCTTCAAACGTAATCAAGCGGTCCATGGCATTCGCCGAACCGACAATAATGGCTAACGGATCTAGGTGCTTTTCCATCATACCTTTAGGTCCCCGGCCATTGATGGTTTCTTCGTGTTGAGAAATAATGTTTAAGACAACCTGATCAAAATGCTTCTTATCTTGAACTTTTTCGGCCCCAACTGTTGGATGCTGCTTCCAGATGGCTTGGTTTTCAGGACTCATCGCGCTGACAGGCATACTTAAATCGATCGGCGAAATCGTATGCCCGTAGTCATGAAGAAGTGCGCCCAAAGCTAGCAGCTGCGTTTTTTTGGGATCACCTAACATTTTTAATTTTTCGGCCAAAGCAATCGAAAGTGTTGATACGGTCACGCCATGATGGGCGATATTTTTATCCGTATTTTCAATATTCATCACCGATGCCAAGGCTTGATCGTTGGTTGAAATAAATTGAACGTACTTTGAGGCAGCTTCTTTAGCTTCGCTATAGGCTGCGGCATTTTCTGGATTTTCAAAAACCGCATCGACGTTACTTTGCTGCGCGCCTTGAATAATTTCGGCCCGTGTTCTCATATCTTTACCGGCTTTATCATCGTAAGCCGACTCAATATTTTTTTCTAAATATGATCGGTAATTTGTCTCATCCACATTTAAGATAAACATCTTACGCATTTTTTTTTCTTTAAGCCTTTTTAATCGGTCGCCTTCAAAGCTATCGCCCCGATTTAAGTAAAGGATCATTTTTGCGCCGATTTGAACATAGGCATCAAAGTTTATTTTCTGATCTCCGCGAAGTGTACTTGTACGAATCGAGACATAATCCATTGCTTTTTGAACCCTTCAATTGGTAACATTTTAAACATGTCGTTAGATAATGAAATTATAAAAGAATTTTTAGATGAGTCAAAGACCTTGGTGAATGAGCTAGTCGTGCTTTTAGAAAAAATCGAAGGTGATTTTTCGAAAGTGGGTTTGTTAGCCGATTACGGTAACGGAGTGGACCGCATTATGGGTGGGGCTAAAAGTCTAGCTTTACTTGCGCCACCCGATCATGCCTTACACATGATTTCTGACTACGCGGCTTTATGTAAAGCGGTCGGTTACAAAGCTTCGCAGATTAAAGACAACGAACAGCTTTTTGATATCTGCGTGGGTCTACTGCAAGATGCAACAGATACATTGGTCGAACTTTTACAAAGTATTGATTTGGATGTGAAAACACTGAAGAAAAGTATTCCGCAGGCGTTCTTAGACCGCTTAACGTGGGCTTCGAATCAATTCTCGGCGCAGGTCAGTGCGACGGTTCAAACCGGCGTTGCCGCCGGCACAAAAACAACCAATCCAGAAATCGCTGAACTAATTAAAAAATTAGGTCTTTAACTTTTAATTTGAAATTGTCGACAAAATCCAAGCAGCTGCGGCCCCAACATCCGCATAGCCTTCAGTATCAGATTGGTTATTGATATACGCTAATCGGCACGCGGCGCCCCAGCTGACGACTCCAATTTGCACCCAACGATCATCGCGCATTTGCACTAATGGCCCACCGCTATCGCCAGCGCAGGTTGCGTCTTTTCCCATATTCGTTTTGGCGCAAATCATATCTGAACCGATGATCCACTCTCGTTTTTTAACTAAATAATCTTCGTTACAAACTTTGTGCGAAACTAAGGGTAACTGAATTTTTTGTAAAAGGTCTGGGTACTTTTGTCCTTCTTCATCGATCAATCCCCAACCGATCGCCGTTGCACTTTGCGGAAGCTGCTGATCTTGAATCGGCTCTTGGTTAATTAAAATCGGTGTTATATCGGTGACGGGATCGGCCAATTCAATCAACGCAATATCGTAATGCGGCCACGAAAAATCGGGATGAATTAGAATATTTTTGATATTTAATGCGCGACCATCAATGCCTTTAAACTGACGTCCACCGATATATAAGGTTAAATCTTTTTTCTCGACAACCCCTTCACGGATATCACTAACGTCTTGAAGTACGCAATGAGCCGCCGTTAAGACCCATCTTTTATGAATCAAAGATCCGCCACACAAATGGTCGGTGTAATCTTGATTGTGCATCCAAATATTCACCATAAATTCAAACTCGCCCGAGCTAACCGTTTGACCACCGATGACCGAGGCGATCTGTTTTAATTCAGGCGCGATGACCGCTTGCTGTTTTTCATTCGTTGAAAAACAGGCCGTGATAAAAAAACAAACTAGAGAAAAGCGAAATACTTTATACTGATTTTTAATATTCAAACTGAACTTCACCATGAATTCAAATCCCCCAACCGAAGAGCGTGGAAACTACACTAAGAAATGGCGTTTGAATACGGGGCAAAAATAACCGGTGATAAACTACATAGTCCCCAAATCGGGTTACAATTATTACAGGGTGATTTTAACTTTGGGGATTGAAAATTTATGACTTATACTAACCCCGATGAAGCCAACAGCCTTTCAAAAATTGATCGCGGTTCTTTTTTACCCGCTTATCTTCGTTTTAGCGCTGCTTTTGATATTTGAAGAGTGGCTTTGGGAAAAAACCCTGATCATTACCCGTCAGATTGCCGTCCTACCGGTCATTAAGCATATTGAATTTCTTTTCAGACGACTTCCCCCTTACGGAGCGCTGGCCGCTTTGTGTATCCCTTGGCTGTTGCTATTACCTGTCAAATTTCTTGCGGTTCGGCTGGTGGCCCACCACAAACCAATCCTTGGCGTGATCGTCCTGATTACGGCTAAAGTTTTAGGAACCGCTGTCTTAGCCCGGGTTTTTGCCTTAACTCGTGATCAAGCCTTATCGATTGCGTGGTTTAAAAAGCTTTATGACCTGATTTTATTTCTGCTTTCATGGGCGAAAGAATGGATGCGCAATTCAAAGGCCTACCAGATGGCCCGCATCCAAATTAATGACGTCAAAGAATGGTGGCGTTTACGACGCCCCAGTTTTTTAGGAAAAAGTTTTCGCGTGCAATTAAAATTAAAAAGAAAAAATCTTAAGAAAAAGAATTAATCACCGTTAAATCAATACAGTCATTTTGGTAAATACCAAATCCGAAACGAAGTCGATTGCCACGGTAGTCTGTCTTAATTTGATGCTGAAGTAAAAATTCAGAAACTTTTTTAGCCGACTCTTCCGACGCCATTTCAAAAGAGAAAAAATGCCCGTGATAATTCGCATCAAACTTTAAAATAACCTTTTCATTTAAAATAGGCGAATTTAAATCTTTCAAATGTGCCAGAAAATTCTTTTGCAACTGTTGAACATGCCCATGCATCCGTTCAACCGTTAAACCTTCTTTTTCAAAAAGTTGAAGGACCGCTTGCAGACGATAAAGGGCCGAGTAATCCATCGTTGAACCCGCAAACCTTAACCCATTGTTTGGATAACTCACATTTTCGCCTTTTTTTTGCGTCAGCTCTGAAAAACCTGCAAACCATCCGGTGTAAAGCGGACGCAGTGCTGAATTTTTTGGAACATGCATAAAGCAGCAGCCTTCGCCGCCTTGGGCGTACTTGTACGAGCCACCTAGATAAAAAATTCGATCTTCTAAACTTGATAAGTCCGTCGGTAGCGCCATGAATCCATGGTACCCGTCAACGACGATCACCGTGTTTGAATCTTGAACGGCACGAACGATATTTTCTAAACTTTGAACGGCAAGACCCGAGTTAAAAAACACTTGGCTTAGAAAAATCAGTTCGTACTTATTTTTTTGAATCGCTTCGATAAATCTAATTTCAAAACTTTTAAAAGGTAGCGTCGCGATTTTATCCACATGAACACTTGAATCTTCTTTTAAGCGTTCAATCTGACGATCAAAACTATGAAATTCAGAATCAGTCGTTAGAACGCGAAAGGATTTTTTCAAATCAAAACATGAAATAACCCGAAATAAAAGCTCATGCGTATTCGGAGCAAATACAATTTGTTCCGGGTTTGATAACCTTAAGATATCTGCAATCGACTTTTGGGTTGCCGGCACTTTTTCTGAGAAAAAATAATTCCACTTCGCATCCACGTACTTTGCCGAATCATCCCAGTACTGAAGCATCGCCTCACGGGTGACATCGGGCCAATAGTGATGACTGTGGCTGGCGTAGTGCTGTACTCCGATATTGGCCGTCAGAAAATGTTGGTAATATTTTTTATACATTAAAGTTTAATTGCCTTTTCACTTCATTCGGAATTTTTGGCAACTGACTGCGTGGAATTAAAAACGTTGATAAGTTAAATAAATCTAAGAACACGCGATTACTATCAGCCGCTTTTTTTAAGTACTGATGCCCTGACGACCCGCCCGTTCCAATTTTTGAACCTAACATCCGATGCGCCAGTAAAACGTGACGGTGACGCCACGTCGTGAAATTTTCATCAATATCCATCATCGCCGTAAACATTTGAAACGGCATGGCTAGCATAGGCTCATCACGGTAAAGTAAAATAAATAAAGCATTCAAGATGGCTTTTTGCGAAAACTTTCTCTTGCCTTCAGCAACTAGTTTCGCGTGAATATCGACGTTAAACAGCGAATCGAAATTTTCTTTCGTCAAATTTAAACTTTCTAACTGAATTTGCTTATCTTTTTCAGATAAGTTCGCCATGTTCTTTTGAATCGTGGCTTCATCTTCGGCCAGGTTCGTCATGATGACATTTTGATATTCTTTCCAAAAATTAAAACCAGGGGTCGCGGTAAATGGAGTTCGCTCTAACCACGCTTCAACTAATCTTAATAAAGAAGGGACCTTTTCTAATTGCACCAGTTTATCACGATCTTTTTCGGTTAGGCGGCCTAAGAAAAATTCGCGGTCGATACTTTCACGGTCGTTAGTATTTAATCCTAATTTTATTTCAATTTCACGAAACTGCGTGCTTTGAAAACCAGAGGCTGGCATCAATAGACTTCTGAATTCTAAAAAATCCATCGGCGTCATTGTTTCTAAAATCCCTAAGTACGGAAGCATCATCTCTTGAATCTTGGTGATACGATCTAAGCGCTGAATGATAAAACCAAAATCATTGTCTTCGACTTTCGGTTTTGAAAAAATCGCTAATACCGAATTCAAATCGTGCAAAATTTGTTTAAACCAAAGTTCGTACGATTGATGCACGATAACAAAAAGCATTTCGTCGTGCGCCTCGGGATTTTCAGCGGTGGCATGCTTTTTACTCATAGGTTCTTGGCTTGTTAAAAGTTGATCCAACATCAAGTAATCATTGTAATAAACGGGGCCCTGATTTTTGTGCATAAAAAAGATCCTTTGTTAAAGCAAAAATAATCATTGCAGGTCGTTGCTAGCCAGTCAATTACGTAGCATTCTATAGCCCTGCCTACGGGCGCGATAGGACATTTTTTTAAGGATTTTACCATGAATAAAACAGCGACCGAACTAATAGCACGCTCTGAAAACTGGTTACGTCACGATGTGCTTCCGTTATGGGCCGCTCAAGGCATTGACGCAACATCAAAAGGCTTTACCGAGGCTTTATCAACCGAAGGCAAGGCGTTAAATTTACCACGACGCGCCCTTGTGCAAGCCCGTCAAATTTACTCTTTTCAAACCGCCGCAAAATTAAAATTGATGGATGTGTCAAAATCAAACGCGATCGTTCAGGGTGGCGTTCATTATTTAATTCAAAATTATTTACAAGAAAATGGTTCAGCCATTCATGCTGTTGGTGTTGACGGGCATCCCCACAATTTAGATCAAGATCTTTACACGCAAGCGTTTGCGCTATTTGCTTTAGGTTGTGGTTTTGAAACAACCCGTGATAAGAATTACAAAAAACACGCGCTTCGTTTATTGAGTTACTTAAAGTCCGAACGCCAGGCACCGGGCGGCGGCTACACCGAGATTAAAGCCGGTCAAACTTTATACCAATCAAATCCCCATATGCATTTATTCGAAGCCGCATTAACGTGGTTACAAATTGATACGGCCCCTGAATGGAAGGCTTTAGCCTTTGAACTTTTTGAATTGTGTCGAACGAAATTTATCGATCCTAAATCAGGGGCTTTGTGCGAACACTTCAACGAAGGATGGACACAGCAATTAGAATCAAATGGCTGTTTTATTTTTGAACCCGGCCATCACTATGAATGGGCTTGGTTGATGGCTTGGTACCAAGACCTATCTGGAATCGATTCAAAATCATTACGTCATTCAATTTATAAGCTGGCTGATCACTACGGCATTAACGAAAATCATTTAGCCGTCGATGAAGTCTACAGCAATTTTACAGTTAAAAAACGCAGCTCACGTTTTTGGCCGCAATGCGAACGCATTAAGGCCGCGGTTAAGCTGGGCCTTGAAGCCCACCCTTCTGATCAACCAAGCTTTGCGAAATCTGCTGACCAGGCTTTAACGGCTTTATTCGGGTATTTTAATTTACCCGTTCAGGGTCTTTGGCAGGATATGATCTTAGAAACTGGAGAATTCAGCAAACAAGATCCTAAAGCCAGCTCTTTGTATCATATCATCAACGCAATGTACGAATACACTTTGATTCGTCCAAAAATAAAAGACGGCGTTTAAAACGCCGTCTTTTTTAGTTTTCAACTTATTAATTTTTAATTCTAAATTTCTAAAATCGAATTACTTCTTATTCAATTTAGAAAGCAGTCGAAGAATTTCTAAGTACAACCAAACAATGGTAACAAGCAACGCAAAACCACCGTACCACTCCATATACTTCGGAGCTCCACGTTGGTAGGCTTGCTCGATAAAATCAAAGTCTAGAAGTAAGTTAAAGGCTGCAACACCCACAACTAATACCGAAAAGCCAATTCCCATCGGAGAACTTTCGTGAATCATCGGAATGCTAGATCCAAAAAATCCCATAATCATCGACACGACGTAAGTTAAACAAATCGCTAGCGTGGCTCCCATAATGACGGACTTTACTTTTTCAGTGACGCGAATAATTTTGAACCGGTACAAACCTAACATTAAAACCAAACAACTGATCGTCAACATCAACGCGTTTGAAACAATTCCTGGATAACGAACCGAATACATCGAAGAGATTGTTCCTAAAATCATCCCTTCCATCAAAGCATAGGGTTGCGACAAATAAGCAGCACGCTCTGGCTTAAAGCTAATCAAAAAAACTAAAACCAAAGTCGCTATGAACGAAACAATCAACATCAACGGAGATGGCGTATTCCAACCAATGTAAGCACCGGCGATCGTTAACAAAATCAGAAGTCCCGACTTATTCATCGTGCCTTCCATCGTCATTTTTTCGGTCGCGCCAAAATCTTGTATCTTATTTAATGTTTTTTCATTCAACACGGGGTTTGACATAAAATCTCCTCTTAAATCTTTCTATCTAATATGCCTTAATATCTTTAAGTATGATATCGTTTTTACAGTCGTCAAGTACCTGTAATTATTAGACAAAAAATAATGTTTAAACCCGCCTTGTTAACGCTTAAATCAACCCCATACTTTAGTGATGGAACCCATTCAGGTTATTCACGAAAATTGGCTGACAAGACGTCCGAACCCGAAAGCGGTCTTTGTCACGCTGGGCATGACTTTACTTGTTTTCGTTACTAGCTACTTCGTTCTAGCGGGTTTATTTCAAGCCGATATCAATTTAATTGCTTCGCCGGAATTCGTTTTTGAAAAACACAACTACTGGCGCGCGTGGACGACCCTATTGGCCCATGCCGATTCCGAACATTTAATCAGTAATGCATTCTTATTTATTCCGCTGACTTTTCTTTTGTACGGCTACTATGGGGCGATGCTTTTTCCGGCGACGGGTTTAGTGATCGGTGGTTTCGTTAATTTAATCGTCTTAAAGACGATGCCCCTGACAACTTCGCTTTTAGGAATTTCAGG
>JACMQO010000075.1 GCA_014376935.1 Bdellovibrio sp.
CAATCCAGACAACGGCTTTTAAATATTGAGTCTCGTTCGAGTTCGATTTGATCTCGATCATCGTCACGTCAACGTTTCCAACCTTAGTGTTTCTTAAAAAAGTGACTTGCGCCGCCTTAGCCGTATTTAAATCTAAGTCTTGCGGGCTAAGTTCAGAGCCCAAGACGCCCTCTTGTTTGTTTTTAGATACAAAACGGCGCACCTGCTTAGAACTTGGTAAGTAGAGCCACTGTTGTTCAGATCCATCTTCAATCACGCTTAAAAGGCCCGCGCCTTTTTGATCAGATGGTTTTTGAATTTTAACTAGAACTTGATTCTTTTTGTTCGAATATTTTCGTTTGATCGTGATTTGGCGCTCTTTTTTAGAGCCGTTCGCTTCGATGATTTGCATCGAAATTTGTGCCGAATCGTCTTTCGAGACCAATAGTGATTGAGCCTTTTTTAAAAGAACTTCAGCGTCATTCGTTGCCGCGTAAGATTTTGAAACATGAAACGAAAGACCCACAATCGCTAAGATCGTAAAGTAACGTTTGAACTGTTGTAAAAAACTTGGAAGAAAAATAAGGTCTCCAAACATAGCGGCCACCACAGATAGAATCATATATTGTCCAAAAACTCGGTTCATTCCAAAATACGAAAATAAAAAAACCGAGAACCCTAGAATAACCAATGTTGTCGCTAACAGACAAGGGTTCGATTCTTCAATCAGGGCTTTTTTCAAAGGAAAATAATTTTTGTATTTGTGCGCGCGCTGCAGCTTTAAAATGCGGCCAACGATATAAACGGTATTTGTAAAAGCTAGACCAATGGCAATCGAAAAAATAATAGCAACACTTGGTTTTAAAGAAATTTGATTCACGTTCAGCCAAATCAATAAAACTAAAGGTGGAATTAAATTTGGTAAACAGGCCATCAAAGCCCAACGCCAAGACTTGAAAACAACAGCTAACAACAATCCGATGGCGACAAGGGCATGCCAAAAACTAAAAACTAAATCTTTTGAGATCTCTTGGTTGATCGCATGATATTGGGTACCAAAACCAAAAAAAGAAATTTTAGAATTTGGAAATTCTTTTTTAATCACATTTAAAACACTGGCTTTAGTCCCTTGAATAACATTCGAAGCTTTATCTTTAAAGCGAACTTGAACCAGTAAATTTTTAGTATCTTCAGAGACAAATTTATCAATAGGATTAGACGCCGAAAGTGAAAACATAAAGTTTTTTTCTGCCAGCTCAGAGTTCGAAGCGGGCAAGCGCTGCTTACTGCTGCCAGATAAGGATTTGTAAAAATCATTCACCGAAACAACGGAACCTACGCTAGGTAAGACTTTGATTTTGCTGATCACGTTATCAAGCTTTCGTAAGGCATCTGTCTTTTGCCATCCACCTTTCGTGGTGATGACAAAGTTCGCCTCTAATGTTCCACCGAAATTTTTATCAATATATTCAGTCGTCTCACGCGTGTTTTGATGCTCGGGCAGGTCATCTAGAATTTTCGCGTTCCAATTAATCTTTGTTAAACTATAGAAACCGAAAACAAAAATAAAAGCCGAAGTCGTTAAAACTAATTTGCGATTTCGTAGCGACCACAACGCCCAGTAGGCGGGCCGATGAATCCAATCTCTGAATTCCACATTCGGAAAAAATCCTAATATCGGAATTGTAACTAAATGAACTAAAACCCAAACCGCCACCGAACTAACGGCAACGATCAATCCATAATTTTGAATAAGCGCCGACGGAGACGTTTTTAAAATCAAAAATCCCATACCCGTTGTGGCCGCCGCCAAAAGATTTTCCCAAAAAAGAGCTTTATATGTCTTAAAGACATTTCCACTTTTTTGAAAATGGGACTGTGTGTGAATCACCAATGAAATCACATCCAGCGTAATCAAAATGGGTAGCGTGCTTAGTAAAACGTTAATTGGAACGCCGAAAGCAGATAAAAGCCCCAGCACCACAACGTTCACAAAGATAAGCGTGATGACAACCGGAATAACGGCAATGGGTTTTTTATAGATAAGAAGTAAACCGGCTAAAAATATAAAAAAGCCAATCACAACAGAACGAAGCATTTCTTTTTTCAATAAGACACTTAGATCCGCTTGTACCGCCGGTAAACCACCGTAATCAACGGTAATGGTCGGAAAATTTTTAGAAAAATAGGTTTTTAAACTTTGAGCGTAGTCGTAAATTTCTAAAGAATTAGCTTCTTTTAAATTTAAAACTAATAAGGTGGCCGACTCATCGTTAACTAATAGGTGTGGTTTGACGAAGGGGTGGGTTGCGGCTAATTTTTTTCTTTCGTCTAAGCTTAACCCATCAAATAAGTAACCTACAGAGATTTCCTCAGATGACGTTGAAGCCCCTTGAATGGAAGCTAAAGAAACCACTGATTTTAAATCTGAATTTTTTTGAAAGTTTAATTGTATTGTTTTTAATAATGCGTAGTTGTGATTATCTAACCAGCTAGAACCATTTTTAGTTTTCAAAACTAACAAGACCGATAGGTTTTTTTCGGCTTGAAATAGATTTCTTAAGTGATCTTCCTGGACAAGTAGCGGGTGATTTGTCGGATAAAATTGTTTTAAAGAATATTCAGTTTTCAAATTGAAAGTTGACACAATAGCGAACAAAAATATGACAAAACAAAACACACCCATCACAGTGTTAAAAAGAAATACATTTTTCAAAGCTTTGAACCTGAAAAATCTAATCATTAGTTTCGCTTTTCTATTAAGCCGCATCTACATCCTACCGAAAGGTCTAGTATCTTATGAAAAATTTCTTAAAACTGACAGGTTCTATTTCGGCGTTAATGTTCTTCATTCTGAGTCCAGATCTACGCGCGCAATCTGTGGCGATGGTTCCCGCTGATGCTTGGATTTCTAAATTTAATTCTTCGGTGGGCCAAACGACGAATAGCTTTTCGCAAGCCACTTCATTTAACTTCCTAAAAGGCCAAGTTGTCTCAGATCAAGTCAACTTTAGCGGACGGTTTACGGTATTAAACTTAAAGCCAGATAGCCAGTTGGGTTTATTTAACATGGACGTCTCTTTAAATAGCGCGCAAGCGGTCGCTAAAAATTTGCAAATTCATGTAGTCACAGAGCAAGACCTAGGCTTTGGTAGTGCAACCGTGACGTTGAACGCCGTATGTAGTTCATTAACTGTATCTGTCGCCTCCACTCAGGGTGTTTCGGTTCAGGTTGATAAGAACTTTCAGGTTCTGCACTTAACGACAAATTTCGAAACTTTGAACTTAGATACAAAGCTTGAAGGGTGCGATTCTTCAATCGCGGGTCTTCAACAAGAAGTTCAAGCCAGAATCTTGGCGATTCTACGCGCGCAATTGTTTGATACCCAGTTAAGACAAATTTTAACGGACCAGATCAGCCAGCAATTAAGCACAAACATTAAAAATGTCGCAAATTACTTTGTAGAAAGTAAATCAAGCGACGTTAAAGTTAGCCTTTCGATCGACGCCCAAAATAAATTGTGGATGTATGTCGGTGAAGCGGCCCTAACAGCTTTTTCAGCCAGCGAAATTGCAGAGCTTTCAAAGTCAGACAAACCGGCGGCCCTATTTAAAAAGGCCGAGCTTGAAAAAACCTTGCTTGTTAACTTAAACGCTCAGATTGCAAAAGCGCCGATTTTATCTGTCGGTAACGAGGCCTTAGAAAAACTAACGTGCTCTCGGTGGACTCAATTTTTCGTATGGCCAGCTTTAAAAGCATTTCAAAAATGTTTTCAGATGCAATTTGTTTCAGAGATCAAAGAGCTTAAATTAACAGATGTTACTAAGTTGAGATTTTCAATTAACTCTTACAGCTGGGCACAAGCCAAAGAGCCTCTTAGAAATATAGCGACGTTTAACTTACAAACTGATGTGGGTTTAAATCCAAGTGCCGTCAAAATTAACTCGATCGTCGGTCAGAATGATCCCGAATTTTTAAAGTGGTCCGGTCGCTCGAAACGCATTTCGACAGGTTTAGTGACTTCGACACTGCAGGCTTACTTACAAGAGCAAATCGCCTTGTTGGTAAAAGGTAATGACATGCTGAATCCGGCGAACATCAAAAATATCAAGCTGATTACGCCCGAAACACTGTTTGTTCAACTGAAATAGGCGACTTAGAAGTTGTAACTTAATTTTAAGCTGACATTGTCGGTGGCATCGTAAGACTTCGTGAGTGGCTCATTTCCGACAGTTAAAACATTCACCGCTAAATTTGTTTTAAATCGATCGGTCCAATTTATTTCGTAATGAAGTGAGCTTAAAACAGAAGGGCTTTTCTCATTATATATGACTGCCCCAGATAAATTACTTTCTGAACCCACATCCACTAAAAAACCCAGCGCCGTCGATTTATCAAAGAAACCAAGTAAAGTTTCAAGCTCTTTACTAACATCATGTTCGCGCCAAAGCCGATTCACCTGTAAGAAATAATGAAAAGTACTTTTGTAAATATTAAATCCACTTTCAACAGCCGCCGTACAGCTGGTCGAGGGTGAAGTTTCATCGGCGTAAAAATCTTTTTCGTTTTTACAAAATGATTTTACAATGACCGGACCCAGCGTAGAAGAAAATCCGCCACCCAAGTGTTCTGACTTGATCCAAGCTAAATCAATATCGATCGGACCCCTAATATTACCAATTAACGGCGTCAAAGAAATCGTATCCACCGTGATATGCGGAGAAATTTGTGGAATTTGATTAGCCCCCGAAAAATAGAACAAATGAAAGTCGATAAAACTAAATGAAAGTTTGCCGGTCGCGCCAAAATTATCGGCGAAAGGTTTTTTAACGTCTGTTTCGTTACGGTAAAGATAAGTGGTGTTGTCTGGTAAATAGAAAGTGCCGCTGTTGCTTTGAATCGGAAAGGTATCTGTACGCGGCCACCAAGGCGACTGCGTGTCCGGTAAGATCGATTTACGATTTGTTGGAATATAAAACAGACTGTAATCAAAATTAAAGGCGTGTGACTTAATCAAAATTCCAGTCGAAGCCAAATTTTCAGAGGCGAACGGTTGGCGGTAATCTTTAGCGTGAACAACATCAAAGATATTATTTAAATCTGTTCCCTCAGGCACAACAGTCCAAGAACCCAATTGGTAATCAAAAATCCCTAAAGATCCCTTAAAACCTAATTCATTCGGATTAAAAACCGTCTGTTTTTGATCCTGCTTTGAAGAAAGTTGAACATAATTCACCGACATGTCTGCCTTAAAACTTAAGTTCTTAGTTAAATCGTATTGGCCGAAAGTTTTAAATTCGTATTTAGAAAAAAGATTTGAAGAATTTTTCGGATTTAAATAAAAACTTTGTAATTCGGTTGATACAGCAAAACGCAAAGGGTCTGCAAAAGCAGACGTCGATACAAATATTAAAATAGAAAACAGAACGGTGGTGGTTTTCATAACACGAACTATAAGCCTAACATTGATTTTAAAATCGTATAGGATTTATTCACATTGATGCGACCGTGTGTTGAAACTTGAAATTCGTGACCGGCAGTGACATCAACGCCCTTAAGTAAAGCTTGCTTTACCTGTTGCGCCGTAGCGGTTGGGAAAGCACTCCACAATAAAGCGGCCGCGCCCGCTGTCATCGGCGATGCCATGCTAGTTCCGCTCATCGATTCAACCTGATTGCCCGGTACCGTCGAATAAATATCGACTCCTGGTGCCGCCACGTGCACACTTTTTTGACCAAAGTTCGAAAAATAAATCATAAAGTCATCAATCGTCGAAGCCGCCACGTTGATTTGATTATATAAGTTAAAAGCTGAAGGGTAAGACGGCGTGTAATCAACGTTTTCGCCTTCATTTCCCGAAGCTGTAATTAATAGAACACCTTGGTTCGATAAAGAATTCATCGCGGCCTGTAAATTCGGAATACACGGAGACCCACCCCAGCTCATATTCATAATCTTCGCCCCACGTGTGGCTGCGTAGTTCATAGCAATGATTCCATCACCCACTGAGCCGCCACCGTCATTATCAATAAACTGGGCCGGAATAATTTTAGCTCGCGGAGCAACGCCTTGAACGGGGCCTACGGTTGAATCCGCAGCGATAGTTCCTGCAACGTGCGATCCGTGTTTGTTTTTTGTAGGGTCGTTTGTTCCGGCATTAACTTGAATTCCGTAAACATCATCAATGTAACCATTATTATCGTCGTCAATTCCGTTATTTGGAATTTCGTTCGGATTAATTAAGATGTTGGGTCTTAACTGAGTATTCGTTACGTCAACCATTCCATCAATAACGGCCACAGCAATACCATCGCCCTTAATGTTTTTGCTCCATAGCGCTGACGCTTGGATCATCGCCGGACCCCAGTTTAAAGTTCCGGTAGCTAAAGCGCCAACATCAGCCGTTGCATTGACACGTAAATCATTTTGATTAGGTAATTGAATTTTTTGATCGGCATCGACGTGCTTAATCAGAGCTAAATTTTGCGTAACAAAGCTGTCGCGAAATTCGTCTTTGCTTTTTCCGCTTTCAACAGAAAAAGATCCATCTTCCCATTGAACGATGAAACGATTTTCCATCGTCTGGCCGCCGCACTGGCTTGATGCCGAAGTCATCACAGAGTCGGCCGTTTTGGTGCCGCTACACCCAGATAGTAATAAACCCAATACCATAAGAGGCACGGCTACTGCGGCTTTGACAACATCCATGTTGACTTCCTTGCATGTAATTTGAATCTTTGAATTAAGACTCTTTAGGGGCCATGCATTGGTTAGTACATCGGAGTTTTTTGTATTATTTTGAGTCGGGTTTTAGTCTAGACGCGCGGACCACCTGAACGATGGTCTAGGCGCGGTAGATAGGAAGGCATATAGCCGATTAGATCTTCACAACGAATTCGGTTAAAAAATTACAAAACTTTTGTTCAACTTTTTTGGCCGTTTCAGTCACTTCAACGTGCGTTAATTTTTCTTTTGAAATACCGGCCGCTAAATTTGTAATGCAAGAAATCGCGGCCACGCGGATACCTAAATGATTAGCCGCAATGACTTCTGGAACGGTCGACATACCGACGGCTTTACCGCCAAGTGCTTTAAACATTTTAATCTCTGAGGGGGTTTCGTAAGTAGGTCCAGTAACGCCGACATAGATCCCTTTATGAGAGAATGTTTTTTGTGCGCGTAAAATGCGTTCAGCTATTTCAATTAATTTACGGTCGTAAGCTTCGGTCATATCCGGAAAGCGGGGGCCAAGCTCTTTAATGTTCGGGCCCATTAATGGATTCGTTCCCATCATATTGATATGATCTTCGATCAACATGAAATCGCCGGCATTCATGCCGTCGCCGTAACCACCTGCAGAGTTTGTAACAACTAAAATTTCAATTCCAAGCAAAGCCATCGTCCGTGCCGGAAACACGACGGTTTCCATGGTGTGGCCTTCATAGTAGTGAAGGCGACCTTGAAGGACCACCAATTCGGCATTGCCGATTTTACCAAAAATTAAATTACCTGAGTGACCTTCAACCGTCGGCGGAATGAAATTTGGTATTTCGTTAAACGGCAAAGTGCATTCGACTTGCATGTGTTGCACGAAGTGACCAAGACCTGAACCTAAAATGATACCGATTCTAGGTTTTGATTTTGTTTTCGTTTTAATAAAGTTGACAGTTTCAGTCAGCTTTTGAATTACATTCATTTTTTATCCTTTTTGTTCTACGGATTTACAGTAGGGTTTCTTTTATCAAAACGTGGGGTGCTGGCTTTTGCAATGAAATTTCAAAGCATGTTTGGAGTAAGTCTTCAGCCTCTTTGAAAAGCTGTGGTTCATCGCCATGAATCGTGAAGATAACATCATTCATATTGATCGGATCGCCGATCTTTTTGTGAAACTCAATGCCCGAGACTAAATTTAAAACGTCATCTGTTTTTTGACGGCCGGCACGTAGACAAATGCCAGCTAAACCAATTTTTTCAACGTTGTAAGCTTGTAGAAAACCAGAGGCCTTTGTCTGAACCACGGCTGATTTATTTTTAGCACTTGGTAATTTATGAATATCGCCACCTTGCGCGGCACACATTTCTTCAAACTTTTTCAAAGCTTTACCTGATACTAACATTTCGGCCGCTAAATTATAAGCGTCAGCCAAAGATGCCGTTTTGCCAGACATAAAAATCATGTGCGCCGAAAGCTGCAAAGAAAGTTCACGCGTGTCTTCGTAAAGGTCGATACCGTCAGCAGAAATAAATTTTTTATTCTTCATGATCTCAAGACATTCAAAAACTTCTAAAGAGTTTCCTGAAAATCGACCTAAAGGCTGTTCCATCGACGTTAACATCGCGACAACTTTTTTACCGTAACCTTGACCGATGGCCATAAGCGCTTGCGCTAACTCTTTGGCTTTGGCCGGGGTTTTCATGAACGCGCCCGAACCAAACTTAACGTCAAGCACAAGGCCGTCGATACCTTCAGCCATTTTCTTTGACATAATGCTAGCGCAAATTAACGGAAGACTTTCAACCGTGGCCGTTACATCACGTAGGGCATAGATTTTTTTATCAGCCGGGCAAATATCTTTTGTTTGACCGATAAAGCAAGTTCCAATTTTTTTAGTCAGTTCAATAAATTTTTCTAAACTTTGTTGGGTATTAAAACCAGGAATACTTTCTAATTTATCTAAAGTTCCACCCGTGTGACCTAAACCACGACCCGATATCATCGGAACGTAAACGCCAGCGGCCGCGACGACCGGGCCTAAAATCAAACTGGTTTTGTCACCCACGCCACCCGTTGAATGCTTATCTGTTTTAAAACCGTCAATCGATGACGTATCAACAACAACGCCCGAATGAAGCATTGTTTTCGTTAACGTCACCGTTTCAGTTGTGGTCATGCCGTTAAAAAAAATGGCCATCAATAAAGCTGACATTTGATAGTCAGGAATTTCACCGCGCGTGTAAGACATGATGAAGAATTCAATTTCTTCTGCGGTTAATTCATACTTGTTTCGTTTTTTTTTAATAATTTCTGCCGGAAAATACATAATTAGTATCCACCCTTAGCTTCTTGCCCCGAAACAAGTAACACACCCGAACTTGTTCCTAGGCGGGTGGCACCAGCTTCGATCAAAGCTAATGCTTGTTCGTAATTTTTAATACCACCACTGGCCTTAACCGCGGCTTTCGTTCCTACAATTTTTTTCATCAATAAAATATCTTCAACCGTTGCGCCACCGCCGCCAAATCCGGTCGACGTTTTTACAAAGTGAGCTCCGGCCGCTAAAGAAATTTCGCAAGCTTTCATTTTTTCGTCTTGAGTTAATAAAGATGTCTCTAGAATAACTTTGACGATGTTGCCTTCAGCCGCACGCACGACTTCGGTAATTTCTTTTTCAACGTAATCAAAGTCGCCACCCTTAAGCGCGCCGATATTTAAAACCATATCAACTTCGTTTGCACCCAAATTAAACGCCCGGGTCGTTTCGTAAGATTTTACAGATGATTCGCAGGCCCCTAATGGAAACCCAACGACGCTGGCAATTTTAACTTTGGTGTTTTTTAAAATTTCACGGCACGTCGATAACATGGCTGAATTCACGCAGACGGCATAAAACTGATGGGCCACGGCTTCTTCGCAAAGAACGCGAATATCTTTTTTCGTGGCCTCTGGTTTTAAAAGAGTGTGATCAATAAACGAGGCAATACTTTTTGGTTTAACAATAGAGATATCTGTCATTTAAGAAAATTAAAGCCTTTTTAATTTTCAATCAATGAAACTATTTAAATTAGCAAGAAAGCCGTAAAATTATACGGCTAAGATGCCTTTTTACCGGCCACGTTTTGTGGTGGCCCGCTTTGCGGCTCGTCTTTTCCTAAGAATGTTTTCGCATCCGCAGGCTTAACAAGACCTTTCTTAACAAGATCCTCAATGTATTTCTCGAATAGAATCATACCTTGGCTGGCGCTTGTTTGAATAATTGATGGAATTTGATGGATCTTGCCTTCACGAATTAAATTCGAAATGGCTTTTGTGCCCTTCATAATTTCAAACGCCGCTGCGCGGCCTTGACCATCCGCCCGAGTAAACAAAGTTTGCGCGACAACGCCGCGTAAAGACTCGGCTAACATGGCGCGAATTTGTGATTGTTGACCTGACGGAAAAACGTCGATGATACGATCGATAGTTTTCGCCGCTGAATTCGTATGAAGAGTCGCGAAAACTAAGTGACCTGTTTCGGCCGCAGTTAACGCTAACGAAATAGTTTCTAAGTCACGAAGCTCACCCACCAGAATAATATCTGGATCTTCACGAAGTGCGGCTTTCAGTGCATTACCGAAAGATTTGGTGTGCGATCCAACTTCACGTTGGTTCACTAAACATTTAAGGTTGGGATGCACGAACTCGATCGGATCTTCAACGGTTAGAATATGACCCTCACGATTGGCATTAATATGATGAATCATCGCCGCAAGCGTTGTTGATTTACCAGAACCGGTTGGACCCGTTACTAGAATCAAGCCACGATCGATATCAACCATATCTAAAATGGATTGAGGTAAATTTAGTTCGGCCGCAGTTTTAATTTTTTCAGGAATCTGACGGAAAACCGCTCCTAAGCCTTTTCTTTGCATAAAGATATTGCAACGAAAGCGACCTAAACCCTCGACAACGTAGGCAAAATCCAGCTCCCATTTTTCAACGAAGGCTTTCTTTTGTTTTTCATTCAGGATTTCAAAGATTAAACCCTGAATATCTTGATTGGATAATTCGCGATAGTTCAACGGATGCATTTCGCCGTGCAGTCGTAAATAGGGCGGAGCGCCAGATGTCAGATGTAAATCTGACGCTTTTTGCTCTACCATTAATCGAAACAGATCATCTATTGTAGCCATTTGAATTCTCCAAAATTGCTTATCCTACGTTTCTTCGGTATGAATGGATCATTATTCAACAAGCCCAAGGTCTAATTGTAGAAATGCACATGACAAGCAGGGTTTTCCGCGAAAGGTTTTATGGCCGCCGAAATTCTAATTAATGTCAGATCCCACGAGACCCGCGTCGCTTACGTCGAAGCCGGCGTCCTGATGGACCTTAAGATCGAACGCAAAACATCCCCAACCCTGGTCGGCACAATTCACCGTGGGGTCGTCACGCGCGTTTTACCCGGCATGCAAGCCGCCTTTGTTGATATCGGCTTAGATAAAGCCGCATTCCTGTACGTAGGAGATATTTTAACAGAAGAAGGCAAAGAATTCTTCGAACACGACGAAAACGACTCAGAATCAAACACTGAAAACGAAGATTCATCTAGGCCGTCACGCGACATCAAAACGCCGATCCAAGACCTGATCAAAGAAGGCGATCACCTTATGGTGCAAGTCGCAAAAGATCCACTCGGAACAAAAGGCGCCCGCATCACCACGCACATTTCGTTGCCCGGTCGCGGCGTCGTCTACATGCCGTATATCAAACACACCGGCATCTCTAGAAAAATCGAAGACGAAGATGAAAAAGAGCGCTTAAAAAAGATCATCCAAAAAATAAACCCTAGCGGCGGAGTCATCGTCAGAACAGCCTCCGAAGGCGCGACCGAAGAATCCTTACGGGCCGACATCGAATACTTAGACCGCTTAGGAAAAGAAATCCAAAAAAGTTACGAGAAAAAGAAAACCGCGGGCAGCGTTCACGCTGAACTGGATGTTGAACTTCGCGCGCTTCGCGATCTAATGAGCGAACAAGTCACCACCGTGTGGGTAGATGACGTCGAAGTTTACAAAAAAGTTTCAAAATTCGTCACGCAATTGATGCCGAAGTACCGCCAAAACATCATCATGTATGAAGAGCGTAAACCACTGTTTGATCTATACGACATCGACTTAGAAATTTCGCGCGCGATGGAAAGAAAAGTTTGGCTTAAATCGGGCGGCTACATCGTATTCGATGAAGCCGAGGCATTAGTCGTTGTCGACGTAAACACGGGCCGTTTTGTTGGTAAAAAAGATTTAGAAGACACAATTTTAAAAACAAACTTAGAAGCAGTAAAAGAAATCGCCCACCAACTGCGCGTACGAAACGCGGGCGGCATTATCATTATCGATTTCATCGACATGGAAAAACAAGTTCACCGCGAACAAGTTTTATCAGCGATGGTTGAAGAGTTAAAAAAAGATCGCAGTCGCACGAACGTCACTTCGATGTCTGAACTAGGTTTAGTTGAAATGACTAGAAAACGTATTCGTCCAAGCTTAGTAAAGACCTTGTGCGAACCGTGCAGTTACTGCGACGGCAAAGGCTACATTAAGCGTAAAGGCACGGTCGCGAACGAAATTTTCCGCGAATTAGAACGCGAAATCAGTATGGCCGACAACTCAAAGAAAAAAGGCGTAATCATCCATTGCCATTCCGCGATCGTGGACTGGGTTTATGAAGTTGAGTCTGAAACCCTAGAAATACTTGAAAAGCGTTTGGGTCGAACAATTGCCTTTAAAATAGAGCCTAATTATCACACTGAACAGTACGAAATCTTTCAGGAGTAGTAACTAGCTGATATAACTGACGAAACAGCCGAAAAGGCGGGCAGGTCTAGGTTTTCTGAAAACGAATCTTAAAAATTTGAATCTGGAAAAACTTGTGGAAGACTGATTTGTCTTAAAAAGTTCGAAATCACATTGACAGGACTGCCTAAGAAATGGCAAAAAAACAAATTCTGTCATCTAGACAAAAAGAAAATCAAGCGGAGGAAAAATGTACGCTATTATTAAGACCGGCGGTAAGCAATACAAAGTTCAAGCTGGCGATGTATTACAAATTGAAAAATTAGATCACGATTTAGGTTCAGAATTTACGATCTCTGAAGTTTTAATGGTTGGTGGCGATAAAGCACATGTTGGAACTCCACTTGTTAAGAACGCACTAGTAACTGTTGTCGTAACGAAACAAGCACGTACTCGCAAAGTATTCGTTTTCAAAAAGAAACGTCGTCAAGGTTACAGAAAATTCGGAACTCACAAACAAGATTTCACCGAAATTTTCGTTAAATCAATCACGTCACCAGATGGTCAAGTTTCTAAAACAGATTCTAAACCACTAGTTAAAGATATGGCGGCTTTACGTATTGAACGCGTTGATCAAAAAATCTTAGACAGCCGAGCTCGCGCTGAAGCTAACGTTGGATCTTCTCCTGAATCAGTTGAGGCCAACAAGCCAGCAGCAAAAAAAGCTGTAGCTAAGAAAAAAGTTGCTAAAAAAGCTCCTGCTAAGAAGAAAGTAGCTTCTAAGCGTGCAGTAAAAAAATCTGCGAAAAAAGCGACAAAAAAAGCAACGGCTAAAAAAGCTAAAAAGTAATTAATACTTAACTTTAATTAATTTAATTAGAATACGGAGTAAATATGGCATCGAAGAAAGCAGGCGGTAGTACCAAGAATGGACGCGATTCACAGTCGAAAAGATTGGGTGTTAAGCGTTTCGGCGGTCAGTTAGTAAAATCAGGAACAATCATCGTTCGTCAGCGCGGAACTAAGTTCCACACAGGCTCAAACGTTAAGATTGGTCGGGATTTCACGATCTACGCAGTCATTGAAGGTCACGTTAAGTTTGAAAGATTTTCAAAAGATAAATTCAAAATCAGCGTTTACCCAGCGACAACTGCAAACCCAGCAGCAGTAGCAGCATAATTCAGTAACAATATAAAATTGTTGTTTCTACATAAAGGAGCCATTCGGCTCCTTTTGTTTTGTGCAACCTAATCAGCAAGTGCTAAAGAAAAACCATTATGAAATTTGTAGATGAAGTTAAAATAACAATCACATCTGGCCACGGTGGTCCGGGTGCTGTCAATTTTCGCCGTGAATCAGGAACTCCTCGTGGGGGCCCAGATGGTGGGGATGGTGGACGTGGCGGTAACGTTATTTTCAAAACATCTCGCCATATTAATACGTTAGGCGATTTCAAAAATAACCGTAAATACAATGCGGGCAATGGCCAAGCGGGTGCTCGTGATAATTGCACGGGTCAAGACGGTGCAGATTTAGTTTTGATCGTTCCTGAAGGTACCATCATTCGTAATTTAGAAGGCGAAATTCTTTTCGACTTAAATAAAAACACGCAAGAAACAATTCTATTCGGTGGCCGCGGCGGCAAAGGAAACACTTTCTTTAAGAACAGTGTGAACCAAGCCCCAGAACACGCGCAACCTGGCGAAGAAAGCCATACGCTAGATATTGCTTTAGAATTAAAACTAATCGCCGACGTCGGAATCATCGGATTTCCAAACGCCGGTAAATCAACTTTGATTTCAAAAATCAGCGCGGCAAAACCAAAAATCGCCGATTATCCATTTACAACACTAACACCGCAATTGGGTGTGGTTAACGTTGGGGACTACAGTAACTTCGTTGTTGCCGATATTCCGGGTTTGATTAAAGGGGCGCATGCCGGCGTTGGTTTGGGGATTCAGTTCTTAAAACATATCGAACGCACACGTTTATTCATTCACATCGTTGACGTGTCAGGCATCAGCGGTCGTGACCCAATGAATGACTTTGAAGATATCAATTACGAATTAACGATGTACGACGAAATGAATAAAGACAAAGAAGAATTCTTTGCCTTGTCGAATCGCGAACAGATTGTAGTTTTAAACAAAATTGATCAGCTTTCGCCTGAACAGGTTGAAAAGTTTAAATCTCAGTTTAAAAAGAAGTACGGCGTTGAAGTTTACGCGATCAGCGCCATCACGGGCAAAAACTTGCAAGAGTTTTTGAAAACTGTCGGCAACAAAATTTTAAAATCTAAAGAAGCAGAAGATGAAGACAAAAATTCTCAAGCTGAGTCTTTATAAAAGGAATTAGAATAATATGAAAATCGGTATTTTCGGTGGCAGTTTCAATCCTCCACACAATGGTCACGTTAACAGTTTAACTACAGTTCAGAAAAAAATGGGTTTTGATAAAATCCATATTATTCCTAACAGTCAAAATCCTTTAAAAATTCCGACTGATGCTCCGGCAGCGGAACACCGCTTAGGTATGGCAAAAGCGGCTTTTAGTTCTTACGGCGACGCGTTCTTTATCGATGATACGGAACTTAAGCGCGGCGGCAAAAGCTACACAATCGATACGGTTAATGAACTATTAAAAAAACATAAAAGCAGCGAATTGTTTTTAATCATCGGTGCAGATAATTTTGAAAGTTTCTCTGAATGGAAAGATTATAAAAAATTATTAGAACTTGTGAATATCGTGGTCACAACAAGACCCGGTTACCAAATTCCTGAAAACGACAAAGAGTGGCCTGACTATTTAACTTCATTTGTTGCTGATAGCGATTTTGGTACTTTAGAGTTAAAAACGGGTCGTTCAGTTGAATTCATTACTTTAAATGACTTAGATATTTCTTCGTCTGAATTACGTAAAAAATTACGCCTTGGCCGACCAACAGAAAAATTCTTACCATTAGCTGTAGAAAGCTATATCAAAGAAAACAAGCTGTACCGTGTATCTAAAGAAAAAGTTTCTGACTTTAAAGTATTTGCTGAATTTTGCGCTCAAGTTCTTTTTGATAAAAAAGGAATCGCGGTACGTGGTTTCGATCTTAAAGAAATGTCTTCAACGACGGATTATTCGATCGTGGCTTCGGGTACAAGTACTCGTCACACGTCATCAATGGCTGAAAATTTAGTGAAAGCCGTTAAAGATGAATTCAATATCTATCCATTAGGTATCGAAGGCGTTGATGAAGGTCGCTGGGTTGTTGTCGATTACGGCGCCTTAATCGTTCACGTATTCTATGATTTCGTTCGTCAAGAGTACCGCTTAGAAGACCTTTGGAAAAAAGGCACAGAGCTTACTTTAACCGACAAAACGAAATAGGCTTTAGACGTCTATGAAGTGGACATTATACGATTTTAAATCAGCCACCGAACCTTGGTTCGACCAGGCCGAACAAACGTATTTTAAAAAGATAAACCATTACGCTAAATTCGAAATCACTCATCTAAAAACAAATAAATCTGATCGCAATCAAGCCTCTTTGAAAATCAAATTTGAAGAGGACGGTCTTTTGCAAAAAATAACGAACGATGACTTTGTTATTTTGTTTGATGAAAAAGGTCAGAAGCACGACTCGATTTCTTTTTCAAAGCTAATCACTAAGGCTCAAGATTCAGGTAAAAAGCGCGGCGTTTTTATTATTGGTGGCGCGTTTGGCGTCAGTGACGTCATCAAAAAAAGCGCGTCGGTAACGGTCACATTGTCGGACATGGTTATGAATCATTTGGTGGCCGAAACGGTCGTGCTTGAACAGGTTTACCGTGCTTTCACCATCATAAACCGAATTCCGTACCACAATATCTAGTGCCATTAAACTAGTGGCCGATTAAGCAAGACCGCCTTTTGCAACAGCGATTAGCTATGCAAATGCAAAGTTTAAAACAATACCTGTATAATCCGATCTGTCTTTCTTGCGGTTCATTTTTTGTAAATAATCATCTTTTCTGTAACGACTGTTATCAGAAAAAGATTGCGCCTATTTCAGAAATGAAAATGAAACAACTGACAGAAAAATTTGAATCGTATTTTCTACTGAATTGGATTCCGTTCGAAAGTGATATGCTTTCAGAAATGGTTTACAGAATGAAGTCTGATAAATGTTTTGGTGCTTGGATGTACTATGCCGAAAAAGCAGCTGATGAATTGGCGGAAAATTTAAACATCGAACAGATTGATTACATCATTCCGATACCTGGTTCAAAAAAGACGTCTGTGCATTCACATATTTTTGCGCAATTGCTTGGCCGCGCGCTTCGAAAGCCCATCTTAGATATACTGGTCAAAACACAAACGATCGGCGAGCAAAAACGAAAAAACAAGACAGAGCGATTAAACAAAACAATACGGCTTCATGAACAATTTACACGTAATTTGAATCTATTGGGGCTAGCCAGGTCTCACGTCTTAGTCGTCGATGACATTCTAACAACCGGAAGCAGCTTTATCCAATCTGTCGAGGCCTTGGGGCCCGTTAGAAAAGCGACGTTACTAACACTATTTCATAGAACCGCTAATTCAAATACGGTACTTGTTTCTTAAGCCGCATTTGCTATATTGCTGAACATGAAAATGATCCTCGCACTATTTGTTCTATTTACTACTTTTTTAAGTCCTGTTTTTGCCGCGCCAGCAAAAGCCAAAGGGGCAAAACCGGATGCCGAAAAAGTAAAGCTAACTGAAAAGAATAAAGAACATAAAAAATTAGCGATCGAAACTTTACAGAAGTATTCAAGCGCTAAGTTTATTTCGGCCGATCTTGAAAAATTAGATAACAAATTAACGTTAGGCACGAAGACAACAAATAAAGGCACGATCAATTACTCGTCGGGTAAGATTTATTTAAAATTAGAATCAGATAAAAAAACGGAACTGTTTTTTACGAACAACAAAATTATTTTAGTCGACTACCCAGACCAAGACTTTGATAAAAATGGCCCACGCAAAGTGACAACGATTACAAAAGACAAACCCGCTTTCTTACAAAGCTTAATCAACTTATTTTCGAATTCTTCAAAATTCTTTAGTGATTTTAAACTTAAAGATTCGAGCTTGAACGGAAGCCAATTGGTTTTAACATTAGAGCCAAATATTAAATCCTTAAAAAATTTCATTTTGTCGATCAATACAAAAGATAAAATCATCGAGTCTATTCAGTTTACAGATGACGTTGATACACAAACGACAATCACGTTTAAAAATTTAGACCTTAAAAAGAAATTACCAGAATCAACTTTCAAATTTAAGAGTTTAAAAACCGATCAGGAGATGCACCAATGAATCCAATAGAAACGACGACAACACCACTAAAGAAAGTTCACTTTATTAGTTTAGGTTGTCCTAAAAATTTGGTGGATAGCGAAATTATGGCCGGCACTTTAATGAAAGACGGTTACGAAGTTGTTGGCGACGCCGAAGGCGCAGACACCGTGATCGTTAATACGTGTGGGTTCGTTGAAGATTCAAAAAAAGAATCCGTTCAAAGAATTTTAGACATGGCGCAATTAAAACAAGACGGCAAAATTAAAAAGATCGTTGTCGCGGGTTGTTTAACTCAGCGTTATAAAGATGACCTTGTTGAAGGTTTGCCAGAGGCTGATCTTTTCGTTGGTTCTGGAGAATTTCAAAACATCGCAAAAATTTTAAAAAACAATGAGGGTGGCGATAAAAAGAGAACCTTCTTTAACTTACCTACGTACCTTCAAGAGTCGACGACTCCACGTGTGAATTCTCAACCAAAACACCGTGCTTATTTAAAAATTTCTGAAGGTTGCATGAAGCGTTGCGCGTTTTGCGCGATTCCATTAATTCGTGGAAATTTACAGTCACGTCACATTACCAACATCGTTAACGAAGCTAAGCTTTTAGTAGCTAGCGGTGTTGAAGAATTAATCATCATCAGCCATGACTTCACAGATTATGGTTTCGACTTAAGAAGAAAAGATAAAGAAGCTAAAGAAAGCCCGATCGAGCTATTAAAAGCCTTAGCAGAAGTTGAAGGCGTTCGATGGATTCGCTTACTTTATTTGTATCCAGACGGAATCAGCGACGAAATGATCGAGCTAATTAAAACAAACCCTAAGTTTGTTAAGTACTTTGATATGCCGTTACAGCATATTAACAACGATGTTCTAAAAAGCATGAATCGTAAAATGACTCGTGAAGAGATCGTCGAAGTTCTAACGAAAATCAGAAAAGAAATTCCAGACGCTGTGATTCGCACACAGTTCATCGTGGGATTCCCTGGCGAAACGAACGAACAATTTGAAGAGCTTCTAAAATTTATCACTGAGCAACGCTTTGACCGTGTTGGCTGTTTTAAATATTCACCGGAAGAAAGTACTCCGGGCGGAAAAATGCCAAACCAAATTGACGAAGCTATTAAAGACTTCCGTCACGACGCTTTAATGGAAGTTCAGCAAAATATCTCTAGAGAAAAACACAAAGCTTTCGTAGGCAAAACCTTAGAAGTTGTCGTTGAAGGCTTAAGTGAAGAAAGTGATCTTCTTGTTCAAGGTCGGATGTCGCAGCAAGCGCCTGAAATTGACGGGGTCGTGTTGATTAACGATGGTCACGCGAACGTGGGCCAATTCGTTAAAGTTCGAATTACCGACAGTATGGAGTACGACTTAATCGGAGAAATCGTTGACTGAATTTAAGAACCTACTGGTATTTGACTTAACGAAGCTAGGGGCGGCTTATCAGATTATCAACTCGTTCGTTGATGATGAAGTCGTTCATGTATTTGAAGTTAGCCCGTTAGGTACAAGTGCCGTTTTAATTTTAGCATCTAATGATATAATCACCTTGAAGTTCATCGAAAAAGAATGTCAGGCTTTTTTTAAGTCAGACATTTTGAATATGGCATTTTTAGAAAATGTCGATGAAAAGATTATTGAAGCGTATCTAAGTCAAAATCAAACAGCGGTGCAGAAACACTTGGCCATTGTTGAAGAAAATTCTTTTGCCGGAGCTTTTCAAGTAGCAAATCACGCCTTAAAGCAAGGCATTCATATTGTAGATTTTCGAGTCGTTCGTACTTCAATTCCAAATTTAATTCTAACTTTAACGTCTGATTCGATTGAAATATTGAGTCAGCTTGCTCAACCGCAACAGCTGTTAAAGCTAACCGTCATTGAAAATAGTCAGAAACCTTTAAAATCTTACTTTGAAATTCTAACTTAATTGTTTAAGCAGCGCTCTGTTTGGGCCGAGTAAGCGCGAATCATATCTGATTTTTCTTGGATTAAAGTTTTAAGGGCCAAGCGTAAATCTGTAACCGATTTCTTACTTAAGGCACATGCGTTGGTAAACGCCACTAAGGCTTTGTCGCGGTTTTTGTCGTTGAAGTAGGCCCAGGCTAAAGCGACCTGGGCACGTAATGATTTCGAACTAATCTCTAAAGCCTTTTTAAAGGATTCTTGGGCGGCTGTATTATTTTTTAAAAGGATAGAAATTTCTCCGCTACAGACGTGGCCCATTTCGGTTTCTTTTATTTTTAATGAATTTGCGAATTGAGTTTGCGCTTCTTTGTAATTATCTTTTTCGCGCGCCGCGATACCCAGATAAATAGAAAAATTTGGATTCTTTTTTTCTAAAGAGCCTTTAACGCAAAATTTTTCAGCCTCTGTATAATGAGAATCTAAAGTTAATGATTCGCAAAGTTGTTCGTCGTAATTTTCGCGCGTTAACTTCAGTAAGTCGTAATAGATAGCCGTGTATTCGTAATAATTGGCCTCTGACTTATGAACTTCGGCTAAAAGTTTTAGAGCTTCGACGTTTTTAGGTTGGTCTTGTAATATTTTTAACAATAGATCGCGCGCCGCTTTTTTATCAGATTTTCCGAATGAAAAAATAGATTCTGCGTACTGAATATCGGTTGTTGCAACCTTCATGGCTCGTATTTGCCGAAGGGTTTCTTCGGCCTCTTTCGTTTTTTTCTGGTCGACATATTCTTTTAAAAGGCGTGTTTTTATCTTGATCGATTCTGGTTCGGCTTTTAGTTTGTCTTGTAATAACTGAAGACGCTTTTCTTTTAAGGTATCACTTAAGTATTGAACTTGTTCGTACTCATGCATGCGGCAAAATGATTGATACTCGATGTATTTGGGCGCGGTAACTCCGGGAACGGGTGGGGCCACGGGGTCTGTTGTGACTGTCGGTTTTGCTGCGGGCGGATCAATGGCCAAAGGCGGATAGGTTGGCACTCCGGTTGTGGTTCCTGTATTTGTGCTTGTAGGGGTTGTTACGTTATTCAAAGAAGGAAAGCTGGGTACGCTTATAGGGGTCGAAGATTGAGCATGGCTCAAAATGGGACAGATTAAGAATAAAAAATTTAAAATAAATCGGATCAAATAGCCCCTCAGAATTTGGTTCTTAAGGTAATCATCCGATAAGTCCTGTAGTGAGACAAGTATTGAAATCTAATCCACGCCAACCTTCTTCTTTAGTCTGCTTGAGAAATCAAAGCGGACAGGCTGCAATTGAATACGTCTTGATGGTGGTCGTCACCGTTTCGCTGATGTTTATGTTAAAAGGTGTTTTTACTGGCGCTGAAACCTTCATGTATAAATACGTTGGAGAATACACCGCATGTTTAATGGAGTATGGAGAGTTGCCAAGTTTTAACGTGGCTGATAGTGATCTTAAGAATCATACAGGCGGTGGCGGCGGTAAAGTTTGCAACTCTAAGTTTGATGGCTTTACCGTAGGAAATGGTTGGCAGGAATCAGGGTCTGGTTCTGGTGGTTCGGGATCGACAACAAAAACCTCTTCAACTTCAAATGCAGCTTCAACCTCCAGCTCTAAAAATTCTTCACAGAGTGCAAGCACATCTAGCAAATCATCAAGTTCAGTCTCGAGCAGTTCTTCAGGAAAAAATGGCGGGTCTTCGTCACCTTACAGTTCTGGGAAAATTTCGCGGTCATCGGGTGGCCGTAACGTCAGTACGGCGGATGGTCCTTCTTCAGGAAGCGATGATAAGGTGAAAGTAACCGGCGTTGATGAGGGCCAAGATGGTCGTAGACGCGGCGATATGGATTTCTATACGTCATCACGCTCGACGGGCAGTCGCGATCGCTACAAGGCTATCACAGGCGTGCAGGCCGACGAAATATCGAAGCGAGCAAAGGTTTCTGTGCGGGCTCCGTCATCGAAAATCGTTTCGGTGGCCGAAGAAGAGGGCCGCATTGGACCTAGAAAAAGTACAATTGAACCGTATGAAAGAAAACCGAACTTTGTCGGACCGCAAGATGATGACAGTTTTACATTCGGCTCGTTTATGAAATGGCTTATTATTGCCGCAATGTTCATCGCGATTTTCTTGTTCTTCGGAGGACAAGTGATGAATTTCATGAACTCTCAAGAGAAATAGAAACACAGATTTCAATTTAGCCAACGCTTCGCGCGATCTAAATAATATACAATCGCAAAGATGGTGGTTGAATCTTTGTCCGAAATCGAAAATAAAAAGCATTCATTGAGGTTATTTTGATCGAAATTATAAAACACAATCAGGTCCGCTTTTTCTCGTTATCTCAGGCGCAAGAGCTTTTACCGTTGATCTATCGATTAACAGAAGAGTCAGCCCGAGAAGTTAAATATTTAATGGCCTGCATTGAAGCACTACCCGACAAGAAGTCGGCGCGTGCCTTTGAATTCCAAGATCAAATCAATCGCATCATTGAAAAATGGCAAAATAAATTAGAGCGTTTAGGCGCAAAACCTAAAGGGCTTTGGTTGGCCGATTTTGATAAAGGCGATGGTTATTTTTGCTGGAAATTCCCTGAAGTGGTGATTTCGCACAAACATGGCTACCAAGATGGCTTTACTGGGCGTATCCTGATTTCCTCGAACGAGGAATCAAATGAGAATTGCCCTAGCACAAATTAATCCAACCCTTGCGGGTTTTGAAGAAAACATACAAAAATCTTTAGATTATGTTTTACGAGCGAAGGAAAAAAAAGCCGAACTGGTTATTTTTCCTGAAGCCAGTTTATTCGGTTACCATCCGTTCGATTTGCTTGAGCGCGAATCTTTAGTTGATCAACAAATGCAGGCCTTAAAAACCTTGATAGCGAAAATTCCGAAAGGCATCTACGTTATTGTGGGCGGGTTCGAGAAAAACAAAAATAAAATCGGGCGACCTTATTACAATGCGGCCTTTTTAATTCAAAAAAACAAATTAATAAAAACGTTCCATAAAGAATTGCTCCCGACAGGCGACGTTTTCGATGAAGCGCGCTTTATTGAAAAAGGTAACCTTAAAGACAATTTCTTTTTGATCGGCAAAAAGAAATTTTTCTTAACGATCTGTGAAGACATCTGGGCCTGGAAAGATGGCAAAAAAAGATCAGACTACGTTGTGAACCCAATTCAAAAGGTAAAAAGACAAAAAGTAGATTTAGTCATAAATTTAAGTGCATCGCCATTTTATACCGATAAATTAAAGTTGCGCGAATTTATGGTTCAACAAACGGCTAAGTATTTCAAGGCGCCCATGGTGTACGTCAATATCGTTGGCGGGCAAGATGAAATTATTTTCGATGGACAAAGCTTTTTAGTTTCAGCTGATGGTAAGAAAAAATTAAGTTGTTTAGCATTCGAAGAAGATTTAAATGTTTTCGAGCTGTCTAGTCTTGAAGATTGGAATAAAACCGCCAAAGTAAAACCTGAAAATGAAACCGCCATGTTACGCAAAGCCTTGGTTTTAGGAATGCGCGATTTCTTAAAGAAAAGTGGACTTAAAAGAGTTCACTTTGGCTTGTCGGGCGGAATTGATTCAGCTTTGTTGGCGTGCTTAGCTGCAGACGCTTACGGTCCGCAAAACGTTAGTCTTTTTGCCCTGCCGACTCAATTCAATCACAAAGAAAGTTTTGAATTAGCAGAAAAATTAGCAAAGAATTTAAATATCAATTTAAAAACAATTTCGATTCAATCGATGTTCGAATTTATCAAAAATATTCTAGACGCAGAGTTTTCAGTAAAAGAATTTTCTTTAATGCATGAAAATCTGCAGTCGCGGTTACGGGGTCTAATTTTAATGGCCTACTCTAACTTTAGTGGCAGTATGCTTTTAACAACGGGTAATAAATCAGAGTATGCGACAGGTTACGCGACTTTGTATGGTGATATGTGTGGTGGATTAGCCCCATTAGGTGATTTAACAAAAAAACAAATCGTGGCCCTTTCGAATTTATACAACGAAGAAACTGAGTTAATTCCGAAACGAATTATTACCAGACCACCGTCGGCTGAATTAAAGCCTGATCAGAAAGATCAGGACTTTTTACCTGCTTACGACGACTTAGATGCGTCTGTGGTCCGTTTAGTTGAAAAAAAATTGCCTGTTAAAGGTAAAACAGATGAATGGTTGTCGAAGGTTTTAATGAGAACTGAGTTTAAGCGCTGGCAAGCAGCGCCGATTCTGAAAGTATCCGAACATTCTTTCGGGCGGGGCCGACGTTATCCGTTAGCCCATAAAGCCACTAAGATCTAGACTGCTTTCCGTATTAGAACATGAAGCCCATTTGTTTGGGCTGTCTTTCGATTTGTGGAAAGTAGTGATGTGGTTTTCCGGTTAACGCGACTAAATTTTCTGGCGCCGGAGCATTTCCGCCCACTGAAATACGCTTAACCATTTCGATAAATACGTGTCCGCAGTAAGTCGCGTCTGCTTCAGCTCTGTGAAATCCCGCAGTCGGAATTTTTAAATGCTGAACCAAAGTTCCCAATTTATAATTGGGCATCCCCGGAAATACTTTACGGCTGATTGGCAAGGTATCGAGGATCAAACCGCGCGGAGATGTTGTTTCGTGCTTTTTGATATCTAAAGTTAAAAAATTGGCATCAAACGGAGCGTTGTGGGCGACCATGATAAGGTCTTCACAGAACTCTGCGAAAGAATGAAGTAATGTGTCGATTGTCGGTTTTCCGCGAACCATGTCGTTCGTGATTCCATTTACAGCGGTTGCGCCAGGAGCGATTGGTCTTAATGGGTCGACCAAAGTTGAAAAGACACTTTCAACGACACCATTGTTAAAACGTACAGCTCCGATTTCGACGATTTGGTCGACGCCTGGAACTGTGCCTGTAGTTTCTAAGTCAAAAGCTATGAATCTCATATTAAATTTGATACAAACAAAGCGTGGCAGATTCAACTAAAACACTTAAAATATACGGTCAAAACGCCATAATTTTTTTTAAAGCGAACGAAAACCTTTTAGATGTTTTAAATGACAACAAAATAAGCATCAACCAATCGTGCGGAGCCAACGGTTCATGCACGACTTGTAGAGTCTTCGTACGCAGCGATGAAAGCTGTTTTTCGGAACGATCTGAAATTGAAATCGAGCGCACCGAAGAACGATCATTCGCTGAAAATGAAAGATTAGCCTGCCAAACTTACTTACTGGATTCGGCGACGATTGAAATTCCTGAGGACGACATCTTTTAATTTATATAGAAATTATTTGTGTAAATCCATGTTAGCCATTTGATGGCATCTGGTAATGGTAAACGCGGGCTAATGCGTACTTGAATTCGGTATGTACCAGGGCCGTGCGGACTAAAAACACCTTGAAAAGTATTTAGCGTGTCGACGCGTTGGCCGTTTTTGAAAAGAACGACTTCGTAAAACGAATTCGGCTCGGCCGGCAATTTAAAATAAAATTTTAGATTTTTATTATTCTTGGTTGTCGAACCGATTGAAAATCGCTTTTCGTTGACGTCATCGTATAAGTAGGTTTGAAAACCTTTTGGGTCACCTAAAGCATCAAAGCATATATAAAACTGTCCTGCTTTTAACGCCGCTAATATGCGGTCTCGATCTTCATGAATGTTTCCGCTTAATTCTGAAGTTAATAATAGATGATTTGAAACAATACTAAGACTTCGTTCGTAACTTGGAAATTTAATAAGCCAGTCTGCCAGCGGAATCGCGCGAGCCGATGCCTCTGCACCGGCGGTGGCTACGAAGTTTCGATGCTGTGAAACCTGATCGAAAAAATTCAACTCTTCAGAAGGTTCCAAAAATAAACGAATCAAAGCCAATTTTGGGTTAAATGGGTATATTAATAAACTCCAGATCGTCGATAATTTAGATTCGTCCCAAGCCTTTTGCGAAAGACTTTTTAAGTTAACGACCTCAACCGCGTCTAGCCCCGTAGGTGCATCGCCCGTCCAATTGTATCCATTTGAAAAGGGGTGGGCCAAAGAAATAAACTGCTTTGAATTTTGGGCGGCTTCACCTGAAAGCAAATCAAAAAGCTGCAGTTGTGATTCTCCTGGTTTTAAGCCTAAGTTTTTATCTTGGGTTGAATAATAAAGTAACCGAGAGTCTTTGTAGCTATACTTGACGCCTTGTAGGACACCCATATTTTGTAAGTAACTGTCATCAGGAATTTTTAATGACGGGTTTAAATCCGTCACCATAATAAAATTATTTTGCGCTTTTTTGGCTTCGTTCAAAATAATACTTAAAGGCTCTGAACCAATCGATTGGTTCGTATGAATATTCATATTGATACGGTAGTCGTAATAAAAATCGGACGTTTTTACTTTTTTCGGAACGAAATTTAGTTCGAACTGAGAAACGTAAAATCCGTAAATAAAATAACTAATTAAAATAAAAGCTAATGATGATAGAAATCTATTCATAGGTGACCCGGAATAACTCTAGCCCAAGATCATCAAATTGGTCCAACTGTTTTAAGTCAGCTCCTTTTGTTGACTCGGGCCATTCCGTGTCTTTGTACTTTAAAACGTAGATGGTTTTTTCATTCGGAACCGATTCAGGCATGTGGTCAAAAAAGTCTAAGCGCGACAGACCTTGTAATTTAGGAATTAGCTTTTGTTGGTCCCATGTCAGTAGCGAAGAAATTTGGTACGTCGGCCCATATAAAGGTTGGTATTTATCCGAAAGGCCTCGCAAAACCACGACGTCACTAGACGTGGGTTGATTTTTCAAAGCTTTCAATCCACCCGGGGTCATTAAAAAAATAAAAAGCCCGATATAAATAAATCCCCAATAGAAAAGAGTATACTTCATGAAACGGCGGCTTGAGCTCTGAACAAAATGAACGATGCCATGCGCATATGAGGTCACGGCCCAGTTGGCCTCAACGACCGACTTAAAGGTGCTCGTGATAAAGAATAATATTTGCGTCAGTGAAAAGTAGCGATCAAGGCTGTGGGGTTTTTTAAAAAGTTGAATAAAGATCAACGGACTTAAAATAAAGAACTGACCCAATAAATAGCCGTAGGTCCATTCGGCATTGTAATAGGTTCGTCCGTAACCGTGTTTTAATTGAAATAAGAATGAAACCCATTCGTTATTGTAATTCCAGATTAACACTGGTGATGAAAATATAAGTCCTGAAAAGATAGTAATTAAGATGCCTTTGAACCAAAGGTTTTTATATTTTTTATTTATAGTTAGCGCTACGATTCCGGCTAAGACAAATAATACGATCAAATACTTCGAGCAGAAACCTAAACCTAAGCTGGCTCCGAAAAGAAAATACCAATGCCATTTTTTTTCTGCAAGTAAGTTTAAGAAAAAAAGGTAAGAAAGACTCCAGAAGAATATCAAAGGTACATCCGGCGTCGCTAAAATTGAGCCAATACCTAACATGGGATTTAGGCAGTACAAAAGAATAAAGAAGTAAGTTAGCTTTTCAGAAACATTCAATTTTTTTAAAATTAAAATCCAAACGTACAAGCTTAACGTGCTTAGCGTGATAAACATAAGCCGCACGGTGAAGGGATCTTTGAACGTTAAAAGATGAGTTCCGATGTAGATTAACCAACTGACCATGCCGGGGTGGTCGTAATAACTAAGCTGCGGCCGCAAAGACCAAACATAATAGTAAGCTTCATCGGCAACTAACGGAAAAAAAGTCGCCAGCAAACATTTCGCAGCAACAATCAGCAACAGTAAAGAAGCAATTTTTTTTGGTAACAAACTAGAAAGTTAATCTGACGGGTTTATTCGAAGTTCCGGGGGCACCTTTTTCAATACCATTAAGAATTAAAGTAAATGCACCACCATCTTCGGCCTTCAAATGAAGACCTGCAGGAGACCGAATGACTTGAATTTGTTTCGGAGCTAACTTAACGCGTGTGAAAGATTTCGTATTACCTTTAGCGTAATAGAATTCGACTTCTTTTTTTGCTTCCACGATAAGTTCAATGGGTTTCCCGGCAGAAAGTTCGAAGTCTTCGGGGTAAATATTTGTATTTTCAACGGCAGCGGCCGAAGCATTTGCGGCCGAACTGACAGGTGGTTTTGAAACTGTATTTTCAAGCTTTGGTATTGGTAAGCCTAGCGCGGTTGTTGCTGTTTTTGGCTTTTCGGCCGTCTCGATGGGTGCCGAAGTCGGTGTTGGTGTCGCAGCCGCTGGTGCGGACGCGGTTGCAACCGATGAAACCGATGGCGTTTCTACGGGATTTGCAGGCGGGTTAATAGGTTGAATTTGTTCGATTTTATTTTTATCAACGACGGCTTCTTTTTGGTACTTTTCGATCGTGTTGTTAATAATTAAAATAACGCCAACTAGTGCGACGGCAATTGAAATGTAGATGATTGTTTTTTTACGAGTTTCTTTATCTAAATCTAAAGTTGTCGTGGCTGCTTGAGTCAGCGAGCCTCTTTCTTTCTTAACCGCCGGCTTTTTTTCAACTTGTAGGGGTTGGTTAGGCATCGGGGGTGGATTTTTAGGTAATGGCTGAGTCGATCCCATTTCTTCTTGAAATTGGCGTAAAATCAAATCGGCATCTAATTTTAAAAGATTTGCATAACTTTTTACGAATCCGCGAATAAAAGTTTTAGCGGGTAGTTCGTCGATATCACCTGATTCAATCGAAGTGATAATCTTTGAGCTTAGCTTCAGGGTATTAGCTACTTCAGCGACAGTTAAATTCTTTTTGATACGCTCGGCTTTTAATAGTTCACCAGTAATTTTCATAGATTACCTTTTTTTATAAGTTCTAACATTTTTTTAGATTTTTCGACATTTTTGCCAGCAGGATAAAGCTGTATTAATTCTTCAAATCGAACGATCGCGCGGTCACGTTGACCGTTACGATAATGGGCAAGCGCCGCGTAGTAGTGAGCTTCGTCTGTTCCGGCAGTTTGACAAAACGAAATTGCTTTTTCCAATTGATCGGCAGCTAAAGATGTTTCACCAGAGTCTAAGTAATCGCGACCCAAATATAAATGCCCTTGGCAGTTTTCACGATCAATTGAAAGCCCTTTTTTAATGAATACCTTTGATGCGTTATAGTTTTTTTTCTTAAATTCTAAGACGCCATAATTAATATTGACCAAGGGATATTCGGTAAATGTTAAATCTTTAAGGGCTTCTTTTAATAGGGGCTCTGCTTTTTGTAGCTGATCAATTTCGATGTAAACGCGTGCTAAATTATTTTTAGATTCTGTGAAATCTTTTTTTAAAGATATCGATTTTAAATAATGTTTTTCTGAAAGATCGTAACGTTCTCTTAAAAAGTAAACTAGACCCAAATTGCTTTGAACAGTCGCGTTTGTTGGGGCTAAGTCTTCGGCGACTAAAAGTTCTTTTAACGCCATTGGGTAATTTTCTTTTTGCAAATATGAAACGCCAATTTCCATGTGCAATGCCGCGGTGTCTTGCCGCTTAGTATTATCCAGGGCAGCGCAGCCCGAAAGAAAAACTAAAAATAGCGGTAAGATAGCGAAATAGCTCATAAATAAAGCGTATCACTAACAATGATCGAGTCAATCAAGATTGGTTTTTTGTTAACCAGATGATTGTTTCGAAATGATCAGTCTGCGGGAACATATTAAAAATTTGTAATTTCTGAATTTGGTAATTGTTTCTGCCTAGCCCCAGTTTTTGTAAATCACGAACCAGACTAACGGGGTGACAACTGATATAGATGATATCTTTTGGTGCTTGTTCGGCCACTTTTTTCAAAACGATATCTGAACACCCTGCACGTGGCGGATCTAACAGAATTAGTTCAGTCGATAAAGCTCGACGTTTGACGTAAGAATCGCAGTCAGCAGTGAAGAAAGTTAGTTTTTTTTGTAAATTCAGTTGCGCCACTTTTTTAGCGCCGTTTGCAGTTAAATCAGAATTCATTTCAACAGCTTCAATAGCCAAAAACGGATTATTTTTAATCAATTCAAAGCTAAAATTGCCAGATCCTGCATACAATTCGGTGATATTTTTTGCATTAGTTTTCGAAACCAAATCTAACACGCAAGAAACCAAAAGCTGATTCAGCCCGGTGTTTACCTGTGAAAAAGAAAGACCTTCGCCTTTTTGACCGATGCGATTGTGTTCAAACTTATCATTTTGATTTATTTTTAATTCGTATTTCACCAGCTGATCACTCGATTTAAGACTAGCTTTCAACACTGGAATGTCATCGCTGATGCGCTTTTCGGCAATTAGACAGTAATTGATATCGACTAAAGTATGCGATTTGTCTTCGAAATAACCTAATAAACCATTCTGACTTTTTAACTGAATGCGATTTCTGTAGTTAAAAACTGAAGGGGATTGAACGGTTTCTTCTAAGTTATATTTTACAGTCGGCAAGGACTTGGCAAAAAGCTCTTTTAATAAGATTTCTTTTTGTAAAAGCTGTTCTTCATCCGAAATCTGCTGCCAGCTACAACCACCACAAACAGGAGCATATTCACAAGGTGGAGTTCTACGGCTTGGTCCAGGAGTAATAATTTCTACGATCGATCCGAACAAAAAACTTTTTTCAGCTTGGGTGATTTTGATTTTTAATACGTCTTTAGGGGCTGATTTCGATACAAAAACGACTAGTTTTTTGTCTTTATAAGTGATGCGTGCAACGCCGTCTCCACCCACAGCCATTTTTTCGATTTCAACGGTGTGTTCAGAATGTAAAAGGGACTCTAATACAGAGTCCCTTTTGGGAGCCGGTTCAGTGATTTTTTGAAATCCCGATGAACCTGCTTTTTTGTGATTATTTTTTTTGAAATTAGGTTTGTTAGTCACAACCCTGATTACATATTAACTAGTTCGTGCTTGTCAAAAAAGATCGCTAATTCGCGTTCAGCAGAAGCAACAGAATCAGAACCGTGAACTGCATTTTCACCCATAGAATCCCCGTGCTTAGCGCGGATTGTTCCAGCGTCAGCTTTCTTAGGATCAGTTGCACCCATGATTTCGCGGTTTTTTAATACTGCGTTTTCGCCGTATAAACACATCATAACAACTGGACCAGAAGTCATGAAAGAAACTAATTCACCGAAGAATGGACGAGCGCTGTGCTCAGCGTAGAATAATTCAGTTTTTTCTTTAGACATCATAGTTAATTTCGCTCCAGCGATTTTTAAGTTCGCTTTTTCGAATGTGTTGATGATATCGCCGATAGCGTTTTTCTTAACAGCGTTTGGTTTGATGATTGAAAATGTTCTTTCGATAGCCATAATTTTTCCTTTTGTTGAACCCTTAAAGGGTTTTAATTGATTATTTAATAAGACGTATTTTAAGCAAAAAAATAGGTCTTAAGTGTTACCTTAAGACCCAGTTTTTAAAGCGGTTATTAGATTATTTCAACCGCTTTATTTGCTATTTTAACATCGATTTTAAAGTCGTACCCATATCTGCCGGAGATCTAGAGATTTTACATCCAGCTGCTTCTAAAGCAGCGAATTTAGCCTCTGCCGTGCCTTTACCACCACTGATGATGGCTCCGGCATGACCCATACGTTTTCCAGCCGGAGCCGAAGCACCCGCAATGAAAACCGCGATCGGTTTTTTGAATTCTTTTTTGATGTATTCAGCGGCTTCTTCTTCTGCCGATCCGCCGATTTCACCAATCATGATGACCGCGTCAGTATCTTTGTCTGCGTTGAATAATTTAAGCATGTCGATGAAGTTTGTTCCATTCACTGGATCTCCACCGATACCGACGCACGTTGATTGACCTAAACCTAGTGCTGATAATTGACCAACAGCTTCGTAAGTTAAAGTTCCAGAACGTGATAAAACGCCGATGCGCCCTGCTTTGTGAATATGACCTGGCATAATACCGATTTTACATGCATCAGGTGTAATAACGCCCGGGCAGTTAGGACCGATTAAACGTGTCTTTTTGCCTTCCATGTATCTCTTTACTTTAACCATGTCTAAAACGGGAATTCCTTCAGTGATGCAGATCACTAAATCTAAGCCCGCATCAACCGCTTCTAAGATAGAGTCAGCCGCAAACGGAGGTGGTACGAATACCATTGAAACCGTGCAACCTGTTTTTGCTTTGGCTTCTTTGACCGTGTTGAAAACTGGAAGACCTAAATGAGTTGTGCCACCTTTTCCTGGAGTCACGCCACCTACGAATTTTGATCCGTAAGCGATACATTGTTCCGTGTGAAAAGAACCTTGTGCTCCCGTGATACCTTGGCAAATTACTTTTGTATTTTTATCAATTAAAATAGCCATCTAAATACTCCTAATTACTATTTGATCGCTGCAGTGATTTTTTTCGCTGCATCAGTTAAGTCATTGGCCGGGATGATGTTTAAACCACTTTCAGCAAGAATTTTTTTACCTAATTCAACGTTAGTTCCTTCTAAACGAACAACTAACGGAACTTTTAAACCGACTTCTTTCGAAGCGGCGATAACACCTTCAGCGATCACATCACATTTCATGATACCACCGAAAATATTAACTAAAATTCCCTTAACGTTTGGATCTTTTAAAATAATTTTGAAAGCGTTTGTTACTTTCTCTTTATTAGCTCCGCCGCCAACGTCTAAGAAATTCGCTGGAGATGCGCCGTGAAGTTTAATGATATCTAAAGTTGCCATCGCAAGGCCCGCACCATTTACTAAACAACCGATTGTTCCGTCTAATTTAATGAAGGCTAAGTCAAACTTAGAAGCTTCGATTTCAGTTGGGTCTTCTTCGTTTAAATCGCGTAATTCAACGATTTGTGGCTGTCTATACAATGCATTTGAATCGAAATTCATTTTAGCATCTAAACAGATCACGTCGTTTTCTTTAGTAACTACTAAAGGATTGATTTCGGCGATTGAGCAATCAAGTTTAACGAAAGCTTCGTATAAACCCATAAAGAATTTAACAGCCTTGTTCACAACTTCAGGAGACATGCCGATCGCAAAAGCTAATTCGCGAGCTTGCCACGCGCCTAAACCCGTAATTGGATCGATATCAACTTTAACGATCGCTTCCGGTCTGTGTTCAGCGACTTCTTCGATATCAACGCCACCTTCACTAGATGCCATCATCGCTACGCGACCAGTTACGCGGTCGATTAAACAAGCAACGTAATATTCTTTAGCGATGTTGCAACCTTGTTCGATGAAAACTTTTTGAACGACTTTACCTTCAGGACCCGTTTGGTGAGTCACTAAAGTCATACCGATCATTTGTTTTGTTAACGTTTCAACTTCTTCAACAGATTTAGCAAGCTTTACGCCGCCACCTTTGCCGCGTCCACCGGCGTGAATTTGGGCTTTAACAACCCAAATTGGTCCACCAAGCTCTTTTGCAATCGCAACGGCTTCTGCTGGAGTGTTAGCTACTTTACCTTTTAAAGTAGCTACATTGAACTTTCTTAAAACTTCTTTGGCCTGATACTCATGAATATTCATCTATCTATCCTTAATGGGGTGAAACTTTTAACTTAAAATACGAAAGAGCTATTGAACTGCTTTTAAACCAGCAACTAATGCGCGAACCGCATCTACTGATTTATCAAATTCAGCTTTTTCATCAGCGTTCATTTTGAAGTCGATGATTTTTTCCATGCCGGCTCCGCCTAATACGCAAAGAACGCCAACCATTAAACCATCGTTAACGCCGAATTCGCCGTTTAATTCCACTGCGCACGGGATAATTCTTTTTTGATCCTTTAAAATAGCTTCAGCCATTTCAATCGCGCCACGTGAAGGAGCAAAGAAAGCTGATCCTGTTTTTAAGTGTCCACCGATTTCAGCGCCCGCAGATTTAGTGCGAGTCACGATCGCGTTGATTTTTTCCATTGGTAATAAATCAGTTAACGGAACAGAAGAAACAGCAGCCGTGCGAACGACTGGCATCATCGCATCACCATGATTACCAAGAACAACGCCAGTTACGTCTTTAACTGATACATTTAATTCTTCAGCGATGAAAGCGCGGAAACGTGCTGAATCTAAAGACCCGCCCATTCCGATTACGCGTTCACGTGGAAAGCCTAGTTGTTGTTTAGCGTAAACAGCCATAACGTCCATCGGATTACAAACGACGATCACGATTGAATCTGGAGCGTGTTGTTTGATTCCAGCGCAACATTCTTTAACGATTTTAGCATTGATACCGATTAGTTCATCACGGCTCATGCCTGGTTTACGGGGCATTCCCGCAGTTAAGATAACAACGTCAGCACCCGCGATATCTGCGTAATTTGAAGTTCCTTTAATACGTGTATCAAACTTTTCAATCGGAGAGGCTTGTTGTAAGTCTAAAGATTTACCGATCGCTGTTCCTTCGTTGATATCAACTAAAAACACATCGCCAAGTTCCTTTTGAGCGGCCCAGTGAGCTGTTGTAGCTCCAACAAAACCAGCGCCGATAACTGCAATTTTTTTTCTTTTATGAGGGACAAATGCCATGAGGAATCTCCTTATAATGATGAAGCTTTGATTAGAAGCTTGAATTTAATGTTTTGTAATCATTAAAGTTTTAGAACTTTCGAAGGCAAAGGACAAGTCTGATAGAGGTGAGTCATGCGATTAGCGACCAAAGACATAAGTGTTTTTTTTGTGCAAAAACGTATAAGTAATCACTACGAACAAAGCTTTAAGATATTATTTGTCACGGTCTTAAATCTAGAAGATGATTTGCGAAATTAGCTCTATGAATTAACTAAGCTTACAAAGGGTGTTTATGAAAAAATTAATACTATTCGCAGCCGTCGCACTTATCCAGACGGTGTCTTTCGCACAAAATTCTTCTTCGGGTCAGTTATCTTTTAGCGAAAACCAATCTGTTTTCGCTAAAAACCAAAAATTTGATACTGATGGAACTGAACTATACAATTCAAACTTAGATTTAAAAGCACACAAACGCCTTGGTTTAGGGGTCATGATCGGCGGCGCGGCTGGTTTGATCGGATTAAACGGCGAAATCAACGTTGTTCCGGAAGATGCGGCGATTGCCGGATTAGGTTTCGGTACGGGATACACATCATTCAACTTAGGATGGAAGCACAACTTTGAAGGATATTACTTATCGCCCTACACAAAAGTCGGGTACTCGAAGTGGTTTAATACTTCTAGCGGATCAAATTCGGCAGACGGATCTGATGTTTTGAAACGTGTATTAACGGATGAAGAGTTAAGAACGAATCGTTTTAATGCGGATTTTATCGTTGGAAGTTTCGGTCTTGAGTACAACCAACTTGAAGGCGAACTATCAGGAATGAATTTATTTGGTGAAGTGGCGATGATGGCCGAAATCAAACGCGGAGTGTTCGTTCCGACGGGCGCAGTAGGCATTACATACTATTACTAAGTTTTATTTTTTACTTTTATATTTTTTTGGATTCTTCGTTGCGCTTATCATAAGCGCAATCATTTCAATGACTTATCTGTCGCGCACAAAAGCATAAAGACAAATTTTAGATAATAAAAAACCCTTGGTTTTAAGACCAAGGGTTTTAAAAGCATTCAAACTGCTTTTACTGAACTAACTACTTTTTTTTCTTTTTAGTAGCTTTTTTAGTAACTTTTTTTGCAGCTTTTTTAGTAGCTTTTTTTGCAGCTTTCTTTTTTGCCATTGGATGCTCCTCTTGGTGCGATAACATTTCTGTCTTCGCAGTTGTTGTTGTTTAGACTTTTCAGTCTTCCTTAATAATATTTTTAATAAATTGATGAGGTTCGTCAACAAAAATATTTCTTGCATCAATTTTGCGTTCACTAAACTTCGAAATGGAGGTGAAAGATGTATGAACTCTTGGTTTCGATGTTCGGATTCATAATTATTTTTCGGATTTTGTCTCTTCTTGAGAAGTTTGAAGTGATCAATCGAAGAAAAATGATTTTCTATTTCATTCTTTTTCAGATTCCGCCGTACTTTTTTATTTTTTTCAAAGAACTATTCATCTTCACTTGGTTCTATATCGGTATTTTTCTGCTGAGCTTGATATTTTTTAACAAAATATTAAGTTTTTACGCGAAACGAACGTTCAATCTTCGTTATATTCAGGTGATTGATGAATTAATTCTGATGATGAAGACAGGAAAATCGGCGCAATCCAGTTTGAAGGTATCGTATTTGCAACTGTCTAATTGGGAAAAAACTGTCTTCAAACCCTTTTTATTTTGTTTTGATCAAGAAAATCAATCAAACGATTCCATTTTGAAAGCTCATCAATTTTATTTTGAAGAGATGAAACACATCTTGAGATCATCAACGAAAGTGATCGATCAATTAAATTCTTTTCGTGATGGTTTGAAGGTGCAGCGCAATCTGAGACATAGGTCCGGACAAGTGACGAAGCAAATTCGCGCACAAGCGATCGTCGCCGTCTTTATATATGTCGGAATGTTCGCTTTAAGTTGGATGAACTTTGATTTATCGAAGCAAGTGGGCCTCATTATTCTTTCGGTTTCGCTGTTTTTAGCAGGGGAATTCTTAGTTTTCTTTATCGGAGGACAAATTAAATGGAAAACGTAACTCCGACTTTAATATTACTATGGGATGTGAAAAGGGCGTTAGAAAAAGGGCTATCTGTATCAAATGGGATCCAATCTTTTGTTAAAAGAGATATCCGGCATGAATTTGCGCAGTTTGTGCGAGCTTGGCTTAGCCACTTTCAAACCGATAAAGAAGGACTAAGCACAAAACATCTAAATCCAACGCGTAGACACCTTTTATCGCTGCTTGAGCATGGATTAAAAGGGCAAGCCATCTTAGATGCGCTGAAATCTTACGAATTAGAATTAATCATGAGCTGCGAAGACGAAATTCAATCACATATCGCAAAGCTGCCGCTGATTTTACTAATTCCATTAATGGGACTGATTTTTCCTTCTTTGATGATGTTATTGGTCTTTCCGGCGCTTAAGATGTTTCAATTCTAAGAATTTGTGTTGAGAAAAACCCAGTCCAAAGATATTTTTAAGGGATAAAGGGGTGATTCAGCATGATAAGTTACGACAACGAACATTTAAATGTCCTGGTTCTAGAATTATCAAAAAACAATCCTAATGCCGAGGTTCTGAAATCAAAATCAGAAGTACTTGGTATTCCGTACAGCCCAGACATGATCATATTAATGTCTGACGTCCTGGTTTATTTATCTAAAAATCCACAAAAACCAAATATAATGAAAGAAACACCAGCATGAGTTTAACCGTATCTAGCAGTATCTTAGACACCATTGGCGCGACGCCAATGGTTCAGTTGCAAAAAATTACTAAAGGCTCAAAACACAAATTTTTTGCCAAGATGGAGTATTTTAATCCGGGTGGTTCGGTCAAAGACCGAATCGCATTATCCATCATTGAAGGTGCTGAGAAGCGCGGAGAATTAAAACCGGGCGGAACATTAGTTGAAGCCACTTCGGGTAATACCGGTATCGGACTTGCGCTCGTGGCGGCTATTAAAGGATATAAATGTATCTTTGTTCTGCCTGCAAAAATGTCTGAGGAAAAACGCGCGGTTCTTCGCGCCTATGGCGCTCGAGTTATAATTACACCTATTGGATTAGAGCCTGAAGATCCAATGAGTCACTATTCGGTTGCAAAAAAAATCGCCGACACAATTAAAGCTAAAACAGGAAACTGTTTTTATACAAATCAATATCATAATCCTGATAATTTCAGCGCACATTATAATGTAACGGGTCCAGAAATTTGGAATCAAATGAGCGGAAAAATCGACGCCTATATTGCCGGTGTCGGAACGGGCGGAACGCTTTCTGGTGTAGCGAAGTATTTAAAAGAGAAAAATCCAGCCATCAAAGTGATGTGTATGGATCCAATCGGTAGTATTTTATCAGACCTTTATTATCACGGAAAAGTGGTAACTCCACCAGCATCATATCAAGTTGAAGGTATCGGTGAAGATATGCTTCCAGATAATTGTAAATTAAACCTTTACGATGGATTTTTAAATGTAAACGACAAAGATGCGTTTGCGATGACTCGTAGATTAATCGCTGAAGAAGGCCTTTGTGTTGGCCCATCGGGCGGATTAATTCTAGCCGGCGCTATGAAGTATGCTGAAACACTAGAAAAACCATCAAATATAGTCCTTATTATGCCCGATTCTGGAAAAGCGTATTTAACAAAAGTATTTAATGATAAATGGATGATTGAAAAGGGCTTTTTAAGCCCAGAAGAATCAAAAACCGCCTTCAATGTTGAAGTGATGGCCGCAGAGGAAATGAAAAATTATGTCTAAAGAATCAGTAATCAATAAAGCCAAGTTTGCAACGCGTTCAATTCATGCGGGGCAATCTCCGGATCCTACAACTGGCGCGATCATGACGCCAATTTATTTAACTTCGACTTACGTACAGAAATCACCGGGCGTTCATCAGGGGTGGGAGTATTCTAGAACTCATAATCCAACCAGACGTGCATACGAAGATTGCTTAGCGAATCTTGAAGGTGGAAAATTTGGTTTTGCTTTTGCTTCAGGTTGTGCGGCAGCCACGACAGTTCTTCATATTTTAAAACAAGGTGATCATGTCGTTGCGATGGATGATATGTACGGCGGAACGTATCGATTATTCGATAAAGTTTTACGCAATGATGGTTTTGAATTTAGTTATGTTGATTTAACTGCCGTTGAAAATTTCACGAAGGCATTGAAACCAAATACAAAAATGGTTTGGTTAGAAACTCCGACCAATCCGACTTTAAAGTTAACTGACATTGCGGCGATCGCGGCAATTGCTAAACAAAAAAACATCTTAATTGTCGTTGATAACACGTTTATGTCTCCGTATTTTCAACGTCCGTTAGAATTAGGTGCCGATATCGTTGTTCATTCGGCGACAAAATATATCGGTGGGCACAGTGACGTGGTTGGCGGAATCGCGGTTACTTCAAACCCAACGCTGGCAGAGAAAATGGCGTTCTTAAGTAATTCGATGGGCGGCGTTCAGGGGGCTTTTGATTCTTTCTTAGCATTACGCAGTTTAAAAACCTTACCTTTGCGTATGAAAGCTCATGCTGAAAATGCAATGAAGGTCGCAAACTATTTAGAGACTCATCCGCTTGTGGAAAAAGTTGTGTATCCCGGGTTAAAGTCGCATCCACAACATGATTTAGCGAAAAAACAAATGACCGGCTTTGGCGGTATGATCACTTTCTTTATTAAAGGTGGAATCGACGCTTCAAGAAAGTTCTTAGAATCAGTTCAAGTCTTTGCGTTGGCCGAATCTTTGGGTGGAGTTGAATCTTTAGTTGAACACCCGGCGATTATGACTCATGCATCGGTGCCTGCAGAACAGCGCGCGAAACTTGGGATTGATGATTCCTTAATCAGATTGTCGATTGGAGTTGAAGATATCGATGATTTAATCGCCGATTTGAAGCATGCATTCGATCAGGTTAGCCGTTAAAATTTTTAGCGACTTCTGGTTGACTTAAATACCCGTAATCGTTAATTTTCTTGTTCACGTTATTTATTAAGAGTGGCTCGGTAGCTCAGTTGGTAGAGCAGAGGATTGAAAATCCTTGTGTCGGCGGTTCAATTCCGTCCCGAGCCACCATTTCTTCCCCCATGACAAATCCTCAGACAGCCGAAAAATTCCAGTAGGAATTTTTCGGAACTCGTTTTGTCATGGGGGAAGAAATGGGAACTTAGTAAATTCTTTTTCTCTCGCGCGATTCATTTTTAAAGACTTACTCTTCGAAAGCCACGGACAGCAGAATGCTTTGAATTCGGAACTCCGTTTCGAAGGTTTAAATAAATTGGAAAACATCTGGATGATTCGGTTTCTTCGAATTTTTCGGAATGCGGTTCTGGAGTGAAAACTATTTTGTCAGGAAGATATCTTCTAATTTTAAATTATCTTCGGTCCATACTGCTATTGTCGTATGTGATCCGCATTTGGCTTTAATACTTAAATTGTATTTCGTATTTTTTGAAATTTTTGCGGATAGTACGTAGTGGCCAGTTGAATCGGATGATGTTTCGCCTATTAATTTTTGGTTCAGCGACAACTCAACTTTTGCTAGTTTTGCTGGAACTAAGTCTAAATCTTTTCCGCAATACAGGCCGCCGCTTAGTTTTCTAAGAAGTGGAAGTTCGGTGACGATGCCTAACGAGTTTGATGATTCGTAGGAATCACCGTTTAATTTTTGCAGGGGTGTTCTGTCTGCATTTGTTGGGTTCGAGCTGATGCAGCCGGTGAATAATGCTAGATAAGAAAAACAGCCAAGAAGTAAAATATTTTTCATATAAAAATCCTATCAGAGTTACTTTTTAAGTGTATGTGTGAAGCGATCGGCAACTAGTAATGCGGTGGTTTTTCGTTACCGCGGATTTCAATTCCCGTGGTTCCTGTTTCTTCAAAATGTTTTGATAGGGCCATGATTTTCTTTTCTAATAGATCGATTGTTAATTGCTGCTTATAAATCACTTGGTGAAGTTCTTCTAATAGAAAATCTTGGTGCGAAATTTTGGTTTCTAGG
>JACMQO010000076.1 GCA_014376935.1 Bdellovibrio sp.
GGCTTTTCTTAAAGTGTCGGATTGATCTTCGTGATACAAACCGTATGATTCGATATAAAGCCCTTTGATATTTTTTGACGGAATCGAGATCGCGTATAAAATCGATTGATCATCAGGATCAGAAGCATTTTCAAAACGATAAACGTCTGTGACGTCAATTTCACTAGGAAGTATTGAAATCTTACGACACTGAGATTTCAAATGATCAAAGCAACAAATTAAGTTTTCTTTGTAGCCTTTCATTTCAAAATTTTTAATCGCTTCACACAATGTCTGCATAAAACCCGTACCGGCTTTAAGTTCTTCTTCAGATTCTAGATTGGCTTCTATTTTTTCTTTCGGCGTTCTGATCGTTTGGGCTTTACGATTAGGTTCTAATTCTTTATTAAAAATATCACGTTCTGGTTCAAATGATGTCATGTCCCCTCCAAATGTCTAAGTCGTTTGTCTAGCTGAGAATCGTTTTTAAAAATGTAGAAACTTAGAATTGCAAGGGTGTAGCCAAAGGTGAAAACGAAGTGTCGCGGTTTCTATGCAAAAAACCGGGACAAAATTCCTTAAGCGAAAAAAAAGGTGGGATTGTTGACCCACCTTTTTTAGACTCAACAAAATTGAATAAAAACTAAAGCCCAGTTTGCGCGGTTGCAAGATCGGCCGGAATAGCCTTCACAAAAATCACGCCGTGCTCTTTGCGAACGGTATTAAAGTTTGAACTAATAATCACTTCATTTGTGTCGGGATTAAATAAATAGCCACCGGTACCACGCGGAATTAGAACGCGATCAGTTTCTGAAGAGTTGGCTTCGCCGTAACTGACCTGTAACGTGGCGATATCTGGCGTAAAGTTTAAAGCGATCTTTTGCATCGCCACACGTTGCGCTAAGTACCCTCCGAAATCAGCCAAACGACTTCCGAAATTAGACGAACATAAATCAGCCACCAATGCACCGGAAGCAGCTAACAAAGAAGGAAATGATTGTAAAGGGCCTTGGCCGTCTTTGGTGCAATCAGCACCGTGATTATTTAGATTAGGTAACGCAGCCGCAATTAGAATTTTTGAACGATCGCCACCTTTTAGGTCAACTAAACGTTGATAAAAGTCATCACCCGACAAACCCGGAGTCACATCATCAGCATCCGTTAAAAAAACTACCGCTAAATAAGCATCGTCTTCGTAAAAACCTTGGTTTTTTTCTTTATTAATAACGGGATCAGCAATCGCAAGCACCGGAGAAAAAGACTCTTCAGCCTCTGGCCCCCACTGAACGCCAATCGCAACCGTTTGTTCCAAAACTTGTTTTGGATTTAATGTTTTGCGAGTAATAAAAAGCTGCTTTTGATCATCTTCTGCCGTAAGGCCCTTTAACGAAACAAGTTCCGCTAAGGCATTCATTTTACGAACACCCGATCTGTAAACGGTTTTGTCATTTAGATATTTTGAATCATAAATCGGAACCACGCCAATACGGTAATCGATACGGGCGTTTGTAAAGAATTTATCAGAAAATAAACGCATATTTTTTGAAAGCTTCTCTTGGTAACTTTTCATTGAGCCTGAGTTATCAACGACGAATAGGACATTCACTTTCGGATCGGCCGCAGCCTGAGTTTTTGAAGCCTCAAGTGTGACGAAGCTTTTAACTTCGGCATTGGCGCCACCGTCTGTACTCGTTGAGTTACAAGATGATAAAGCTAACAAACCTATCGCTAAAGAAATAATAAATAAATGTTTCATAAAGACTTCCTTGTATCGTAAGGGCATTTGTCTGCTTTCGCTTCAAAATGTCCGACTTCATCGACCCAAACTTCGTCATCTGTCACCGGGAACGTTAATTTTTCATCGCTATTTAGTGATGCAAATCGTAAATCTGATTTTTGTTTCTTCGCTTTTTTATCGGCTAATAAAACTTTTTGAATCACTTCAACATCGATGATTTTCATTTTCTTTAAATTCAATTCGATTTCTGACATATCTTGCTGCGCTAGTAACCGCATGCGGTTTTGAACTTTTTCCTTCTTATTCGCTTTAAGGGCCGCGATTAATTCTTTGTCTCTAAAAAAATAACGTGGATAACGTTCAGCTGCGGAGCCCAGTGAATCCATCGTCATCTGACCTTTCTGAATCAGGCTAGATAGTTTCCAAAAAGACTCGGGCAATGGTTGATCTAACATCGCTTGTAACGCGTCAACGCGTGGAAGCATCCTTTTTTTAAACGTTTCAATTTTTTTAACGACATCTTTGTAAGCGCAAATTTTTAAAGAAACAAACGTCGATAACATGTAAGTCTCAGGGCCGACTTGCGAACTCCAAACGGGCGATGTGATCGATTGTAAATCAGCTAAGGCTTTTTCGTAATCACCCATACGAACTTCAGACCAAGCGCGTTCTTCTAAGGCTTCTAACCAAAAATCCGATGATGCTGGAATAGCCGTGTAAAGCTCGGTCGCTTTTTGAAACTGACCACGCGCAAAAAGACCACGAGCTTTTTCCATCGTCTCTGAATCTGTGCCCGCGATCGCTTGAAACGAACTAGCTAAGATTAAAGTTGAAAGAACTAACCAGCGTCGTAGGTTTACCATACCATGATCCCAACGCTAGCAATCGCACTGATCGCATTTTGTTGACGGTTTTCAGTTTGAAGTAAATCTTTGTAATTTTCGTAACGGCCTTCTAAACGAAGAGTCATAAGCGAATTAATCCACACGCCCACGCCGATAGAACCCGCGTAAACATTTGTTCCACCCGATTGTAAAGTCTTACGGCCCACACCCAATGAGGTATAAAGGTCAAACTGCGCAATTGAAGAATCGAAAATATTTAACTTCCCGTAAATTGGATAAAAAGAAACTGATAATAATTTTGTTTCTAATGGAAAATCAACTCGCGGTGCTGTTAAGTCGCAGGCACCAGCTTTATTATTTTGGCAAGCGTAAGCCGCGTCGTAACGACGTGTTCCTTCGTCTGTTAAATTATTATTTGCTTTTTCGTAACTGGCACCGATCGACCACTTTGAGTTAATATGATACTGAAGTATTCCACCCCAGTTTTTTGTATTCACGTAACTATCCGCACCCGAAACTAAACCGAACTGGCCTGCGATTTCTAGGCGATTATTACGATCGACCAAACGATTTTGCACGACGCGCATCCGTTGTTGATTATCTAAATTTTTAACACGTTCAACGATGTCTTGATTATCACCTAAAGTTTGAAAATCTTTTTTAAGATTCTTTGTTTGGGCTTGTGAAAGCGAAGCCAATAACGTGATTGCCGAAAGAACTAAAACCGCTTTAAATGATTTCATTATTTACCGCCTTTAACTGCTGTTTTAACTGGGCACGCGTCTAGGTCTGGAACAACTGTCATTGTTCGAACAATCGAACTTGATTTCGTTTTCGTATCTAAAGTAGCATCGGCTTTAACCGTTAACGACACCGTCGCTGTCTTACTAACACAAGCTGGTGTCCATTTAACGACACAAGTTTGTTGGTTCTTTTTACCATCAACGTCATAAGAACAAGCGATTGATTTCGTTCCGGTTAAAGAAGCGATCATTGAATCAGCTTTAGAAACGCTGATTACACTTAACGGATGCTCGGTCGCCACTTTTAAAGTTAGAACAGTTTCCACGCCCGACTTCACTTCGATTGCAGCCGCCGATGTATCGATGGCTGTCCCCGCAGCGTCGACATAAGTCAACGTCGGTGGTTGCGCTGCGTATATACCTTTTGCGCAAACTTGAGATTGGTTTGATAAAGTTCCAACTCCACTTTCAGCTCGAACTAAGAAGCAAATACCAACCGAAGTCGCGACGGGAACTTCTTTACCAACACGATCACGGTCTAATGGAAGACGATCAATATCTAGGATGTAATAGAAACGATACGTGTTTGATCCAATTTTTTCTGGATTAACTTGGCGTTTATCATCATAGAAAACGGCTCTAGATACATCGGCACTATAGGCTTCTGTATTTGCATATAAATAAGATGTAATAATAACTTCTGGTAATTTCGGGCTATTGTTCGGATCGGTCACATCAACCGTAAATACCGTCGGAACTTTTTCAGTTACTTTTGTTGAAGCATCAATTCCCGTCACGTTAATTTTAGGCTGAGCCGTCGTGCGGTTAACCATAACACCTAACTCAACGATCGATGTTCCACCAATCAAATTTTGAGTTTTTGCGGCAGTTGCCACCAACTGAATTTTTAAACGAAACTGCTGAGACAGCTGACCATCGCCGATTGTACCGACCGGTGGATTCCACTGAATGGCGTAAACGCTGGCATCTTTTGTTGGAACTAACGTTGGTCTTTCTGCGTTTGAAAAATCGATCATTTCGATTGAATAAGCACTGACGTTAGGATCTTTTTCGATTCGAACTAGAACTTGTGAAGACTGGCCTTCTGTAAAATTAACGAACGTTAACTGATTTGCTCCAGTGCTATCCTTCACTTTAAAAAGATTCGTCGGCATAATTGTTTGTGGTTGCATCTGAACGTTTGTTTTATCTTCTAACTTAATCCCATCATACTTACTGATTGGATTAGAGCCCGAGTTTCCGCAAGCCACTAAAGTTGAAGAAACCACAACCGTTAAACTAAGACCTAATTTTTTTAAAGAGATTTTCATAAGCTTGACCCTCTTTTATGTGTCGCTAACGCGACGTAAGATGAACGGGTACGTTACTTTCACAGTAACTCCGCCCTCTGGTTTTGGAAAATTCCATGTTCTTAAACGATTACGAATGCAGTTTTCAACCGGCACGTGATCCAAACTTGAATTATTCACCTTAGCGACCGATACAGACCCACTAGGACCAATCATAAAGTCCATTGATAGACGGCCCGATAATTTTGGTTTCGTTTGTAAACCTTGTTCGTAACAAAAACGAACTTCACTGATGTGACGTTGAATCACGGCTGCGATTTCATTACGGTCTAAACCGCCGCCAACCCAGGCTTCGCTTTCAACGGGTTGAAAAAAACCACTGCCCGCGCCGACAAGGCTAACTTGGCCATATCCAGCCTGTCCGCCGCCCTTACCGCGCGTGCCGTAGCCACCGCCACCATTCACTTTTCCACCGCTACCCAAAGGAGCTGAAAACATTCCTTTTGAATAAACAGTCGTTTGCATTCCACCGCTGCCTTGGCTGCCACCGCGACCAATGCCTGCAGAGGCTTGGGCATCACTTAATTTAAGTCCACCCTGTTGTTTTGATTTATTTAAACTACCTAAAACACCAAGAACGCCGCTGGATTGTTTCACCGCCACGGCTTTTTTAATCGCCGGAGCCGTGATGCGTTTCACTGCACGCGGTTTCATCTTAGCGACTTTTGTTTCAGAAACCGGAACTACAATTGATTTTTCGATTTGTTGGCGATCCATCACTTGCACGACTTGTAGTTCTTCTTTAATCGCCTCTTTCGGCGTAATAATAAAACTTAATCCGAAAAGTAAAATCGCGGCCGCAACGCCCGTGATCGCTGTTTTTTTCGCGATCACTTCAAATTGTTTATCATCGTCGTAAGGTAATTCGACGTTTGCTAAAACGTTTTCCATACCGTCGGTTGACGACTGCACTAAAGATAAGTGACCACCTTTAACGGGGTAGATAACACCTGATTTTGCAAATTTTGATTTATTCACGGTATCTAAGATCGTGTATTCAATACCTGCTTCGTCATACGCCGAAACGTCTTCGCACGTTTCAACACGACGTGTATCGTATCTTAAAACGAAAATCATTTTTTCGCCAGACCATGAAATCGCGCGTACAACATTTCCATCGCTATCTTGAAGATAAAACATATGATTACCTCATCCCTTGCGCTTTTTTGCTGCGATCGTTAAAGCTCGTGCGTACTCCGATAAGGTCATCGATTTGTTTTTCATTTTCGATAACCGCCATAGATTCAAACGGAGACTGTGTTTTACCACCGACAACTTGGCCATCAAAACTGATGTCGGTACTTAATTTAGAATTTGGATTCGTGTTCTTAGCTTTTGCTTTTTTAACTTTCGTTACGACCGATTTCGACTTTGCGGTTTGATCCGTTGATCCTGCATCTGTCGCCGCGTTCGCATGACTAGCTAAAGTGGCAGCGCATACGATTAAAATAGAAATTAGAATTTTCATTTTCAATTTCGCCCCCTTTGAAGCTCGTTCAATCTACTATCCAAGTAAGCAACCATCGGGCCACGTCCAAGCGAAATTTGTAAAGTCTTCATCTTAGCTAAATCATTGAAGTTAAATGGATTTGCCTCGATATTTTTTTGAAGAGATTGGGCCTCGGATAACGTTTTTTGACGGGTTTCAGAAAGATTTTCAAAGCCGGTGTTGGCAAGGCCCGTCTGACGAGCTGAGGCACTTAAAAGCTTCATTTCGGTAGCCGCTAATTGGCACCCGGGTTTGACTTGCACTAATAAGCATTGTGTTAGCTCTTGGAAAGTATTTTGCGCGATGGCTTGCTTCCAAATGTCGTTCGATTTCTTTTCGATCGCCTGAGCCTGCACTAAATAAGGTTCAACCATGGCTTGAACTTGGGCTTGGTACTGGGCTTTCTCGTTTGCCTTTAAACCTTTTGGTGTTGGTAACGATAAGATATCTTGCGCTAAACGATTATTCTGTTCAGCCGCACTGGTTAAGTAAATCAACTGTAACGAAGTGTCTTTCGCGCGGATGGCTTTATTGGCTAAAGTCTCCATCGTTTTTAATTGTTTATTACGTTGAACCAAAACTTTCTTAAGACCTGCATCGGACTTAGCTGTAAGTTTAGTGGCCGCAATTTCTTTACGAAGTTTGATAAATTCTGGAAACGCAAAGGCATGCTGAACTAGAACGCCTTCAGTTGATTTTGCAAAACTTGGTTTCGTTAATAATTGTTTAGCTAGCTTTTGATCTTTGGTTTTCTCGAAGGCATAAACACCGGCCGAGTTATATAAAGATTTATTTTTAGCTAAAATACTTTCGTATTTCTTAAACGCTACGTTGGGCTTATTTGAGTTCAATACGATCTGATGAGCCGCAAACTGACGTTTCTTTGGGTCATTCGACAAAGATAAAAACGCTTCGTAATCACGTGTTGGATTTTCTTGAGCTAATTCTTTTAACGTGGCCATTTTTAAAGTGTAATCGGCACGTTCTTTATTTGCCGGCTGAACTTTAGCTAACAATTTAATGGCTTCTTTAAAATTCATTTTGATTTCAGCGATCCAGGCTAAATGACCGATGGCCATTTTTTTTTCTTCAAAAGTGATTTTTGGCATCGCTAAAAGAGCCTGGGCATTTTTAGACAAAGAATCGATGTCTTTCAATCTAAACGACAATTCAATTCTATTCTTGATCATCTGTTTTGATTGATCATGCGGGAATGAAGCTAAAGATATAGCCGTGATCTTTTGTAATTCCGATTGGTAATTCGCTTCTGCTTTTGCATTTAAAATACGGGCCGTTTGGTTTAAAACAGATTTTCTATAAATCGCTAAATACTCGGCTTTTTTAGACGGTAACGCCGCAGCTAGTTCTAATGAATGCGCTTCGATCGCACTTTCATTTTTTAACATCACCTCAGAATCTAAACTTAAATCGGCCGCTTTTTCGCGTAGATCTAATGTCATTTTTTTATCAGCGGCCAATTTTCTAAATTCGCTGCTGGCATTCACGTATTCATTTTTTTCATAGTAAGAATGCGCGATTTGGTATTTTACTTCTGAGGCTTTTTGGCCTTCAGGATTAACTTCTAAGTAACGTTTGTACGCTTCAATTCTTATGTTACTATCTTTTGATAATTCAGCGACTTCGATCGAACCTAATAAAGCGCCTTCAAACATTTTTGTTTGCGTCGCATCTTTTGGTTTAACCGAGGCTAAGATTGAAACTGTCTGAATATGAAACTGGTAAGCGTCTTTATACTGCTTACGTAAAGTAGCCGCTTGAGCCGCCCAGTAACTCATTTCATAGTCGTCAAAATTTTTGGTGTACTTTGAAAACGCTGAAATCAGCTGCGCAGACGGAGCACGCTCTTCAGCTTTAGCCCAGTCCGTAATAACGCGGCGTAAGTTTTGACGAGCCACCGTACAGCTTTCGTTTTTGTCGCAGTTCTTTTCTTTTAAAAGAATGATCGAACGGTCGATTTCGATTAAAAGATTATCTTTATGGCCTAAGTCATACTGAATACGCGTAATTTGAATTTGTTTATCTAAATGATCTTCGTAACTGATCTCATGTGCCCCGACAACTTTCCAAACGGCTAAGGCACTTTCTTTTTTTGACGTTCGATCAAGTTCAGTCGCCAAGAAAATTAAATTTTTCTTTACGGCCGTTTCTGGGCTAAGGGTTGATAACGTCTGAATGCTTTGTTTATTGATGTCGTTTTTAGCCATGAATAAAGCTAAATCATGCGATACGTCTTCTTGAAAAGACACGTCGGCCACGCCCGATTCACCAACGAATAAGTTCTTATTCTTTAATAGATCTGTTAATTGCTTTTCAGCTAATTGTGTTTGCCCTTGATTGTAATTCGTCCAAGCTAAACGCCACTGCCCGTAAGCACGGCGTGGGTTTTCTTTAGCCGCTAATGCTTTACCAAAATGAAGCTTCGCTTGATCGTAATCTGATTTAAAGAACGCCACGTCACCTAATTGGGTTTCAACGACCGCATTCGTTTTAGCGTCGTATTGGCCTTTGTTCTTTTCGATTTGTTGATAAATTTTTAAAGCTTTGTCGTTTTCACCTTGCAGAATGTAAAGATGGGCCGTCTGCATTAAGGCAGGGCCCTTTTTATCTTTAGCCAGTGAATTTGAGATTTTAGTTAAGATCGCGATCGACTTTTTACGGTCTTCCGCGATTTGTTTGGCGTGGATTTTTTCTCCTTGCCCTTCGTGATCGGCCGCTAATAAACGCGCGCGTTCGGCGTAAAGATCGGCTAAACGCGAAGCCAAGTTCGTTTCTAAAAACATGCTGTCTTTAGAATTGGACTGGCTGACTGATTCTAATTTTTCAATCAAGCTATTATGGGTCGCTAAATCTAACTTTTCTGCGATTACGACATTTGACGTTATTAAAACGCTAAGTACGCTGAACGCTAGAATAAGTCTTGGTAGTGTTTTCATGATTACGTCCCTGGTAGAACGGCAAACACATATTTTTCATAGCCAGCTTGACCGCCAGCGCGCAAAACAAGACCGATATTTTCATAATCTGATTTGCGATCAGCTTGAATAATAAGTGCGACGTTATCTTTGGTTTTTGAGGCTAAAATGGCTTTTGCTAAATCAGCCTGAACGATTTTTTTGTCATCCACGAAAATAGAATTTCGTTCGATACGAACAACTACGCCTTCTGTTAAGGCTTCGCTACGCATCGCCGTCGGTAAAACCAACTTTTCGCTTTCTTTTAAATTCTGTACGCGCCCGTTCATATTCGACAACAAGAAAATCACAAGAATACAAAAAGCGTCGATTAACGTTGTTAAGTTAAGCGCGAAAAACAATGACTTTTCTTTTTTACCGCCGCCGCCCGCTTGCACGCGTCTCATGGCGTCTAACGGTGAATGGTGGTGCAAATTTTTAAGTACGCTGGCTTTCATGTTAAATCCTTTTTCGTTAGCAATTCGTTTCTAATCAACTTGGACCCATCGCCCCCGATATTAAATCGGCGACAACCCAATATTGATAATTCCCACTTGCTTGGCGATATCCATTAATCGAATCACTTGGTCATACTTGGTATTTTTTGACGGCAAAATATGAGTCATGCGGACGTTCTTTGAAAAAGCATTCGTTAAAACTGATTTTGCTTTTTCAAAATCGATGCTGCCGCTTTTGACCGGCACCATCATTTTCGTTTCAACGCCTTTAGCTGGCTTCATCGTCATCACAACGTTGTTACTTTCATCGATGCTCATCCAAATGCTGGCTTCTTTGATTGTTTCAGAGGCCGATTGACTACCGATGGCTTGTTTAGTTTCCATTTGGCGAATCTCGATCCAAACAACTGTCATTAATAGAAAACAGATACAGACCGAAAGAATATCGAAAACCGGTAGTAGATTTAATTCTACGTTTAGATTCTTTTTACTTTGCGGTCCTTGTGCCATTCCCATACGTGCCTCGCTTGTTAAGTCTTACTTTGTATTGGCTTAGTTATTTAAAGTGCTGCCCGCGCGTCGTGTTGATTTCTCTTTTACTGGCTCGTAATTAAAAGATAACCAGTTGCAAACCATTAATGCCGTTTGATTTAGATCGTCGGCTAATGCATTCGCACGATTTTGTAATACCGCGAACATCACTAACGCTGGAATCGCCATAATTAAACCGTAGGCTGTCGCGTGCATCGCCATTGAAATACCGTTTGATAATAGCGTGGCTTTTTCAATGGGGTTGGCGTTAGCTACGGCCGCGAAAGAATCGATCAGACCGATGATCGTACCTAATAAACCAGCTAAAGTTCCGATGTTACCGATCGCCGCTAGGAAGCCGGTGCGTTTTTCTAAAATAGTGCCTTCACTTAATAAGACTTCGTCCATTTTAGATTGAATTTCATCGTTACCACCGTGGCGGTACGCTGCTTGTGTGCCGGCTAAAACAGTTTTTCCTAAGGCGCTGCCTTCCATCGCTAAGACTTGTGACTTCTTCATCACTTGCTCAAGTTGACCTTTTTTAATGTCTTCTTCTAAACCCTTAGCCAACTGGCGATTGTTTAGCGTGCGCTTAATGTATAAAGCGTAAACGCGTTCGATGATGATCGCGATCGAAACCATTTGGCCCGCGAAGATGACCCACATGACAAAACCGCCGTGATTGAATGCTTGAATCGTGTTTGTAAAAAATCCCATAGTGACCTCGTATTTCCTTTCGAAGTTAGTTGGTTGCAAATCTTGACAGAATTAAAAGCAAGCGCCAGACCGTTTCGAAAACCAGCTTAGAACGAATACGGACGCGCTCAAAAAACTCTTGGAAATTTTTACCTGGGATTATGCCGCAAATTGCAGAACACTTCGCGTTAATGGGCGCGACTAAAATATGTGCGGGTTATTTTTTCACTGTGCTTTTCAAGTTCATTTCATAGGTACAAATGTTTAGTCGACTGAGGTTTTATAAATTTGAGCAGCCTTACGGAGCTTAAGGGGCGATGGGATCTTCGCCCCAAATCGTCAAAAATTTCGTCACTTTAAGAATCTCTGCATTTAGGCAAAGCTAAAATTCCGTATCAAAAAAAGAACTGAAAAATAAAATTAAGTTTTCGCCAACGAATCGCCGATCAAAAGTCTAGGGGTAACAACAATGAAAAACACTTTTAAAAACATGACAGCGGCGATCTTACTATTCACATTAACTTTCTTTGCGGCTGATTACAGCTATGCAAAAACCAGCAAGAAAAAAACGGCTATTCATAAGAGCACTAAAAAAGCTCATGGAAAGAAAAAAAATTCGGCTTCACACAAAAGCGCGAAGAAAAAGAAAGTAGCTAGCGTTAGCAAAAAGAAAAAGAACCGCCAAGTCGCAAGCACTGACGGTGGCAACTGGGCCCACACGGGCGTTAAAAAGGCTTCGAAAGCAAAACGCTCTAAAGTCGGTTCGAAGTACAATAATAATTAGTTATATTCCGTAGCTAAGTAGATCTATTTAGTTTGCTTGAGTAGATCTACTTGCCCATACGCATCTCTAAGCCATATCTGATAATTGTTCTTTCTAGGTTTATAAGCCGCAAATCCCAAGGCCTCTAATACGTTCTGCCTAAGGTATTTGGCGCAAGTTTTAAAGTCCATCCCCCAGTTTACAAGCCGCGAAAAAGGCCTAAACTGCCAAAAACTAGAACTCAATCGTTCAGCCGACCCATCGCCCGCCCCATATTCTTTATTAAGCGCCTTTAAGCCCTGCCTAGCTTGCGAAAAAAGCTTAAAGCTCTGTTCACCCATCACGTGGCTTGCGATCTTACCGCTGACCGCCTTAATGAAAGCGCGGTACAGGACACGATTTGTAATCTTTAAAAGTAAATGAATATGGTTCGAATTAATCGCCTGCCTGTAGATACGCACCCCGAACTTCAAGGCGAAGCTA
>JACMQO010000077.1 GCA_014376935.1 Bdellovibrio sp.
AATTTTAAATTGCTACACAAATTTATCGGTGCGCTTTAACCAGAACTTGAAAATAATTTCGGCACTTTAGCCGAGCTCTACCAAAACTGGACTTCTGTCTTAGATTGAAACATTTTTGCGTTTGATAAAAACAACAGGCGTCTATTATAGAGTCGCTCAAATGCTTTTATATAGACGAATTCTTTAAAATAGCATGTGCTATAGATAGTGAGACATTCGGTATTTCTGTCAGTAATTGTATTCATTTTTCTGAGTTACGGCTCAGTTTGGGCGGCTTCGACCAAAAGTAAAAGCGCCGCTCAATCAACTAAGATTGGTTTCGTTCAGCAAAACTATGCAGGTACTTTAAATCAATCTTTTTCAGATGGCAGCCCGGGCTACGGAATAGAAATATCTGTTGATCGCGGCAATACTTTTTTACGCTACTTTTTAAAAGGTCGGGTCATGCATTCAGAAGGCACGCAAAACTTTCTTGCGGGAAGTACGCCGTTTAAATCTTTTTATAAATACACGGCTTTTGCCCCTGAATTAGGAATCAGTTTATATCCGGTTACCCGTCGTGATAAAGGATTGAACTTATATGTGTGGGCTGTGGGAACAATCAGTTATAATTTTTTAGAATTAGATCCTGTGCCGACAGGTTCTAATATTCGCACGCGCGATCAGGCCGCAGGTTATGGTTATGGCGGCGGCCTTGGTTTTGAGTTTATGCTAGGTGGCGCGCGCAGCCAGTCGCGCTCTATGATCTACGGCGAAGTCGCCTTTCGTGATGAACGCGCCCAATTACTGCAAACAAATTCTTTTGAAGTGGCCGGAATTACTTTTTCTTTAGGCTTTGGCTTTTAAAATCTAGCGATTAAGCCGATTTTTTATAATTTTTTTGTTGATCAACGTAATCTTGTAACAGATCTTGCAGATCTGTTTTTTTCTCGGGGCTGACGTCAACGTATTGTAAGCGTTGAGTCAGTCCTTCGCCGACAGTTTTACCTTTAAGCGAAATGCGTTCTAGCTTTGGTTTTTTTGATTCTTTATGTATGACGACAACGTCAAAAACAATTCCGTAGTAATCAAAAGGAATATTGTCTTCAAGCAAGCTTCCCGAAAGAGAAATATTCTGTGATTTACTGCGAAAAGTTTTACCTTTCGGAGAAATTAAAATAACTTCAATTTTTAACTCGTGCCGCTTGTCGCGATTTTCTACAGATTTATTTTTTAGTTTAGAAAAATCAATTGTCGGCTTTTCTAAGTTTTCCCACGAGATGGTTTCACCATCGAATTGCTCTTGGCCTAAACGATTTTGCGTATTTGTTATGGTTTCTTCACCCAAATGGATTGAAGAATAAGATGCGGCAATTTCCTCGTGCAATTTTTTATTTTTTGCTGGAGTCATTTCTAAAACATCACGAATTTTAGCGCGGACGGTATCTTCATTTGTAATTGTAAATGCGCCGACAAAATACTTTTGATCAGTTTCAAGATAACTGTGCAAGTTTTGCCACTGCTGCCAACCTTGTGTCCAAACATAAAAGCGCTCAATATCACGCGGACGCATTTTAAATAATGCCATTTGTGCTTCTTCCGTTGTGATCGGATTCGATTGAGTTTTTGATAAAGAGTCGTAGAAGACCCAACGCATGTTTTGAGACATAACCTTAGATCGGCAGAACCGGACCCGTTTTAAAGGCCCTCAGCTTAATTTATAAAAATGAACTAGACTTTTAAGCAGCGAGCCCAATGCGTGGCTACTTTTTCATCTAATGGGGGAACCTGTTCGCGACAGATTTCACTGGCGATCGGGCAACGCGGATTGAAATGACAGCCCGGCGGCGGATTCATCGGCGAAGGAACGTCTCCTTTTAAGATAATTCTTTCGGCGCGAGGTTTTGGATCTGGAACCGGAATCGCAGACAACAAAGCCTTTGTGTAAGGATGCATCGGATTACGATACAGTTCATTGGCCTCAGCAAGCTCAACGATTTTTCCTAAATACATGACGGCCACTTTATTTGAAACGTGCTCAACAACTTTTAAATCATGAGCAATAAAAATATAAGTGAGGCCTAACTTCTGTTGAAGTTCCATCAATAGATTGATGACTTGCGCTTGAATTGAAACATCTAAAGCTGAAACAGGCTCATCACAAATAATTAAATCAGGACTGACGGCTAAAGCTCGAGCGATCCCCACGCGTTGACGCTGACCGCCCGAAAATTCGTGCGGGTAGCGCGACAAATGCTCGCGGCGCAGACCCACAAGATCAATTAACTCATTCACACGCGTTTTACGATCGCCCGCTGAACCGTGCAACTTGTGAATAATTAAAGGCTCTTCTAAAATCGCACCGATTGTCATGCGTGGATTTAGCGAGGCATAAGGATCTTGAAAAATAATTTGCATTTGTTTACGTAAATTGCGTAACTCGTCGCCGCCGACGTTCGTAATATCTTTATTTTTAAAAAAAATCTTTCCGCTAGTCGGCTCGATCAAACGAATCAAGCTGCGTCCTAAAGTTGATTTTCCGCATCCTGATTCGCCCACCAGGCCCAAAGTTTCGCCGCGTTTAATATCGAACGATACACCTTGTACGGCTTTTACAGCTGCAACTTGTCTAGCAAACAGACCACCATAGACCGGAAATTCTTTAACAATATTTTCCGCGCGTAAAAGTGATTCGCTCATAGTGCTTTCTCCGTCGGTTGTTGCGTCTTATCTGAGTTATGGCAAGCCACGCGGTGAATGCCACGCAGATTTTCAAGAGCAGGCTCAAGCTTTGCGCAAATTTCGGTGGCGTAATTGCAGCGATCGCGAAAGCGACAACCCAATGGTAATTTATAAAGATTAGGAACAAGACCCGGGATCGTTTGCAGTGTTTTTAAACGTTCGCCGGTTTCAAAATGTGGAATCGATTTTAATAAGCCAATTGTATAAGGATGACGAGGACGATAAAAAATATCTTCTACGCTTCCGTACTCAACCACTTTGCCTGCATACATCACGACTACTTCTTG
>JACMQO010000010.1 GCA_014376935.1 Bdellovibrio sp.
GCGGGACCATTTTATTTAGTTTGGCTTAATCCCAAAAAATCAAAAATTTCAACAGAAGAGTGGCCATTTCAATTAGCTGGCTTTGAACAAAAGCCTTCGATCGAGATTCAGTTTCCATACGCAACACCGGGACGCACGATTTCAGAAAAAAATCCGATTCATAAAGGATATAAACTTTTTATGCAAAATTGCTTCGCCTGCCACACGATGAATGGTGAAGGTCAGTCACAACTAGGACCGGATTTAAATATTCCGCACAACCCCACCGAATATTTGAAACCTACATTTTTTACTAAATTAGTCAGGAATCCTCAAAGCTTAAGAGCTTGGCCCGGATCAAAAATGAGTGGGTTTACCAAAGAGCAACTTTCAGATCAAGATGTGATGTCTATTTTTAAATATCTGGAACACATGTCGAAACGAAAAATTAAATCGGCCTCCGCTAACTAGCGCACGCGGTCGTCGTACCACAATTTAAACAGCGATAACAACCCGATTCCAAAATTGTTTCACTACCACATTCTGAACATTTGGGGTAAGTGAATTCATTCTTTGTTTTATCGTGAGCGTCTTTCGAGCCCGACAAAGGCTGCACGAACTTACTGCCATCTCGGTAAATCGCGACCGATTTTAATTTCAGTTGCCATGCTTCGCGGTAAACGGACTCAACATCGGCAACTGTCGCCGAGTTTGGTAAATTCACGGTTTTGGAAATAGCGCCGCTGATAAATGGTTGAACTGCAGCCATCATTTTAATATGCGCTTGCGGGCTTAAGTAATAGTCGCCGGTCGCGCATGAAAAAACCGACAGATGTTCAGGCTTAACTAACGATCCTTTTAAGGTTTCATTCTGAATTAAATACTCTTTAATGTTTTCGACATCAACGTTTGAATAGCCAAGACTTTTTAACCCCCGCTGTAACGATTGATTAATTATTTTTAAATTTCCGCCACCCGATAACTTTTTATATTTGATCAATGAAAAGTCAGGTTCGATGCCGGTCGTATCACAATCCATGACAATGCCGATGGTTCCTGTAGGTGCAATTACGGTCGCTTGCGCATTTCTAAAACCATATTTAGACCCTGAACCGATCACCTCAGACCAAACCCCGTTTACGATCTTAGAAAATGCTTTAGGCAATAATGACCACTGAATATTCTTATTTGCACCTTGATGCTTTTTCATAACCGAAAGCATGGTCGTTTTATTTTTCTTAAACCCGTTAAAGGCCCCCAAGGCCCACGCCATTTCAGCACTTGTGCGGTAAGCGACACCCGTCATCAATGACGTAATAAAACCGGCCCACGCGCGGCCTTCATCTGAATCATACCCTAACCCCATCCGCATCAACATCGAACCTAAGTTGGCAAAGCCTAACCCCAAAGGACGGTAATCAATTGAATTCTGCGCAATCGCAGCGGTCGGGTAACTTGCAAATCCAACTAAACATTCTTGAGCGATAAATAGAGTGCGTGCCGTATGAATGAACTCAGCGACATTAAAATTATTTTCAGCATCTAAGAACTGCGCCAAATTCAGCGACGCTAAATTACAAGCTGAATTATCTAAGAACATATATTCAGAACACGGGTTACTGGCATTAATTTTATCAGTCTTAGCACACGTGTGCATTTGATTAATCGCATCATCAAACTGCACGCCCGGGTCCGCGCACGTCCAAGCGGCTTCGGCCAATTGATCCCATAATTTTTTTGCGTCTAATTTTTTAAATACTTTGCCATCTTTTTTTCGTAGTGACCAACTGCCACCCGCAGCTAAAGCCTTCATAAAGCCGTCGGTTACGCGAACAGAATTATTTGCATTTTGCCCTGCTACCGTTTTGAAAGCTTCGCCATCAAGGTCTGATGAATAACCGGCGGCAATTAAAGCCTGAGCTTTTTTTTCTTCTTTCATTTTCCACGAAATAAAATCTTCGATTTCAGGATGATCTAAATCTAAACACACCATCTTAGCCGCGCGTCGAGTCGTTCCACCCGATTTAATCGCACCTGCTGACCGATCTAAAACTTCTAAAAACGAAATCAAGCCTGAGCTAGTGCCACCCGTTGAAAGATGTTCGTACTTAGAACGTAAATTTGAAAAATTTGTTCCCGTTCCTGAACCATATTTAAAAAGTTTCGCTTCATTTTTTACCAAATCAAAAATACCTTCAATCGAATCATCAATCGATTGGATAAAACAAGCCGATATCTGAGGGCGTAAATAGGCATCACGTAAAGTCTCAATCTTTTTAGTTTTAAAATTATACGCATAGTGTTCACTATTCGACGAAACCCCGTAAGCTTCATGAAGGCCTAAGTTGAACCATACCGGCGAATTAAACGCGGCTTTTTGTGAATACATAATAAATTTGAGCTCTTCCACAAAGGCCGCAATTTCTGATGTTGATTTAAATAATCCACTGACTTTTGCCGCAGATGCGAAGCCTTTTCCAATCCGCTCAATCAAGGATTCAATCGAATTTTCGGCACGAACTGTTTTTCGAAAGTACTTACTGGCCGCGATATCAATGGCGTTTGAAGACCATGAAACTGGAGCTTTAATATTTTTATTTTCATAGTAAACATGGCCGTCTTGACCCTTTATCAGCGCGTCGACTTTTTTCCATTTGAAGTAACTAGCAGCTTTTTTGTTTTTAGAAACAAAATAAGATTGAAATAATGGCTTTTGGGGTGGCTTCTTTTGACTCATAAGTTATTATAGAATAAACCTGGTTCTATAGGACGTAAATCATGAAACCGATCTACCTAGACTACAACGCAACAACCCCCACCGACCCAGCCGTCATTGAATCGATGTTGCCATTTCTTTACGAAAATTTCGGCAACCCGGCCAATATCTTAAATCAATACGGATGGACGGCCGAAAATGCAGTCAAAGAAGCCGCTAAAAATGTAGCCGATCTGATTCACTGCCAACCCCAAGAATTAGTTTGGAATGCGGGCGCCACAGAAGGCAACAACACGGTCGTCTTTGCTTTAATCCGAAAACTAAAACAACTTGAGCCTAACGAAAAAATTCATTTCATAACATCCCAAGCCGAGCACTGGAGCGTGATTAATTCTTTTAAAGCCGCCGAAAAATTTGAAGGAATAGAGCTGGACTTAATTCCGGTAAATCAAGATGGTATCGTCACCGTTCAAGATTTAAAAAAATATATCAAACCCCATACGAAATTAGTTAGCTTGATGTGGGTTAACAATGAAATCGGTTCGATCAACCCCGTGAAAGAATTGGCTGAATTTTGCCAACAAAATAAAATCTACTTTCATACCGATGCCACGCAAGCTTTAGGAAAAATCGACGTTGATTTACAAAAGACTCCGGTTCATTTTTTAACTTTCTCGGCTCATAAGTTTTACGGCCCTAAAGGCGTAGGCTGTTTATTCACGCGCGCCATGATTCAATTAGACCCCTTTCTTTTCGGCGGAGGCCAACAACGCAATCAGCGTTCAGGTACGTTGAATGTTCCATCCATTGTCGGCACAGGTACCGCGGCTAAAATTGCAAAAGAGAAAATGCACGCCGAAGCTAAACGCACGCGTGAATTACTAAAAAAATTGTACACTGAACTAAAAATAGAATTACCCGATTTAAAAATCAATGGTCCTGATCTAGAAAATACAGATCTTAGATCGCCCGTGAATTTAAGCCTTCAATTTAACAAACAAGCTGACCTGGTTTTGCCTGAGCTTTCAAAAATCGCGTTCAGCTTAGGCTCGGCCTGCAGCACCGCTGGTACCAGTAGCAGCCACGTTTTAAAGGCGATTGGCCTTACAGACAAGCAAGCCCAAAGCACGATTCGTTTATCAATCGGGCGTTGGACGACCGAATCCGACATTCGACAAGCCGCAGAAACGCTTATAAAGGCTTTTAAACCCTGTTAATTGACTATTAAGTCTTACAGCTATTTCTTCGCTCCACATTTTCAAAAAATCAGGTATACTAAAAAGCATGATACAAATCTCAGAAACAGCCTCTAAGAAAATTACGGCCTTAAAACAAGAAGATGCGAAACCCGCGGATTCTTTTTTACGCGTTGAAGTTAAAAAAGGTGGCTGCTCGGGCTTATCATACAAAATGGATTTCGATTCGGCCGTTCGCGATGGTGATAAAACCTTCGAAGCGCACGGAGAAAAAATCGTAGTCGATTCACAAAGCTTTCTTTATTTGATCGGAATGACTTTAGATTATTCTGGTGGTTTAAATGGTAAGGGCTTTATTTTCAGTAATCCCAACGCAACAAAAAATTGCGGCTGCGGATCTAGTTTTAACGTCTAATTAATTCTTCACATTCAGTTCGGGGTGGTACTCGTAAACATCCACCCATGTCATGTACTTCCTCATCTCTTGCACGTAAGCATTCTTTTCGGGGGTTGCCGTTCTATTGTAGATGGCACGAGCCGCTCCAAAATAGATGTACGGCAAATAATCAACGATTTTATCCTTAGTGATGTACGTGATTTTTCTAATCCGAACTTGGCGCCGCAATTCATCCAGCGCGTTGATTAAAAAGCCCATCGTCGCAATCGCAGATTTTTTAGGGTCTTTTAATTCTTCAGGCTGAATGCCATAATGGTCTTCGATTTTAGTCGGAACAATTTTAATCTGCGTGGGCCCACGGCTGTTGTTATTTATTTCGCGGCCCTTTGCAAAAGACACAATGGCCTTAGCTAAACCGATCAAAGCCGGAACTTTTTCTTTTAACAAATACCTTTTTGACTGAAAGAAGTTTGATTCACGCCCTAAAATTCCAACCGCCATTTGCGCCAGCAAGTTATACTCTTGACCGTGAATGCCGTAAAGCTCTTGCAGTTCGGCTTTCTCGTCACCTAAGGCCATTAAAAATTGGTACACATCATTTGTTAGCAGAAACGGGTTTTTGGCGACGACCTTGATGGCGCAATCAGCGCATCTGAACTCATTCAAATTCCACTTCACGAAGCCTTTCAGCGGATTAAAATTCAATGCACTTGGCAACGGTAGTACCGGCATCGTATTCGCTTCTTTAAAACTAATCAGTGCTGCATTAGGTTGAAAGAATAACGATAGGTCGTCACCGTTAGCGCTAGCAGCAGATGGCAGACCATCAGCCATCGACAACGAAGCCACGACGAATAAAGATAGAAAAGCGAAAGCGCGCATAACATAAGTCATAGCAAGAAACTTAGCAGGTTTTATTCCAGCTTGATCTCGAACTTATTTGTTCTTAATAGTAAAAGTGTCTACAAACGAGACACCATGACAAATGCCGGTCAGCAGCGCCAACTGATCTTTAGTGATTCCTTTAAATCAAGCGCGGGGTATCTGTTGGAAGCAAAATAGAAATAAGCTCTTCGGGAACCGGAATATTAAACGTTATGTATAAAGTCTTTAGAACTTGAATACTAACAAGTCGCTTCTGAAAACTAAGCATTTTATCTAAGGTGTTTTTAACACTTTCGCGCGAACTCATTTGATCGACTTGATCCACAAATTCGTACAAAGTATGGACTACTCTTGAATACGGATGAAGCTTTGCTTTAGGTAGTTTTTGCGGAAATCCCAATCCGGCATCATTTTCATGATGTTGCAAAACCACGTACAAAATTTCTTCGGGAATGTTGCGGATGCGAGAAATTTGCATGTAACTTTTTAAAGGATGTTTTTCGTAATCTGTTTTTTCTTCGGGTGTCATATCAATATATCGTTTATTCAAGGTCGGGCACACTGATTCAATTCCGATATCACACAGTAAGGCCGCTATCGCAATTTTACTTAGGTGTTTAGGGTGCGTCCATTTCCAATGCTGAAAAACGGTCAAAGCTAAAAATGAAACCAAGACCGATTTGGATGAGCGATCTTTATCATAATTGCTCAGTGAATTAATCAAAACGAATAGATCTGTGCTTTCCAAAGCAATCTGAACGTAATTTTCAAAACTACCCGCCACCTTGCCGTACAAATCATCACTGATAAATTCATTCAATGCACTTTCAGAGATTGTTTTTGAAAAATGATTAAATAATTTAATCTTTTTTACTTTATCTAACGGCTTGATTTTGACAATTTCAGATAGGTTCACTTGCATACCGATATACCTCGTAAAATCTGACGAAGAAAGATAGATGTGCTGCATTCCCTTTTTGTAATAATTATGAAGCCTTTCGGGCAAAAGTTCGTGACCTTTTTTAGCCAGACATAAAAAATTATCATTCACCTTTAAATAAACATCGTAATCACTGACTGAGGCCAATAGAAATTCGGTCAGTCCTATTTTATAAAACTTATCATCACCAGCATAAGCCTTAAGATTATTTTTAAGGATCAGGTTCACCATCAAATTTAAATCTTCTAAATCAAACGGCTTACTAACAAATTCATCAACCCCCATATCATAAGCCGACTGAATCGAAATACCTTCCGCATGACCGGTCATCAGTACGAATGCCGTACTTTTTTCTTTTAGATCCGATTTAATGATGTGGAAAAATTCAAGCCCATCTTTTTGCGGCATCTTGATATCTGAAATAATTAGATCAAATTGACTTAAAGACATTTTTTTTAAGGCTTCGTCAACGGACGTGCAATACTGAGTTTGGTATCCGTTATCTTGCAACGACGTTGCGACCGATTCGGCTAGATCGACTTCGTCATCTAGTACTAATACATTTTTCATAATCCCCGCGATGTGATGATTAAGCATAATTCTAATTTTGTAAATTCACATTGATTTTTCACAACTGATCTAACATTGGTGCAGGTCGAGTTAAAAACTTGTTAAATAGAGTAAGTTAATTTCTATATCAAGTAACTCGCGCTGTCATAACGACAAAAAAACACAAACTTTAAAAAAAATGCGCTAGCCTCTTTTGGAATGTTCAAAATCGAAGAACGCCTAGACGTGAGCAAACTATCTTACTTAACTTTTAATACCAGTCATCCTGGTGTTTACAGAAAGGAATGCGAAAACTCTTATGGACTTTGGAAAGCTCAGTGGCTTGAAACTTTTAGCAGTCTTGATAAAACACGTACGCTCAACAGTGACGAATTTTTAGATCGAGAGTTATCTGGACTTTTTGAGGGCGAAAAACCTATTGGTTTTACACTTGTTAAATTTATAGACTTAAGTTTTGCATCAACGTTAGATATTTTATACTTCAAAAATTACCCCGAAGAACTGACTGAACAAAATAAGTTCTTACAAGACCGTATCATGATCATGAGTTTTATGACATTGCGACCCGACTGGAGAAAATCGCAGACGAATTTTTCAATATCCGAACTTCTTCTAGGATTCATGATACTTCGTTTAAATATATCTAACTCGAACCGGGCTCTAGCCTGTATTCGAAACGATCGATCCATTAATAAAGTATTTTACCGCCACTCAGGCCGCTTTCTATTAAAAGGCACAGCTTACAATGTCGAAGTCGATTACGCCGAAGCGGACACTTTAACATCCACACTATCGAGTTATTCCAGCCATGCATTACTTTGTTTTAAATTATGGAGCGAATTTTACAATCAAAGGAGAAAAAAACGCCATGACCTTGAAAGACGTATTACACCACGACAAGATGAACAAGCTAGTCGAAGAGTTCCGCAACCAACCTTGGACCAATAAGCATTTTTACGCAAGTTGGTTAGCCCAAAGTTACTACTACACATCGTATAGCACGCGCATGTTAGCTAGCGCCGCAGGATGGTCTTCCCCCCTGAATGACCGCGCATTTTACCGCCGATCACTGACTCATATCAACGAAGAACAGGGACATGAACTAATCGCACTGAATGATTTAAAAGTCTTAGGGTTATCTACAGATGACTTTCCTGAGGCTGGTATTACCCGTGCCCTGTGGGAGCCGCAGTTCTATAAAATTTTAAAAGATCCGGCCTCGTTACTAGGATATATATTAGCCTTAGAAACATTGGCTGTACGCACCTTTAAAGAATTTCACGGAGAGCTACTACGCACCTATTCCAGTGATGCCGTTAATTTTGTGAAGGTTCATGCAGACGATGACCCTGATCATGTTGAAGCCGCATTGTCACAAATTGAAAAATGCAACGAGGCTGAAAAGAAAAATATCGAAAAGAATTTCAATCAAACGATACAAGTCTATGGATTAATGCTGAAAGAAATTCAGTTAGTTACTCTGGAAGCTCGTAAATAAATTCAACCTGACACGTTGAAATAAATGCGACCGCCTTGTCGCTGCCTTCGCGGTAACAAGGCGCAATCCATTTCAAATTCATCATAAAAGTTCTCTTTTTTGGATGTAAGGCTTCGACAAGTTCGTGGCTTTTGAAATCCCACCGACATATTTTATTTTCGCCATCACAAACGATCGATGCTTTTTTCATTAAGAAAAGATGAACTTCGTCATCTCGCCAGAATAATTTCGGAAATGGAATTGTATTCATTTGCTCGTTTGAGTAAGAACAAAGTCTTCTAAATTCTGTATTTGAAAAAAGCTGCACATTTTCGGGAAAACTATAAAGCTCAATAATATCGCCCTTTTCAACATTCTTAAATAGCTCAGGATCAACCGTTAGTTGCGATTTTTTTAAATACCCATTAAGAGTTTTTGCTTCCAAATCAATATCGTAGTGTGAGTAATCTGGAAATGTCTTAATTATATCCAACTAGAACTCCTTAAAGAGTGATACGTAACTGAATACAAAAGCAACTTGAACCATGATTTAAATCTAAGAACAATTTACCTTCATGTTGACGTATAATATGGTGTGACAAGCTTAACCCCAGACCCGTTCCTTTACCAGTCGGTTTTGTTGTAAAGAAAGGATTAAATATTTTACTTTGAATCTCTTCTGGAATTCCTGGACCATTATCTTGAAAAAAGACGCGTACGTATTGACCGTCCGATTCAGAAAAAATTTTAATCTCGGGCTGACGCGTATCTTCTAAAGCATCACAAGAATTTTTTAATAAATTCACCATCACCTGGACCAACTGAACTGGACGACAGGACACCATAAACCGCCCGTCAAAACCCTGCATGTCCAGCTGAATCCCCTTCAACTTAATACTTTCTATAGTTAGTAAAAAAGATTCATCCAGCATTTCTTTAAGATCGGCCTTAACAAACAGCTCTTTATCATCATTTCTAGAGAAATTTTTTAAGCCTTTAATAATTTTCGTGATTCGATTCGAATGGTGAATAATTTTACCAAGCGACTCTGTGATTTTTTCAGAGTCTATACCCAGGTCAATGGCCGAAAGTTTTGATTGTAAGTAGCTGATCTTGGCCATAACGATGGTTAAAGGATTACTAATCTCATGTGAAATTCCTCCGGCTAGCTCCGCAAGTTCAGTTAAGCGCGCGATATTTATTTGCTGCGCTCGCGATTGCTCAAGTTCCGAGTTCAGCATTTCAAGTTCAGTCGTGTCGATGAACTTGCAGTAATAACAAAGGCTACCATTAAAAAAAATTTGATCAACTTCGACGCGAAAATTTCGATTCTGAATTTTATGAACAGAAATGATCAACTGATTTTCAATTTTAAAATCGTGATGCTTAATTTTATCGATAACAAAGGGAAAATCATCACCGTTACCATCTAACTTTGATAAACCACTAGATCCAATCATCAAAAAAGTATCGTCACACACGGCGACTTGATCTGGTACAGCGGCCAGCCAATGTTTAATAAATTCGTTTTTAAGTAGCACCTGCTGATTTTTTTCCATAAATTGATTAGCTCTAGAATCGGTCATTTGGACCAAAATCTGTAGTTTTTTGATGAACTTTTTTTCACTTTATACCACCAGCGTTAAAATACCTGTGACATCTAGAAATCGTACTATTTTGATAAACTTTTAGACTGCGATGGTAAACCGTTGTACTTTATTATAATATAAAGCGCGCTAGTTTACATAGCTTTTACTTAAGGAGGAGATTTGAAACCAAGGATTGCGATGGTCGACGACGAAGGCGATATTATTGAGTCGTATATCGATCTTTTATCAGAAAAATATGACATTTCGGCTTTTCCTGACGCCGATACTTTTATTAATTACACCATGCGTCCTGAAAATCCCCCTTTCGAGTTAGCCGTTATCGATTACAACTTGGGCGGTAAAAACGGACTCGAAATGATCATTGAGCTTAAAAAACTAAACGTAACAACACCCTTCGTTTTAATGTCAGGCTATTTAAACAAAGATTCGACTTTGAAAGCTCATAATCTTGGGGTTTCAAAAATTTTAGAAAAACCAGTTAACTTTCAAATTTTAGATGAAGAAATGGCTTCGGTTTTGCTTGAAACGCAATTAAGCCTTATTCAGAAGAAAACACGCGAACTAGCTTTTGAAGTGAATTCAGTCTGCTCGACGTGCTCAATTTATTTCAATGAGTTTGCAGAACGAGATGAAAAAAATCAGTTTTTCGATATCTTGTCGCGCCAGCTGGGCGTAAAAAAAGATTCTTTCAAACAGTCTAATTATTTCGACGATTTAAAGGACGAAATTTTTCGTCATATAAAAACGGAAGAACTTTTGATTCGTCAAATCAACCGAAAAAGACAAAGTTCTGCCATTTAAAAAATAAAATATTAACTATCGACGGGCTTCTTTGCTAAAGAAGCTACATCACCTGAGGTTTCAGGCTTTGCAACCGCGTCCGGCTTAGACTGCTGCTGATTAGAATTTCTGTTTTGATTTTGATTTCTATTTTGCTGAGCTTGCTGCGGTTTTTGATTTTGATTCGGGTTGCGCGGCCCATTTTGATTGGGGTGATTCGCCTTTTTAGCGTTCGGATTTTGTCCTTGTCGCTGTTGATTACTCTGATTTAAGTTCTTAGCACCATCTGCATTTTGAGTTTTTTGACCCTGATTGCCGTGACGTGGATTTTGATTACTATTCTGGTTTTGTGGGCGTGATTGTTGCGCGGCTCTTGCCGGTTGATTTTTCTTTTCTTGCGCCTGCTGAGCTTGCTCGGTCGCCTTTTCAGCGGCTTTTTGCACCTGGGCCTGTGCTTCGACCGGGCTTAAAATCATCGTATCTTGAACGGCTGAAATTTCTTTTTGATCTTTCTGTTTGAATCCACGGACTTTCTTTTGCGTGTCGACCTTATTTAACTGTTCAGTCAAATCAACAGTCACCGGACCAAAGCACCTAACTTGGCAGCTTAAACGTCTACCATCTAAAAAGTAACTTGTTCCGATTAAACTTAATTCGGCTTTACTAGGCTCTGGAATTGAGTTGTCACCCGACGTGATGCGCACGCGGCATTCTGCGCATGATGGTACGCCATTGCAAATTGATTTGATCTTTAATCCATTTTCTTTTGCGATCTGTAAAAGTGATTTAGATGGATCAACATCGCATTCCACATTCATAGGCATAAATTTAATTTTCATCATCCACCACTATTTCGTTACTAAAAAAGTAATCGCAACTTCATTAACTGACGATCACTTTTACAAATTTCTTTTTGCCAGCTTTGATTAATATCTGCTGGCCCGAGGCTAAATCTAATTTTAATTTTGTATCTGACACTTTTTGCGAATCAATTTGCACACCGCCGCCCAAGATCAAGCGACTGGCCTCACCGTTACTGACACTTAAACCTGCTTGCGTCATCAGTTGAATCAATCCAATGTTTTGCGGCGTCGTCGAAAAAGTTTCGACGTGATCCGGAACACCTTTGTCGACAAAGATCCGATTAAATTCATCTTCAGCGGCCTGCGCGGCCGCTTGGGAGTGAAAACGGGCGACAAGAAATTTAGCTAAATCAACTTTGACTTGGCGTGGATGCATCGTTTTTAATTTTTCAATTTCAGCCGCAGTTTTATCGGTCAGTAACTGATAATATCTAAACATCAATTCATCAGAAACGCGCATTGTTTTACCAAAAATATCTTTTGGTGATTCATCAATACCAATATAATTATCTAACGACTTCGACATTTTATTAACACCGTCTAAACCTTCTAGTAACGGCATCGTTAAAACGCACTGCTGTTCTTGACCGTAGCTAGATTGTAAATCACGACCAACAAGTAAGTTAAACTTTTGATCGGTTCCACCCAACTCTAGGTCTGTTTTCAGCGCAACCGAATCGTAGCCTTGGCATAAGGGGTACAAAAATTCATGCAAAGAGATCGGCGTATTGGCTTTATAGCGCTTTGTAAAATCATCACGCTCAAGCATGCGGGCCACCGTGTACTGAGCCGACAACTTAATGAAATCAATCGAAGTCATTTTTAATAGCCAGCTCGAGTTGTAAACGATTTCGGTTTTATCAGGATCTAAAATTTTAAAAATCTGTTTTGCGTACGTTTTTGAATTCTGATCAATTTCTTCACGGGTTAAAATAGGACGTGTCGTATTTTTACCCGTCGGATCACCGATCAAAGCCGTAAAGTCACCGATCAAGAAATGAATATGATGACCTAAATCTTGTAACGTTTTTAATTTATTGATTACAACCGTGTGACCAATATGAATATCGGGACGACTAGGGTCTGCGCCTAACTTGATATTCAAAGGCTTTTTCGTATCAAAACTTTTTTTAAGTTTTTTTAAAAAATCCTTTTCGCTAATAAAATCTACCGCACCGAACTTGATTCGTTCTAATTGCTCTTCAGGTGGTAAAAATTGAAACGCCATAATAATCCCTTTAAATTAAAAACTAACCTTATCGTGCCATTTCAACAGAACGAGTCTCGCGCACTACAGTGACTTTCACTTGGCCGGCGTAAGACATCTCGCGTTCGATTTTCTTCACGATATCGCGCGCTAACATTGAGCTTTGATCGTCAGTGACTCGCGAGCTTTCAACCAGCACCCGCACTTCGCGGCCCGCTTGTAAAGCCACGGCTTTCATGACGCCGTCGAAAGAGTTCGCGATACTTTCTAGATCTTTTAAACGATTAATGAAGCTATCCATCTGATTACGACGGGCCCCTGGGCGCGAGTTTGATAAAATGTTCGCGGCATGAACAACCCAGGCTAAAGACGTGTTCGGTTTTTCGTTATCGTTATGGCAACGAATCGCGTAACAAACTTCTTCTGATTCACCGTATTTTTTCGCTAGATCTGCGCCAACGAATGCGTAGTTACCTTCAAACGTATGATCTGCCGCTAAGCCAATTCCGTGTAAAAGACCCGCACGTTTTGCGACCTTGATATTTAATCCAAGTTCTGCCGCTAATAATCCTGAAATATGAGCCACTTCAAGAGCGTGGTTCAAAGCGTTTTGCGCGTGCGTGCTACGGTATTTCAAACTACCCACCATTTTCGTTAACTCTTGGTGAATTTGTCCGATACCTAGTTCAGCAACAACTTTATCGCCTTCTTCTTTCATTGATTTTGATAATTCTGATTTTTGTTTTTCAACGACTTCTTCGATACGTGCCGGATGAACGCGTCCGTCTTCCATTAACTTATCGATTGTTCTGCGTGCTAATTCACGACGAATTGGATCGAAACCAGAAATGACGATTGTTTCAGGTGTATCATCGACGATTAAATCCACGCCGCACATTGATTCTAATGTACGGATGTTACGACCCTCACGTCCGATAATTTTACCCTTCATTTCATCTGAAGTTAAGCTCATGACCGATACGGTTCTTTCTGATGTGTATTCAGACGCGAAGCGGGCCATGGCGCGCGCGATGATATTGCGTGAACGTTTGTCGGCTTCTTTTAAAGCTTCTTCTTCGATTTCAGCGATTTTTTTGCTGGCTTCAACTTTAGCCGTTTCTTCTAGAACTTGAAATAATTCGCGCTTAGCTTGGTCTTGCGACATCTGTGCGATATTTTCTAATTTCTTTTGCAGCTGCCCCACTTGGTCTTGCGTGCTGCGGTCTAATTCTTTGATGCGGTTTTCAGTGATGACTAATTTTTCTTCGCGGTCTTTTAATCCGGCCGCGAATTTATCGTTATCGTCCTGACGCTGTTTGTGCTGGTCTTCGATTTCTTTTAAACGACGCTCGACCTGAAGCTCTTTATTTTTTAAAGTCGCTTTTTGCTTATTGATTTCAGTCTCGATATTTTTTCTAGACTTAGTTTCAAAATCTTTCGCTTTTGTTTCAGAATCTTTTTTGATCTTTAAAGATTCTGACTTTGCTTTATTTACAATTTTTTCAGCTTCTGTGTGAGCCGTTTTTTTTGTGTTTTGATCTTGAATACGTTTAAACGCAAAAACAATCAAAGCACCAACAATAAAACCAACTAATACGTAAACTAACTCCATAAACGAACCCCTTTTTCCCTAACAGCCGACTTCGACAGTTTTTTCGTCTGTAATAATAAAATGACATTTCAAATCATGATCTTCGACTGGAACTGAATCCACCAAAGACGACTGATAACAAACACCGATCACGGACCCTTTAAATTTTTCTAACGTTTGATCATAAAAACCGCGCCCGCGCCCCAGCCTGTGACCTTGCAGGTCAAAAGCCAATCCAGGTACGACAACTCCTTGAAGTTGATCCAGTTCAACACTTTCGCCATCAATGGGCTCTTGAAAACCCAAAGACGTTTTTTGAAAAGATTGAACTGACTTTTTAAATTCTAATTTTTTTTCTGATAAGACCGGAAAGCACCACTGAATATTTTCAGAGACTTCCGGCCATTGGATCAAAGGCTCTGACGCCATTGATTGAAAACCGGCCCATAAACCTTTTTCGCTAGCCAATTTGTTTTTAAGATTTTTTTGCACGCGCGCAGATTTTTCACGTGCTTCATCACCACTGATCTTTTTAAGATCAGCTAAAATGCGACGACGCATTTCTAATTTCATTTGAGTGATTGAAACCACAGACTGCAAAGCGATTCTCCAATGTTATTAAGAACTAAAAAAAATTTAGTTCCAATTCACCTTGTTCGCTTTGGAATTTTCTAGATCGCCCGCCATCTTTAAAGCTTTCGCTTCAATTTTTTCTAGTTCGGCACGCGCACGTTTTTTGAGAAGAATCATCTCTTCGGCAATGTTTAATGCAGCTAATACGGCCGCATTTTGAAAAGATGAGTTTTTGGTAGCAGATAAGGCTTCAGTCACTTTTCTATTCACGAATTCAACAAGTTCATTCACTGTTTCATCATCATGAGAGCTTTTGATTTTGTACGAAACACCAGCTATTTTAAAATCGAAGGTTTGTTTTTTTTGCGCTTTTTGTGTTTCGGCCATGACTGTCTTTTTTTACCTTTACTTTAAGTTGATCAAACTACCTATGTTCAAATAACTTCTTTGAAAAAATCCAAAGTTAACAATAACTTACATAGATAAGTATAAACACTGTGAACAGGCTGGCAAGTGGTTTTGCGGCTGATAATTACTTACGGCAAATACAGATGTCAGATGACTCTTTATTTGTGCATTCTAGCTTCCCGGCCGCCCCGACCTTTTCAAAGCTGATCGACTTATACTGATCGCGCTCTTTACCAAACTGCAAAAGGGTTTGCCCAGAACGGACCTCTTTCACTTTAAGAAAATCTTCGCGCACATCGGCCCGCATCAGCAGCTGATTAATCGATGATTCATCAGTCAGGCCCCTTTGACGCGCGTCATTATTAAGAAGCTTCAAAGTATCGTCATCAGTCACCTTATAAATAGAAACCAGACCTTTTTCGACCTTTAACTTCAGCAACTGGCCTTTTTCTTTATAAAGCACTTCGCGGTACAAAGTTTCAGACGTCTTTAAATCGTAGTTTTTGTCGATGAATTCATACAGTTGATTCAGATTTTGAATTTTCTGAACGTCTTCTTTCGTCGCTAAGCAGTTCTTAATATTTTGCTGAAAGGGAGTTAATTTTTTTTCGCGCGCCGAAGCCGAGATTGAAATCAAAACCAAACACACGATAAATAGAGTCGAAACCGCAAAAGGCATAAATCATCGTAGGCTTTTATAAAATGCAAATCTAGCTTTTTCACGGTGGCTGCCTGGTTTAAAAAGCGTATCAAAACGAGACCGTGCACAAAGTACCGCGCCAATTTTTGTTTAACACCCGCACTTCGTGTGAACAAACGATTGCATTCAAATCTAAGCTAAGGCCCAAAAGCTTCATTTGATTGTGGCTTCCTTCTTGTATCCTTTTAAGATGTGAGGTTTCTATGAAAAATAAATTCTATTTAAGTTTAACAGCTATTCTTGTCACTGCGACACTGGTGCCCCTAGTCAGCTTCGCAAAAACTGAAACTTTTAAAATGAAACCTTTTATAACGGCCGAGTCTTCTAAAGAAGAAATAGCCGGCGGCTTACAATTACTTTTTAAAAATAGTTTATCGGTCGAAGAATTAGAAAAAAGAGTCGGCGATAGCCAAGCTTTTCAATCATTAGTTTACGACACTTTAAATACGGCCATCGCGAAAAATCCCAACATTCAAGTTGAAACTTCAGAGAAAACCTTTCGTGGTAATTTCGTCAAAGAGACCACGATTAAATTTCCAAGCTTAATTCAAAGAGCCAACAACCATCCGGCCAACACCATGATCGCCCGAATCTACGAACAATCTGTTCAAGATAAAAATTGTGATTACAAATACCCAACAACCATTATGTTACATCATATCTTAAACGAAGTTGAAAAGATTGAAGAGGCCGCGACTTATATTTCGGCGGGTATCCTAAATAAACCTTCGATCGTGGTCGTGATCCAAATGCCTCACTACGCGCAACGGCGCCTAGCAGATGGGTCTGAGAATTTTTTAAATTCAGATTTAGCAAGCTTTAGAAAAAATATGGCGCAATTGATTTTAGATGTTCATCTATTAAAAAATTATATCGAAACCCGTTCTAACGTCGACACGAACCACATAAGCTTAACTGGATTTTCGTTAGGCGCAGTGATGGGTTTAACGATTGGAGCATTTGACCAAAGCTTTAATAGCTACGGTTTTTTAATGGGTGGATCGGACATGGCCAACATTTTGATGAATCGTGTCACTTCTAATCCGACAAGTGAAGTCGCCGAAGCCTTAAATAATTCTGTAAAGAACGAAGATTACATCCGTTCTGAAATTGGTGCTGTTGATTCGTTAACTTGGTTACACCGTTATAAAAATAAAGAAACTTTTTTCTTAAACAACAGTCAAGATGTCGTTGTTAAATATAAAGAAAATGTTCAACCCACTCTTGATATTTTAAAGGCGAATGAAAACCAGGTCGCAACCCGCGTGAACGAAGGCGGACACGTGCCAACTGGGTCGGCATTTACAAAATTTAAAGAAATCTTTAGACCGCTGAATGATTTTATCATGAAGGGCGCGCCGGATAAAAGCGACGTCTGCCCGATGCGCGGTGGAAATTAAAGACTAATGAATACCTAGAATCGATTTAACATACTCTTCGTATTTAAAAAGTCTTAAGTCAGAAACTTTTTCGCCGACGCCAATTAATTTAATTGGAATTTTAAGTTGATCAACCACAGCTAAAGCGACGCCCCCTTTAGCTGTTCCATCCATTTTCGTTAACACGCAACCCGTTACACCCAAGGCCGCATTATACTCTTTGGCCTGCATCAAGGCATTCTGACCCGAGTTCGCATCAAGTACAATCCAAGTTTCATGGGGCGCTTCAGGAATCACCTTCGCCATCACACGCTTTACTTTTTTTAGTTCGTCCATCAAATGACTTTGCGTGTGCAAACGACCGGCCGTATCTAAAATCACGTAATCAAAATTTTGCGCTTTCGCTTTTTGGATCGCATCAAACGCGACCGCGCTGGGATCCGTGGTATTTGATGGCCAAAAAATTTCAACTTGTCCTTCGGCTGAAGCTGAAGCCGAAGCCCGGTCGGTCCAAACTTTTAATTGTCCACCCGCCGCCGCACGAAACGTATCGCCCGCCGCGACTAAAATTTTAAAACCGTCTGTCGCTAATTGGGAAGTGATTTTTCCGATCGATGTGGTTTTACCCGCGCCGTTCACTCCCACAACCATCAGGACAGTTGGACCTGACGGCGCTTTCGTGATTTGTTCTTTTACTTGCGTGTTTTGTTCAAATTCGCCTTGAACGGGTTTTAGAATTTGCATCATTTCTTTTTCTAAAGCCCATTTAACCGTATTGATATCTGAAATTTGTTTTGAAGAAAGTTCTGACTTAATCACATCTAATAAGCGTTCGACCGTTTGCGGACCCAGATCACTTGTGTATAAAACTTCTTCGACTTCGTCTAAAACTAATTTTTTATCCGCGTTTGAAAAAGCTTTACGGATACGACCAAAAAAACTTTCTTCGGTTTTTGCTAACGCTTCGGCGATCGTGATGTTGGTTTCTTCTTCTTTAACGACGGCTTTACGATCAGCAATATCTTTTAACCGCGCTTCTTCTAGTTGATCAGCCCCTACGGTCACATCATTAACAGGAACCGGCACCGCTTCATTCGGGGTGATACTTGGCGTTTTTCTTTTTTTAACAATCGATAAGACAACTGTTCCCATCACCGCTAAAAAAAGAACACCGATAAAAACTAACAAGATGGTCATTTGGTCAAAGTGTGATTCAGACATTTTTTAATTCCTATTCTTCGGTTTCATTTTTTGCGATATCTTTGGGGTCGATTTCGCAGTCGATCGGCCAGGCTTCTTTATGAAATCCATAAGGGCAGTGGCGACATTTATTAGTACAGCAATATCCGCGTGATTTTAAGTAATAGGACGTCAAGACATGAAATCCCGTCTGTGGGTCTAGGTAGCTGTTCTTTTTTTCTGCGCACGCCTGCTTATGGAGCGCAACCCATTGTGGCGGTTCAGTCGTATCTAAAAAAACAGGAGCTGGTTTTAAATCAGCTCCTGTTTTCGGCTTACTTGTCATGTTTGTTACGTACTACTGAATATCAGCTAATGAAACTGAAACCATCGTTGAAACGCCGCGCTCTTGCATTGTGACACCGTAAAGTTTTTCAGCCACTTCCATTGTGTGTTTATTATGTGTCACAACAATGATTTGTGAACGCTTCGCCATCTCTTTAACTAAGTCATTGAAACGGAATACGTTGGCGTCATCAAGTGGCGCATCAACCTCATCCAATAAACAATACGGAGACGGTTTCACCAAGAAGATCGAGAAGACTAACGCAACGGCCGTTAATGCTTTTTCGCCACCCGACATTAACGTCACGTTTTGCATTTTCTTACCCGGAGGTTTCGCGATGATTTCGATACCCATTTCGCTTTTCTCTGTGTCTTCAACTAGTTCAAGCTTCGCTTCACCGCCGCCGAATAACACTGGGAAAACTTTTTGGAAACGTTCATTCACTAGATCAAAAGTTTCTTTGAAACGCTTTGAACAGATTTTATTAATACGGTCGATCACTTTACGAAGCTGTTCTTTCGCTTCGGTTAAGTCTGCATGCTGCTGAGTTAAGAATGCATAACGCTCTTGAGTTTCAGAGTATTCATTAATCGCTGATAAATTCACTTCGCCAATTTTCGCTAACTTTTCGCGTAATTCTTTAAGATCAGCTTCAGCCGTGGCTGGGTAGTCTGGACGATCCATATACTTCGGAGCCACTTCTTCTAAAATAAGCATGTACTTTTCACGAACTTGGTCGATCAAGTATTGCTCTTTCATTTTCGCTTGTTCCAATTTCAACTGCGCATCGTTCATTTTAGCAAGTCGTTCATTACGTTCACGCGTTGATGAGTTCACTTGGCTTTCTAATTCACGAATATGAGCCGTTTCAATCTCAAATTGATTTTTGAAACTAGTCATTTCTAAACGTTTTGTTTCAACGTCTGCCAACATTTTTTCAAAATCAATTTTGGCTTGTTCTAAACTGTACTGACCTTCGCTCATTTGGAACGAATAGCCTTCAGCTTCTTCATTCATTCTAGATAATTGAAGATCTAAATCGTTCACTTGTTTTGTGACCATTTCAAGTTGACGATTCACACCTTGGTATTCTTGTGTTTTCGTTGCCGCGCGAATTTGTAAATCCATCACGTGCGCTTGAGTTGTTTCAAAATTATCTTTCATTGAATTGTATTCAGCTGTTAATGCATCAACCGAAATTTCTAATTCAACTTTATTTGTGCGCGTTTCTTCTAAACGTTCGTTTAATTCATCGATTTTTTGATTCATTGTTTCTAATGATTCATTGATACGACGAACTTCACGCTCTTGACGTTCAACAGCTGATGCGGCTTGAGCAAATTCATTTTCAGAACGCTCTAAGTCTTTTCGTAATTCAGCCACTTTGATTTCTTGTTCTAAGCGACGTTTTTGTGCGCCTTCAAAGTCAGTTAAAACGTTGGCTAATTGCGCTTCAATTTTCTTAAGTGAAGCCGTAGCCAAAGCTAGCTTTCCAGCCCATTCATTTTTCTTGTCTGATAATTCTTTGATTTCACGACGACGTTTTAAAACGCCAGATTCAGCGGAATCTTTCGATCCACCCGTTAACACGCCGTCAGCTGATAATGTATCACCATCTTGAGTTACGAATGTCCAACCGCCGTAGTTCGGGCGTAATTTTAAAGCCGTACGGATTGAATCAACAACCACAACGCCATCTAAAATTTCTGCTACTTTGCCCGAGTACTTTTCATTTGAACGAACGATATCTTTTAATAAACCATGAACGCCAGCTTCAGAAGTCGGGCTTCCTTGAAGTGGTTTCGCGTAAAGGCCATCGTTTGAGTAGAAGCTTGAACGACCGGTATTTTGTTCTTTTAAGTAATCAACCGCTTCAATTGCTTGCTCTGATTTTTGCGATAATAGCATTTGTAATTTAGAACCAAGTGCTGCTTCCATCGCGATTTCAAATTCAGCCGGAACTTCGATCACTTCAGAAACTGGTTTAAAGAATTCTGATACCGTACCGTCGGCGTGCATTTGCGCTGTTTTGGCTTTTGACCAAAGCATGACCTGCTTAACGCCTTCTTCGAAACCTTCAAAGTTGGCCGCTAAGTTTTCTAATCCGTAAAGGCGAGACGCCGTTTCATTTAAGTGATCTTTAAATTCCTGAACTTCGACCTGTTTAGTCTGAAGCGCTTCCGTTAAAGCCTTTTTATTCGCTTCGAAAGCTTCAGCATCGTTCGAAAGATCTAACTGCATCTGGCGTTCAGCATCTAAAGAATTAGATACTTTTTTACGACGACCTTCGAAGTCGTGGTGCTTTTCGCGAAGTTCTGACAAGTTAATTTCTTCGTCAGCTAATTTAGATTCTAATTCTTCTTTTTGCGTTGTGAACGACTGAACGCGGGCATCCAGTGACGATTCACTTTGGCCTAACGCGATTTGCTCGCGGCGTTTTACAGTTAATTCGCTATCGATATTTGAATAGCGCGCTTGTGACGACGCAAAAGCCTCGGATTGCTCGGCTGATTCGGTCGTTAAGCTTTCTGATTCTTCTTTAAGTTCAGCCGCTTGTTCAGTTAACTGATTTAAATCACGCGATAATAATTCATGACGAGCTTTTTGCTCATTTAAAATATTACCGGTCATTTGTTCGTTGCGTTTAGCTTGTTCTAAGCCGAAACGTAATTCTTGAATTTCCATTTCTTTTTTCTGAACTGAGTTTTGGAAATTGTAGAATTCGGTTTGTTTATTTTCGACCGCTTTTTCTTGCTCTAAAATTGTTAATTTTAAAGTTTCTAATTGCGATTGCATTTGCGCTAAATTCGCTTCGCTACCTATTTCGGTCGCTTGCGATTCATCGAAAATCTTTTGCGCTTCGTCGGCGATGTGTTTCAGGCCTACGAATTGTAAAGATGAAGACCATAACTCTAAGTCTTCAATTTGGTTTTTGATATTACGGTAACGTTCCGCACGTTGGGCTTGACGCTGCAAAGAATCGATCTGGCGCTTTAATTCGCCGATGATATCTTGTAAACGCACTAAGTTTTGATCTGTCGAAATTAATTTTCTTTGAGACTCTTTCTTACGCGCTTTGAATTTTGTAATGCCGGCCGCTTCTTCGATCAACATGCGACGGTCTTCAGGTTTTGACGTGATGATTTTACCGATCATACCTTGCGCGATGATCGAGAAACCTTTCGAGCCTGCGCCCGTGTCCATGAAAATTTCTTGAACGTCTTTTAATCGAGCCGCCTCTTTATTAACGAAGTATTCGCCTTCACCATTTCTGTGAAGACGACGAGTCACCATAATTTCAGAGTGTTTTAAATACTTAGCCGGGAATGGTCCGCCATCGTTTTCTAAAGTTAAGGAAACTTCACATAACCCAAGTGGTGCATAACCTTCAGATCCACCGAAGATAACGTCAGTCATTTGCGACGCACGTAAGTCTTTCGCCGACTGATCGCCCATAACCCACATTAAGGCATCAACGATATTCGATTTTCCACAACCGTTCGGACCCACGATACCCGTGATTCCGGCATCGAATTGGATGACAGTTTTATCTTTAAAAGATTTGAAACCGATTAGTTCTAGCTTTTTGATTCTCAAAGCAATTCCCCTAGTTTAGATCATTTATCTAAAGCGTTCTCGACCAAAGGCCAAGTCCAGTTAAAAGCATAATTCTAAGGGGGGGCTGTTTCATGTCAATAAAACAAAACACGATGTGGATAACTTTTTTGGATGGTGCGTTGTTTTTGGTCAAAAGTGAAGTATTTCAGGCGCTACGAAAAGCTGGAATTTAAAGCTTGCTCAATTTTAAGCTAATTTATTTCAGTTTCACAGATTCCTGCAAAGGGCCGCAGTTCTTTAGCTGTGCGTGATTTTTTTCAACTGGATTTAATCATAACCGTTTCAAAATTAAAGAGGCTTTTTTGAAGTCTTCACGAAGCGCATCCGTAGTAGTAACCAAACCAGTTTGACAAAAATAATTCTTATGCGGTGGGATTTAGAAAGTAAAATCAATCGTCTAACAGGCTGCTGTATGGGTAGAAAAATACTGGCAATTTTTATTTTTACTATTTTTTTTTAACGGCAATGTCTGCAGATCGCGATCCCGCAAATTTCGATTGGCTCTTTCTAAAAAATCACTTACCCCTAAGATGTGGCATACGGCGACAAAGGAGCCGCCGGTATTATTAAATTAAGGCGCAGCCCTTACTTTTAGGTTAACTGTATTCGGACTTCAGAAGTAAACTGCGAAACTTTTATTTCACAACTAAATAATCACTGGGTTGTAGCAGCGGTAAAATCGACACACGACTAAATACGGGATCAAATAGGAATGAGAAATTTGACAAACTCATCAGTGCGACTTCGGCGATAATCACACCGTTAAACTGCCCGATGTATCTTGAATCCACCCGCGGCGCATTTAATAGAAGTCTTTCAAAGTGCACTTCACGTGGAGACTCTCCATTGATACTTGTTCTGCACGACGCATCTTGAAACCCAACAACGCTGTCTTCGATCGCTTTCAGCTGAACGTTGTCTTGCTGCATGTCGCGTGAAACGATCGTGTAGTTGAGCATGCGGTGGCTAAACGGCGTAAGCTCTGACCCCGCCTTCGCATTTTTGTACCAACTAGGAGTCGTGATCGGATAGTCCACATTATTTTCGCAATGGCTGGTGCCGATTCCTAAATTAATCCAACGACCGCTGACCAATTGTAAATTCGTATTATTTGTTGGTCCTGCCGTTATTTGCACGTAGGTGATATTGTCATTTACAAAAATTGGCCCTGTTACGTAAATACGGCAACCGTCATTAGTTTTTAATTCTAATTTTTTTAAGAATAAGGTCCCGTTGATTGTTAAATCGCCGTCGCACGTTAATGAACTGGCTTCAAAATACGAACCTTTATTAATAAGACCACTTAATTCTGGCGACGAATCTTGATTCTTTAAATACACGAAAGGACTATCGCCTAAACCTGTGCGCGAAGAAATTGTGGCCGGCGAAGGGGCTCCAATAAAAACTTCGCTTTTCACAGTCACCGTCGCGCTACCCCGCACTGCATTCATGTATTGCGGAAGCGTCGTCGCTGCGGCCTGGGCCGCCGAAAAAGTACCCGAACCACTTGCGCCGTACTTAACTAAACTAAAAGGTAAATCAACATTCGGCACCAAAATTTCTTTCAGAATTGATGAAAGAAATCCGCCACCGCCGTGGTCATTATAGAAAGAAAATGGCGCAGCGAATGGCTCGAGCCCGGCATTATACGCTTGTTTTCCGAAAAAATATTTATCCCCATATCCAAAATCTGATATCAATTTTGACCCGGTACTTAAATGACAAGATACACAGCCAACCCCACGAATAGCCATCGACGGCTCGAGATCGCGGAAGGGATTGCCCACAGTTAAGATCACTTTCTTTTTCGATATATCACCGAAAGAATTCTTTGCGATGAATTCATAAAAATCACTACCGCGAAAATTATGTGATGGAGAATACGAAAACTGACCATTGCTTAATTGTTTGATGACACCGTTTTTAGTTGGCATGACTTTAACTTTCGGATCAGCAGATAAATAAAGTTGCGGATCTGGATCGTGATAGTCACGAACATCAATTCTAAAGATCACATTAACAGTGTTCATTTCAAATCCCACCGTATCCGTTATGATAACTGGTGCCTGCGCCACCATAACAACCTCGATCAGAATCGGCACTTCATGGGGATCTTTAACGCCATCTTCCCGCTCGACATATTGAAAACTATCATCCCCAAAAAACTTCAAGGCTGGCAGATAAGTAAATTGACCGGTCTTGGTATCAAATGACGTAATAGTTCCATGCGTGGGTTGCCGCGTGATCACAAAGGTACCTTTTTTACGACTGATACTAGAAAATGTTTTCGGCTGAATTTTCAATTCAGTTTCTTCTTTGGTAGTAAATTTTTGAATCGATGACGATCCTAATTCGATATACGCCATATCAGTAAATTTCGTATCGCTGCAGTTCTGAAAGGCGGTTCCTAAAATAGCAGATGCGATGAAAATTAAAAACACCAAGATTCGCTTTTTCGAAGTGGTTTTACCAATAGTCATGCCCTACCCCTTTGATAGTAACCTATCGGTAGTCGTGCCACTTTACACAATGGTCTAAATTGAAACGTCGAACATTTAGACTGGTGTAAAAAAAAGAGCCAACATCTTTTGATGCTGACTCTTTTTAAAATAAAAAAATAAATCTTACTTCGTTTTTTGTTTCAAACTTGCCCGGGCCGCCGCTAAACGGGCGATCGGCACGCGGAACGGTGAACAGCTGACGTAATCAAGCCCTACATTTTCAAAGAATTCGATCGAATCTGGATCACCACCGTGTTCTCCACAAACGCCCACTTTTAAGTTTCCTTTAGTTTGACGACCTAAATCTACACCCGTTTTAACGAGCGTACCTACGCCCAATTGATCGATACTGACGAAAGGATCTTTTGCAAAGATCCCCTGCGATACGTACGAACCTAAGAATCGGCTTGAGTCATCGCGCGATAAGCCCAAAGTTGTTTGCGTTAAGTCGTTCGTTCCGAAACTGAAAAAGTCAGCGTGATGAGCGATTTCATGCGCGGTAACGGCCGCGCGTGGAAGTTCAATCATGGTTCCGATTTGATAATCAAATTTGACCGCTTTTTCTTTTTGAACTTTTTCAACAATCGCAATCGTTTGCGCACGAAGAATTTCTAATTCTTTAGCAACACCCACAAGCGGAATCATAATTTCAGGTATAAGCTTATACCCTTCTTTAATCATCATCGCCACGGCTTCAGCAATGGCGCGTGACTGCATTTCGTAAATTTCTGGGTATGTAACCGCTAAACGACAACCGCGGTGACCTAACATCGGATTGAATTCATGAAGTGACGTGATTTTATGTTTTAGCTTAGCAAAATCGTAATTGATTCGTTTTGCTAGTTCTTCAATTTCTGCATCGGTGTGCGGAACGAACTCATGTAACGGCGGATCTAACAAACGAATCGTGACCGGAAATCCATCCATGATTTTAAACAATTGATAGAAATCATCATGCTGCATCGGTAAAAGCTTAGCCAATGCCTTTTCACGTTCAAATTTAGTATCGGCAAGAATCATTTCACGAACAGCATCGATACGATCTGCGCCAAAGAACATATGTTCAGTTCGGCAAAGTCCAATGCCTTCAGCTCCGAAATCACGTGCAGTTTGCGCGTCTTTCGGTGTGTCGGCATTCGCACGTACTTTCATGCGACGAACTCCGTCAGCCATTTTCATCACGCGGTCAAAAGTTCCGTCTAATTTAGGCTCGATCGTTTTCACTTCACCTAAATAAACTTCGCCCGTTGACCCGTCTAATGTGATCAGATCACCTTTTTTAAGAATGTAACCTTTGGCTTTCATTGTTTCAGCTTGGTGGTTCACTTCGATTTCTGAACACCCAGCGACGCAGCATTTACCCATACCGCGCGCGACAACGGCCGCATGCGATGTCATTCCACCACGAGACGTTAAAATCCCTTGGGCTGCAATCATACCCGCGATGTCTTCCGGAGACGTTTCAACGCGAACCAAAATCACTTTGATTCCTTTTTCTTTCATCTCGACCGCCTCTTCAGGGCTGAATACGATTTGTCCGCACACGCCACCCGGGCTGGCTGGTAAACCTTTAGCTAAAACTGTTTTCACCGATTTCGGATCTAACATTGGATGCAGAAGTTGATCTAAAGAACTTGGGTCAAGACGAAGCAAAGCCTCTTCGACCGTAATCATTTTTTCGTCAATCATGTCACACGCAATCGCTAAGGAGGCTTTTGCTGTGCGCTTGCCATTTCGTGTTTGAAGCATCCACAATTTATTTTTCTCGATCGTGAATTCAATATCTTGCATGTCTTTGAAATACGATTCTAATTTTTTGTAGATCGTTTCTAAATCTTGGTATGGACCCGGCATCACTTCTTTAAGTAAATGAATCGGTTGAGGAGTACGAATACCTGCAACCACGTCTTCACCTTGTGCATTCACTAAGAATTCGCCGTAGAATTTTTTCTCGCCCGTACTTGGATCGCGTGTGAACGCGACGCCCGTTGCCGAATCGTCACCTAAATTACCGAACACCATCGATTGAACGTTAACGGCTGTTCCCCAGGCCGCAGGGATCGAATGCAAATCACGGTAAGTGATCGCGCGCGGTGTATTCCAGCTTTTAAAGACAGCCGTGATCGCGCCCCATAATTGGTCAACTGGGTCCGACGGAAAACTTGAACCCGTCATTTGCTGAACCATATCTTTGAATTTTTTAACTAATTTTTTTAAATCGTCAGCTGTTAAATCTGTGTCTAAATGAATGCCTTTTTCAGCTTTCATGTCTTCTAAAGTCACTTCTAACAAAGATGAATTCATATTCATCACAACGTCAGAATACATTTGAATAAAACGACGGTATGAATCCCACGCAAAACGCGGATTGTTTGAAGTCGCCGCTAGGCCTTCAACCGTTTGATCATTTAATCCTAAGTTTAAAATCGTATCCATCATACCCGGCATAGAGGCGCGAGCGCCCGAACGAACGCTAACAAGCAATGGATTTTTAACATCACCAAATTTTTTACCAATTTTATTTTCGACGCGCGCTAATGATTCCATCACTTTTGGACGAACCCATTCAGGTAACTTTCCACCGTTATCATAGAACGCCGTGCAAATATCTGTGGTGATTGTAAATCCAGGAGGAACCGGTAAACCAATTGCAGTCATCTCTGCTAAGTTGGCTCCTTTACCACCAAGGGTATTTTTCATCGCGGCGCTGCCTTCAGCTTCACCGGCTGCAAAGTAATACACGAATTTTTCAGGCTGATTAGCGCCCTTTTGAGACTGGGATTTCGAATCTGTTAAAGTATCCATAACGTTTCGTTTTTCCTTTTTTAAAATTTGTTAAAAATTAAAGCCTATGTTTGTAAAATTAAAAGTTTCTTAAACCGCTTGCAACGTACGCATTCAGTTCGGTGATTTTCACACGGTCCTGAGTCATCTTGTCGCGGTGACGAACAGTGACCGAACCGTCGTTTGCCGTTTCAAAATCGACCGTCACGCAATACGGCGTTCCGATTTCATCTTGTCTGCGGTAACGTTTACCGATGGAAGCCGTTTCGTCGTACTGTACGTCGAACTCTTCCGCTAACTGATCGCGAATCTTCATCGCCGGAATCGTTAATTCTTCTTTTTTAGATAACGGTAAAACGCAGACTTTGATCGGAGCAATTTCTGGATGCAAACCTAAAACAACGCGAATGTCTTCAGAGGTTTTACCCGCTTCGTCCGTCGTTGTAGTGACTTCTTCACGGTACGCATCACACATAAATGCTAAGAATAAACGATCACAACCTACCGCGGTTTCAATCACGTAAGGTAAGAATTTTTCTTTTGTGGCTTCGTTGAAGTAATCTAATGATTTGCCCGAAAATTTTGCGTGCTGAGACAAATCGAAATCGCCACGATTATGAATACCTTCAAGTTCTGAAAAACCCATCGGGAATTTGTATTCGATGTCGACGGCGGCTTTTGCGTAATGGGCTAATTTCTCGTGCGGTTTAAATTTTAAGTTTTCTTTTTTGATTCCGTATTTTTGGTAGAACGCAAAACGGCGCTCTTTCCATTCGTTAAAAAATTCTTCATCTGTTCCGGGTTTGACGAAGTATTGCATTTCCATTTGTTCAAATTCACGCGTTCTGAAAATAAAGTTTCCGGGAGTAATTTCGTTACGGAATGATTTTCCGATCGCCGCAATTCCGAACGGAATTTTATAGCGTGAACTTTGCTGACAGTTTAAAAAATTCACAAAATGCCCTTGCGCCGTTTCGGGACGAAGGTAAACAACGCTGGCCGAATCTTCTAACGGGCCCATCGTGGTTTTAAACATCAAGTTGAAATTACGCTCTTCTGATAAATTTTTGCTGCCGCAGTTCGGGCATTTTTTATGTTCGATGTATGATTCTGTGTTATCGGCGCGAAAACGTGTTTTACAATCTTTGCAATCCACTAACGGATCTGAAAAACCATCCACGTGACCAGACGCTTTCCAAACCATCGGGTGCATCAGAATCGCAGCATCAAGACCAACGATGTCACTACGACGAGTCATCGTGTTCCACCAAGCGCGCTTCACGTTTAATTTCATCAAAGAACCCAGTGGTCCGTAATCCCAACAACTGCCAAGGCCGCCGTAAATTTCACTGCTTTGAAAAACAAAGCCACGACGTTTCGAAAGACCGACCAATGTGCTTAAATCTTGAAGTGTTTTTACGACCACGAAGCCCCCATTCTCAATTGTAAATTTCTATAGAGAAAACGGTAACATCCGTGCCAAAGCGCAGTCAAATTTAAGGCGGCAGAAAACGGCTTTTTGTTCATGCGTTATAAGTGATCTATCTAGAGCGAAAAACCTATTCAGAAGCGGCTGAGCGCTTCGCTTGCAAAATTGCCAAATGAAAGTAAATAAACGCCACCATTGTAAACACGGGGCTGATAAAAAAGGCCAACGGAACGTAGTTAAACCCAGCTGTTATTAAACCAACAAGGTAACTTTTGTTTTTAGTTTCGGCATAAACTTGTTTAAACTCGGCATCTGATGCGAAATCAGTCAATGCATCAAAAGCACAGATGCGGCGATTCAGCCACGCCGTCAGCAGAACGGGTAAGGCCACTTGAAATCCGGGAATCAGCCACAATGGCAGAGTCACAATCCAGGCTAAAAGATAAATTAAAACCGAAACCACGCTATTTAAAAGCCCTTCAACAAAACGCGCTTTTCCTTTGGGCTGAAGGCCCGGAAAATCACGTTTTGCGATCAGCTTTACCAAATAACTACTGGCTAAAATTGAAGTCAAAAATAAATTACAAACAACAATAAGCGGAAAGGCAATGGCGATTAAAAGCAAAATAAAAATAAATGGAAAAGCTGGCGCCAGCCAATCAAAATAGGAACCAAACCAGCTGTGTGCCGACCCGCTAGTTAAAGTCTGAAGACCCGCCTGATAGATCGAAGTTAACGAGCCCGCCATTAGTAAAAATAACAGCGCCACCACGACGGCCGAGATGGCCAGCGGCAAAAATAAAAGCAAAATAATTTCGGGATAAAAGATGCTTTTTAATGTTTGTAAAAAAACTTTTTTGAAAGATATTTTTTCGGTGTAATGAAGATCCGGAACTAATCTCATCCGCGGCGGTCTTTCCATCTTTTTAGAATCGCCTGGTGCGCTAATTCATAAAATTCGAAAGTACTCGGGTCGCTGTTTAAAATTAAACTTTGATACATTTCAGTCACCACCGGTAGCGGAGCTCCCGCAGGAACACCTAAAACTTCATGAGCTTCCCACTCGTGACCATTAAACATGAAATAGATACTAATGTTTTTACTGTGTCGTATGGCTTTGCCTGCATTGATATCGATCACATTTTCGGGTTCAAGCACCGTCATCTTCGGTTCGGCCGTGGTTTCATCTTTAGGCACAGTTGCATTCAGTTGGCGGTCTTTGTTGATGTGGGCCGACATATCCGCCGCACGAAATTTCTTAAAATCTTCGTTCGCCTTCATGTTCAGCTTTGTGGGCATGCGTGGTTTACCCCGTCCTAATAAAAAATAGGCGGCAAAAAAGAGTCCCAAGATGATGTTGACGTACAAAAGCTGTTGGCTATTCACTTAATGTTTATTATTAAGGTATCAACCAAATTTGTAAAGAGGTGTTCATGGCAGCGAATCCATTTGATCAACAGCAGGCAATTCCGGGCGTAAAAAAAATCATCGCAGTCGCGTCTGGCAAGGGCGGCGTTGGCAAAAGCACCGTGGCTACCAATTTAGCGCTGGCACTCCGAGAATTCGGCACCGTGGGCCTATTAGACGCTGACATTTACGGCCCCAGCCTTCCCCGCATGATGGGCGCACTAAACCAAAAACCAATGGTTTCAGAAGGAAACAAGATAAATCCAGTAACTCGCTACGGTATCAAAATGATGAGCATCGGCTTTTTAGTCGAAGAAGGCTCGGCCGTTGTCTGGCGTGGACCAATGTTATTTAAGGCGATGGACCAATTCTTCCGCGACGTTCAATGGGGAGAGCTTGATTACCTAGTTATCGACTTACCTCCGGGCACGGGCGACGTTCAACTTTCATTGGTTCAAAAAATCCCGACATGGGGCGCGGTCATCGTATCAACACCGCAAAACATTTCTTTGGTTGATGCCAAAAAAGCCATCGACATGTTCGAAAGAACAGGCGTAAAAATCGCGGGATTGGTCGAAAACATGTCTTACATGATCAACCCAGCCACCCAAGAAAAAATGCAGCTTTTCCCAAAAGGAGAAATGAATTCTTATTTAGACGCAAAAAAAATCACGAAGCTAACTGAAATTCCGTTTAATCCATCTGTTTCTTTAGCGTCTGAAGCCGGCATCCCAATCGTCGAAAGTCACCCGACCGGAGTCGAAGGTTTAGCATTCAAAGATCTAGCAAAAAAATTAGCGGCGATGACTTAATTTTTTCGATGATAACCGGAATCATCTGAGCAACCTTTAAAAAATGTGGATAACGATCGCGAAGGGTCTTTCTCCCGAAGTTTGCCCTTGGTACGGACCGTCATTTTTACATTCAAATGTCCGCAGACCTTTAACTACCAGTCCGTGTTTCGAATCAAATTGTCTGGAATTAAATTAAATCCAGCATTCGAAATTAGCCTTTTGCGTTGATTAAAACGAAGTTTTAACGCTGCTATAGATTAGCTAATTGCGGCCTTAGTATTGCTTCGCTGAACTTTATGACTAAACCCAAATTTCAATACAATCAAAATTATGCTCGTTCGCAACTGAATGAAATTGTTGCCTTAGCTGATCAGATTCACGCCAAAGAAAAACTATTAATTCAGAAGTTAAGTTTAGCTGACAAAAAAAGAATTTACGTTTTTTTCGGTTTCAAATCGCTAACGGGCTTTTGCCAAAATGCTTTGTTATTTTCGAAAACCCAGACTCAACGAATCGTTACGCAAGTTCGACGCAACGAGCCTGGAGAAAATAAATTAGAACTGCAGTTGAAGCAAGACAATGAATTCACGCTAAGCGAACTTTAATTTGTTCAGCGAAATGAGCCTCGCATTGATGAACCCCGAATTAATCGATGGAATGAATATTCGAAATGCGTACTATAACTTCGTGAACGGAATGAATCTATGAAGCCGGGCTATTCGAACAATGTTAGATACAAACAGCAAAATTTGACAGGTTGTACCAACGGCAAACTTCGGGAGAAATACCCTTCGTGATCGTTATCCACATTCAAATTTTGCGGCTTTCCCAATAGCATTGGGTGAATGAAGCCACAAGAATCAGGGCCGTGCCGCCCAGCTGAAGCGGAGATAATTTTTCGGATAGAAATAAAAATGCGAAGAAAGCGGCGAAGGGGGCCTCTAATAAACACATCATGCTGATTGTTGAATCGCTGATCACTTTTTGGCTTTTCACTTGAAGATAGAATGCGATTAAAGATGAAAATAACGCTAGAAAAAATACCCCGGCCCAAACTTGTGTCGAATCAGAAATCAAAACTTTTTGGTGTTCAAAAAGTAAGGCAATGCTGACCGTGATCAACGCGAAAAAACCTTGAATGGTATTAAAAAGAAATGCGTCTTGGGTTTGTTTTGAGGCGTAGCCGATGTATAAAATATGAATGGCGGCGACGACCGAACACAGTATCGTCCATAGATCTCCTCGCTGAATACTTTCCATTTTCATGTCAAATAATAATGAACAACCGAAAAGTGCCACCGCAATTAAAATTAAATTAAAAATGAAAATCTTTTTTCTAAAAAAAACGAAGGCGATCACCGGAACAAAAAAGATATAGAAGCTGGTAATGAAACTGTTTTTTGTTGCCGAAGTGGATTCTAGTCCGTAAGCCTGAAACAGCAACATCACGCCCATTAAAACACCTGCAATAGCGCCCTGTTTGAATTCGGATTTGATATTGATGATTGGCTTACGACGAATAAGTAATATGATCACGCTAACCAACGTCGCGATTAGAAACCGGTAAACCAACGTTAAAGAAGCCGTAAAGGCATCCATCGCCCACATCGTAGCGATAAAACCGAAGCCCCAAAAGAAGCTGGCCGTGAATATTTCTAATAAGGCTCGTAACTGTTTACTCACGGCGGTTTACTTTCTTAAAACGGTTCACTTCTTCTGAAACTAACTTAAACTTTTTTCTTCGCGATTGAGTCAAGATAGTATTGGTAATCGCCATCGTAAATTGTTAAATGGCTTTTATCGATTTCAAAAACTTTCGTCGTGATTTCGCGTAAGAAGTAACGATCATGGGATACCATCATCACCGTTCCGGGGAAGGTTTTGATGGCATTTAATAAAACTTCACGCGACTTGATATCTAAGTGATTCGTTGGCTCATCTAGAACTAAGAAGTTCACGGGATGCGATAAGATACAAGCTAAGATCACACGTGATTTTTCACCACCGGATAAAACTGAAATCTTTTTTTCAACTTCTTCACCAGAAAATAGGAATGAACCTAATAAATTTTTAATCGAACCTAACGTCGCGTTCGGAACACGGTTTTCAACCTCTTGAAGAATTGTCTTCTTAGGATCTAACAAATCTAAAGAGTTTTGAGAGAAATAACCGTAAACGATACTTGGACCCATATTGCATGTGCCCGCCGTTGATTCCACATCACCCGTAATGATTTTAAGTAAAGTTGATTTACCCGCACCATTCACACCGACGACAGCAACGCGGTCATTTCTTTTGACTAAGGCCGATGCATTTTCAAAAACTCTCTTTTCACGGCCATCATCTAAATTCCATACTTTTGATAGGCTTTGGAATTTAACAACTTCGTCACCACCGCGCGGCGGCTCGGGCCAAGTGAAATTCATGGCGCGGTCTTCTGCGGGGATTTCGATGATATCAATTTTATCTAATTTTTTCACGCGTGATTGCACTTGGGCCGCATGTGAAGCGCGGGCCGCGAAACGCGCTATAAATTCTTCTTCTTTGGCTAACATGGCTTCTTGGCGACCCGCTTGCGCGATCAATTGTTCGCGGCGAATGGCCTTTTCTTTTGCGTAAAAATCGTAATTTCCGGAATAAACCGTTAATGTTCTATTTGCTACTTCGATCGTTTTAGTCACTAAACGGTTCATGAAATCGCGGTCATGGGATGTCATCAAAACGGCACCCTTAAACTCTTTGATCCATTGTTCAAGCCATACGATTGATTCGACGTCTAAGTGATTCGTCGGCTCATCCATTAATAAAACATCTGGCATTAGTAATAGAATCTTCGCTAACGACACGCGCATCTTCCATCCACCGCTGAAACGACCGACGTCTAAATGCATGTCTTCGTTCGCAAATCCAAGTCCGCCTAGAATCTCTTGGGCTTTTGATTCTAGATCGTATCCGCCAACAGCTTCAAATTGCGATTGAAGTTCTCCGTAGCGTTCGACCGTCACCATCATATCGTCTTCGGTTAAATCTGGATCTGACAGCTTCGTTTCTAAGGTTTGAATTTCATTTTTTAAATTTTCAAGATTTCCGGCGGAAAGCACTTCTTCTAAAACGCTACGGCCTTTCATTTCTTCTATATTTTGCGAAAAATATCCCACACGTAATTTATCAGGAACCGAAACCGAGCCCAAATCAGGTTCGTCTTCTTTAACTAATAGACGAAACAATGTCGTCTTGCCGGCGCCGTTCGGACCGACCAGTCCCCATTTTTCTCCGGGATTGATTTGAAAAGACGCGTTCGCGTATAGAATTTTAGAACCCTGTTGTTTGGTAACTGCATTAAATGAAATCATGGGCCGAGTATGATCTAAGGCCGCGAAATAATCAACCAGAGCGGTGACAATTTTAAGTCGTATGTTCGAAAATCCCGCTCTAAAAGCGTTTAGCGGCAAGGCAGACACTATAACTTTGACACTTTTTTTCGGCCCACCTGTCAGAATCATTACAGTTGAAGCGAAGTCTTTGGCTGCGCTATATTAACGCCAGATTAATCAAACGTTTTGCCGAAAAGAGCTTATGAATTTATCTAAACTGACTCTAGCCTTGATTTTAATTGCTTCACCTTTGGTGCTGCATGCGCAAGCTACTGTGGTTCAGTGCAAAGAGCTTTTTTCGAAAGATTATAAAACCCAGGATTTTGTGATTTCAATTGAAGGTAAAAAACAATCAAAACTATTCTTAGAAAAAGCCCACGAAAATTTGATTGCCGAGAACGATCCCGTTCAATTAAATGTCATTCTTAATAAAATGAGCGACTACGGCGTCCCATCGCTAAGCATCGAACAACGCAATTTTATTTTTAAATTCCGCCAGAACTCGTCACTCTTAAGATCGATCTTTCAAACCTCTGATAAAAATCACTTAAGCCCCAATAAATTTGGTCGCTTCGTCAAAGATTTTGGCGTTTTAAAAGATTTTTTAATGATGAGTGATTCTGAAAATGCGCAGATTATGGCGATCGATATTTTAAAAAAATATTCAGACCTTGATTTCAAAAAATTAATCAAAAAAGCACAACCAGCCTCTAAGAAATCGGTCGCCCTGTACTTTAATGGCATTCTAGAAAACGCCAAAAAAATTATGTCGAAAAGCGTGATGACCATCGACGAAGTGCACGACGTCCGTAAACATCTGCGCGATGTTTTACGCTACATTCAAATCGAGCGCGACTTAGCCATTGAAGGCGAAAAAGAAATCAGTGCCGAAAAAGAAGATGCGATCTATTTTCTTAAAAAGCTAAATACCAAATTGGGCTTTGTTTGCGATGACTACGCGGCACAAATTTTAAGAGACCAAAATAGCGGTTCACCAGACCGCGTGACGAAGAAAACTTTGGTTGAATTTCCCGTTGAACTTCGTCCTAAGGTCGAACATTTCTTAAATCTTTACGTCGTTCAGGTGACTGAGTAACAACCTATCAAACAATTAGTCACTGTGACGTCGAATGTTGTATTCACCCAGCTTTCGTGGTGTTTCAGCCGTTTAAATGCAGTTAAATTCATTTAAGGCCTTGATCATAGGCCCTTTTCTTGAAGTACCACATTTGTCACGCTGAACCGTATTTTTTGCAAATAAAGAGGCCGCATGAAGTCTTGGACCGTCAGCTCAATATTATTTGTTTTTTTGTTTAACCAGATCGCTGGTGCGGCGGGTTTATGCGAAGCCCTTTTTCCTGAAGCAAAAGCGGCCAAAATTGTTGCCGATGCGGCTCCTAAAAAAGTCATTGCAGAAAAATTTAAAATTAAAGTTGCAACAGATTCAGATCGCACAGAAATGTACAAAATAAATGATGAAGGCTTTCATTCGCGTTTAAAAATTGAAGTCAAAGAGCTTTCTAAAGATTCAGATCAAGCCGTTTTAGAATTAATGCGCCTATTGGTTGATGGTACGACTTATGCCTTAGAAGACAAAAATGTTTTACTTAAAAACAAAATGTCTTTGGGAATTCGTTTAAATAATGGTTTTACATTCTTAGTCAATTACGAATCAAAAAGTTCAACTCGTCCGTGGTTTGTCGTTGAAGATAAAATCTTATTACTATCACCAACAAATAAAGAGATCAAAATCACGGATGGAATTGTCGACCCCATCAGTTTAAAAATCGCAAAATCGGAATTTGACATGCCTGATTTTTTCGAAAAAGACAGTCAAGTCGTCTTAAAAATACCACTTTCGGTTGAACCCGAAGTTCTAAAAAAATTAGATAGCTATGCCCCGCTTTTCGAACATATGCCAAAAGAAAAACTACGTAAAATCCTAGCGATTAATTCTACATTTAAACGTAAAGCGATGCTTCAATTAGAGCGCGCGAAATCAATGTTTAAAAAAGAAATTATGAAACAGCCCTTCAAAATTCTACTTCACGGCACAATTATGGGTTTGATTAGTTTTGGTGTGAATCAAGCCGTTTCTACAACTGGAACTGACGTATTTAAACATATGAACGACAAGCCCGCGGCCGTGGTCGAAGCCGCCACACTAACGGCCTCTTTCTCGGCGAACGAGGCCCTTGCGAAAGCTCAGTACTCAGAACTTCGTAAACAGATTCAACAAACCGCGCAAGAGCAACACACGACGGCCGGAGCTGAAAAATCAAAAGACATCATCGTCGCGGGCGGAACCTCGTTTACGGTGAACGCCAAGACTTTTATTTTTGAGCAAGCGGATCCCATGAACGGTTCCATTCATACGTACATCGTTTTCGCCGAAGACAAAGTCATTAAAAACGAGCCCGCACTTCAGTACTTCGCGACTGAAATCAACGCGGCTAAATATGCACCCATGATTCAAGCCATTAAATCTCATCAACAGATCGATTAAACCCTGCGCTGACCGTATTAATCTGAGAATTGACGCGTTTAAAATGAGCGTCAATTCAGTTCTTCGAATCCGTCTGATACGGATTCTGAACTATTTTGATATCTTATAAAATAAATTGGAAACTTCTTTCAACCCACGATAATATTTTCATATCGGACGTATCGACGTAAGCCTAGGCCCGCAAGGGTTTCCGCAAGGAAAGTCACTTAGGACAGTTGTCGAGATTAAGGAGGGCATGTGAGAAGAGTTTTCAATCACAATGATAAGACACCAAAGTGACGAAAAACCCCAATAAAATATTTTACCCTGTTGATTTTAAAATAAAAAGTTTGAGCTAAGAATTTAGATTATGTTTAAGAGGTTATTTTATTTAGTTAACAACTAACTAATAGGAGGCGCTTAGCGGATCTTAGAATACGGGTGACCGTATCCTTCTTTTGCCTCAAGGCAAACCTCGGGAAACTGAGGGACGCAAAGCTAAAGGGGCTTGTTGAAAGACGTGCCAGCCAGCTGCCAAAGGATAAAAAAGACCTGCGGTGAAAACTGCAATGGAAGGAAAAAATCGTTCCTACAAAATTATATCATGGATTGGTTTCATTCCCCTTAAATGCAGGCATTTCACTGATGAATAGCTTGCATTTTTTTTGTCTAAAACAAACCCACTTCAAATTAAAATTTTACAGAATCGTCTTTAATGCATTTTCGTAATTAGGTTCACTGGCAATTTCAGCCACCTGCTCTGCATACAAAACTGTGTTGTCAGCCGACAACACAATCACCGCGCGCGAAAGCAGTCCTGCAAGGGCAGAATCAGCGATCGTGACGCCGTAGTCTTTACCAAACGAACTTCTAAACGTTGAAAGAGTTTCGCAATTCTTAATGCCTTCCGCTCCGCAAAAACGGACTTGAGCAAATGGAAGCTCGGCAGAAATATTTAAAACTTTTTTCTTACCCGCAAAATCATTTAATGAAACTTCAGATAAATCATTCCTTGCTGCTAGCGACTTCTTTAGCCGTTGCAATTTTCCGTTGTTTTCTTGAAGACTTTGCTACCTTTTTATTCGCTTTTTTATCGGCGTATAAGGTTTTTTTGCTGGTGTCGTTTTTAGTTTGCTCTTGTTTTACTTCTCCGGGAATCACCAGTTTAGAACCTGAACGTACTTTTGATTTACGGGATAAGCGATTGATTTTTTTTAATTCTAAAACCGTCACGCTATATTTTTCAGCGATTGAAGCTAAAGAATCACCCGGCTGTACGATGTAAAAGTTTTTAGATCCACCCGACACCGCCGCAGCTAGCTCGGGACGCTTTTCTTTTAATGGCGTACGATCTGGTACAAAAATATTTTGGCCTAATTTAAGTTTTCTTTTACGAGGAAAATCATTGATATCACGTAAGTAAGCGACATTTGTTCTAAACTTTCTAGCAACCGACGCGAACGTGTCACCGCGCTTAATTTTGTAAGTTTGAATTTCGTCGCTATCGGCCACGTATTCAGCTTTATCAACGAAACTATCTTGCGCCGCTTTCATGGCCACTTCAAAACTACCCGCTGGAATACGTAATCCCAACGTGTTCGCTGAATCTAACGGTGCGATCTCGCCTTTAAATTTTGGATTTAAAGCTTTGAAATCTTCGTAGTTGTAATTCATTTTTTCGGCCATAACACGTAAGTTCACCGGTTGGTTCACGGTCACATGGTCAAATTCAATCGGAGCCATGTAATCGATGCCGTCAAATCCGTACTTGTCTGGATTTTTAGCGATCAACTTAGCCGCGATGTATTTCGGTACGTAATCATCTGTTTCACGCGGTAACGCTTTTTTATTTCTGATTAGCTCCCAGAAATCGTTCGTTTTATATTTCTTTGTTACTTTTAAAACACGGCCCTCACCCACGTTGTAGGCGGCCATTGATAAGTACCAAGAATTAAACATGCCGTATAAATCTTTAAAGTATTCAGATGCCGCTTGCGTTGATAAAACGGGATCGCGTCGCTCATCGACAAGTTGATCAATTTTTAGTTTATAACGTTTACCCGTTCCGCGAATAAATTGCCAGTACCCCACCGCTGATGCATGACTGAAAGCTTGCGGAGAAAAACCGGATTCAATCAAAGCGATGTAAAAAAGATCTTCAGGTAATTTATTATCACGTAAAACTTTTTTCATTAAAGCTTCGTAGCGTGTTGAACGTAATAAATAACGTTCCATATGCGGACGACCACGACCTTGGAAGTAGTTAATCCATTTTTCAACGTGCGCATTAATTTCAGTCGGAATGATTTCAAGTTCTTCAGACTCGACCGTTTTATTTTCTGTTAAATCTGAAACCCGAAATTGCGCGGGTTCTTCAGCCGTCACGTCGTGAGCCGGATTACCTGCGGCGATCGCGGCCGCATTTGCAGGGCCTGTTGGATTTGAAGTGGCCGTTGCGCCTTCGATGGCCATAGGTTTCATCGCGCAGCTTGATAAATAACCAACAGTCGATAATAGAATAAGTAGAACCGAAATATTATGTCTCACTACAACTCCAGCGTTAAACACTAAGGGTATAAACCATTCGCAAACTTATCAATTTTTCTTACTAGAAAATGGACTATTTTCTGCGAAAAACCTGGACCTTTGTCGTAGCTATCTGTTAATTGCTAGTTATTATCGCTAGCCTTCAGATCCGCATCAATTTCTGCCGCTAATTTTCGAAGTTTTTCTAATTCAGCGTTGGTCGTTTTTGATTCGACAATATTCTTCTGAACCGCATCCGGAGCAAACCCCAAAAGTTGAAAATAATCAAAAGAAGACGACATGCGCGCTAAAAACTTTTCTTTTAATTTAAATGGAATTCTATCGGTGACGCTTGACCACTCTTGATTCGCGGTTCGCTGCCCACTGAGGTAGGCGGCCAACGTGTAAATTAAATTCACACCTTCCGCCCCCACTTGCCGGTAATTATTTTCTGACAAATTCTTCGTTAGAAGTTTCATCTTTTGCGCAATCATCAAGTTCAACTGCGGATCTTGATTTAACATTTTAAACTGCTTGAAAAAATAAACCAGCATGGCCACTAAAGATAAAGCAAAAGCGACTAAGTAAATGCCGTATCGAAATTGCGGCGTGATTAATGAAGCTTCTGGAATTTCTAATTGGGCTTGCGGTTGAAACGCCACGGATTTTCCGCCGGCGGGTGTCGCAATGTCGGCGCCTGTCGTGCCCGACGTTGCATTGGCCCCTGGTAGTGCTTTCGTGATGGTCAACTTCAGTGGCTCGGTCATTTTTGAAATATATTTTTTCTGTTGCGGATCAAAGTGCGAAAAATCAATCGCAGGAATGGTGATGTCACCTTCTTTGCGTGGAATCAGCAGCACTTCAAATTCTTTGTAACTTTGTCCATTTTTAAAAAACTTGGCTTCACTTTTCGTATCAAAGACTTCTAATCCTTCAGGCCATTGAATATTCGGCAGATCAATTAACTTCGCGTTGCCCGTTCCTTCAAAGCGAATTTTAACCGAAAACGGCTGATGAGCCGGGAATTGTGTGCCGTCAGTTTTAATACTGACTTCAAACGAACCCACCGCGCCCGAAAAATTTCTAGGTTTCCCTTCGTTCGGCAATGGTAAAACTTTAATCGCGACACGCTTAGAATTTTTAGTCCATTCGTGTGATTCACCCCATCCAAATTGGGTCGGCATGCGGGTGCGTGCTTTAATTCTAAATTCATCGATGATCGCGGTTCCCGCTTTGATGGGGAATAAAGCATGACTTGCTAGTAACGCTTTTTGATAATTTACGCCGTTCACGATTTCAGGAATAAATTGCAGACTTGGAACCTCTTCGACAATTTCTTTCCAAAATCCTTTTAGATCAGGAAATTTAGCACGATCTAAAGATTCGATTTGGCCTTTCACGTATATATACCAGTTCGCCGTGATCTGCTGCCCTTCATAAACTTCTTTTTGATCTAAATCTAAATACACAAAAAAAGCTTCGTTCGTATTCAAATCAGGAATTGTTTTCGATTCAACCTGTTGGCGCGCACCGCCTCCTAAACCGCCGCCACCGCCCCGGCGCATTTGATCAAATATTCTTTCTTTTTCTTTTAACAGCTGAGTGAAAATATCATTTTCATCGGCAAATGGATCATTCTGATCATCAAATCCCGGTGGCAACTGTGCGCCACCGCCACGACTGCGGGCCCGGGGCTGTTGCTGCTGCTTTTGCGCTTGACCACGAAACTTTTCATCCACTGAAATCGTGATCGGCTGAGTTTTAAATGTTTTGCCGTTAATCGGAACATCAATCACCGGAATAATAAATTGACCTTCTTTTTGCGGCGACAACATAAAATTAAAAGATTGCGCAACTGATTTTGTAAAATCACTTTTACCATTCACGATACTCATGCGTGTCGATGATGATTTACCGTCAGACCATGAATTTAATAATTCAAGCCCCGTTAACGTCGGAAGCTTTATCACAACATCATCAAAATCATCGTTGGCTTGCACCAGAATAGACAAGGTGAACGAATCACCAATACCCAATTGGTTACGATCAACGCTTGTTTTCACCTGCGCGTTGAAATCTGCAGCGTAGGCCGCGAACGAACTTAGAAACAAAAATACGAAAGCTATGTAATTACCAATCTTTTTCATTTTTATTTTCTTTTCTTTCTTTTTTCTCGAAGTTAGCGCGAATTTTTTGCTCTTGGTTTTTAAGTTCACCCAAGATTTTTTTCACATCACCTTCGCTCAGCTGGTCACCTTGAAAAGGGCGCGGTTTGTATTTCGGACTATTTTGGGCTTCTTTAGGATCTTTTTTATCCTTTTCATCTTTGCCGTCTTTGTCTTCTTTTTTCTCTTGGTCTTTATCTTTTTGATCTTTATTGTCTTTGCCGTCTTTCGATTTATCGTCAGATTTTCCGTCTTTATTTTTTTGGTCCGAATCTTTCTTATCGCCATCTTTAGATTGGTCTGAAGAATTTGACTGAATTAATA
>JACMQO010000078.1 GCA_014376935.1 Bdellovibrio sp.
GCTTGATACGGTTACTGTATGGGCAGATTCATTTTTAGCGGGTATTGAATCGGATGAAATTAATCAGGCCTTGTCTGATTTTTTAAAACAGCCGGTTAAATTAGTTCGCTACCAAAAAGAAAGTTTTCGCGATTTAAAAGAGGCCGGCACGGATTTGGTTCGGCAAACCCGCTTTGCTGATGCAAGGCCTTTGCTTTTAACGAATGAAAATTCGATAGCAGATTTAAATGAAAAGTTAGCAGCGCGGGGATTACCGACGTCCCGGATGGAGCGCTTCCGTTCCAATATTATTATAACTGAACTTGCCGCTTTCAGCGAAGACCTTCACACGCAGCTTCAAATCGGTGAAGTCAAATTAATGAACCCAAAACTTTGCGCACGTTGTGTGATCATTACGCAAGATGAAAATACGGGCCAAGTCGTGTCGAAAGAAACCTTGGGTACGCTGGCGAATTACCGCAAAGTGAATGGGAACAAAGTTAACTTTGGTGTTGATTGGACCCCGGCGAATGGGGGCAGTATTCGAATCGGCGACTCGCTCTTTCTATGATTCAAATGTGTTTTAGATAAAAAAGCCGAAATCAAAGTGAAGTCAATCGGCGAAAATGAAGATGTTGAGACAGAGTTTCTTTCAAAGTGATTTCGCGGTTGAAACGTGTTGCATCAAAATCCATTTCTTTTGCTCAAATAATCCCAACCTCTTAGGCTTAAAAGAAAAGGATTTTTTTGATGTCACCAACTGTTGTTTTTTTAGAGGACAACCAGGACTTACGCGATTTACTGCAAAGTATTATCGAAAGTAGTTTGCAAGTCAGCTGCGCTGCTTACGAGAGCGTTAAAAATTTAATAGCCAATGAAGCTACAGTTTTGCAAAGTCGTATTGTTATTCTAGATATCGAGCTGGGTTTTAAGCAGCCAACCGGGATTGATGCCTATCAGTGGTTAATTGAAAAAAAATTTAATGGACATATTTTTTTCTTAACGGGTCATGGGTATTCGAATCCGTTGGTTCAGGCCGCTTCGAAAGCGGGGGTAACGATCTGGGAAAAACCCATCAGCTCAGCGCAAATTGTTTCTAATTTTAAAAGTATTTTAGAATACGGCGCTCAAGATATCGTCGGTGCCGTTTGATGAAATTTAAAAGTGACTCTTCGACTGCGGCCGATCAAATGTGGCAGATGTCTTGTCTGCAAAGTGAAATTTCTTTTGCCTGCGCGGTTGTCTTAACTCTATTTTTTAAAAACAAAGTTTCGGGCATAGCAGCTTCGTTTTTGATGATGGCGGTTGTTAATGGGACCAGCTTATTTTTTCTTTTTCACAATCGTATCAATAAAAAAATAGAAGTTTCGTGTTTTGTCTACATTGCAAATGTCGTTGCGGTGGGTTTTGGGGTTTTGATTAATCATCATTTTTGGTTAAAAATGGGAACTCCATTTGAAGCTTTTTTTGGATTTAAAATTGTGGCCATTATTATTGCGCTGCAGGCTCCGGTCGTAACTTGGGTGGGTTGGTCTTCGTTAATTTTTCTATTTGTTGCGCCCTTGACTCAGTACTTTATTTGGAGCCCCGAGCAGCAAGGCCTATTGGGTATTCAAGAGCCGGGGTTTACAGCCGTTGTCATCCTATCGTGCGGGTTTATTTATTTTCAGCGTCTTAAAATTTTAGAGATGGTTAAGAAGCAAGCGCAGCTGAAAGCGTCGGAAGTTGAAATTCGTCGATTTGCCCATTTACTTTTAGGGGCGCAGCACCTTATTAATTCACCTTTACAGGTGATTGAATCTGGGATTGATTTGATTCGGATTAAACATCCAGACACCGAGCCCATCGTTAAAAAAATCGAAGCTTCATTTGAGCCTATTCGTCACGTCAGTCGATTGCTTTCTTTTGGCCGCCAACATTTAAATTGGGATGAAGTGAATCTGGCTTTAACGGTTGAGGATTTAGAAAAAGAAATTCAAAAAATTTCATCAAGCGTGGAACAAGCGCGTCCGCCTCAATTATGACGTCGTGTCATACTTAGCTTGTTGATAAAAATTGTTTAAAGGCGCTTGAAGAAGTGCCTTTTTTATTTTGTGTCTATTCACCATTGTTCGTGAAGCAATTTTTGTCTACCTACGTGTGACTAGTAACATCATTTGGTTTGAATTCGTTTTAATCGGGTTTCAAGTTTGCATTTGTAAAGTCGTATAGCTTAACAAAAAACAAGTGTTTCAAAATGAAACACCCACACCACGGAGACACACGATGAAATTACTTAAAGCGGCTTCACTTTCTTTTGTTGGATTATTGGCTTTATGTTTTCAGGCTAAGGCTGAATTGTTATCTTTGCCTTTACAAAACCCAACCGCATTTGAATCCATTGATCAGGCGGGCGTTGCGGCCGTTAGAATGTCTGCAGACGCTTCTAAAAGCGTTGAATATGGTGGATGTATTTATAAAATTGACGATAAGTTTTATCACACGACGCCGGTCACGGACGGGCAATTTTCAGAATTTCATGCCACGTGCGAATTTCCGGGTAATGCGCAATTTGTTGGAATTTTTCATACGCATCCATCAAACTATATGGTGGGAGTTTCTCCGCATGACATCGCGTTTGCGCAACAAAACAAGGTTATTAGCTACATCGGTTTACTAGAGGCGACTTCGCCCGTGATCGTTAAATATATTCCTGGAAAAACGAAAGTGATGTGTATGACTGACAGCAGTCTTTCGTGTTCGTCTGCCAATAAATACTCTAAAGGCGAAGTGGTTTCTCCGCTTTAATCAAAACTTAAATGGCGACGACTTCGGTGATTTCTGGGATCAGCTGTTTAAAGCGAACTTCGATTCCATCTTTCAATGTGGCTTGTGATGATGGGCAACCCGCGCAGGCGCCACGCATATGAATGTAAAGGATGTTGTTTTCGTATTTGGCGAAAACAATGTCGCCGCCGTCTAAGGCCACGACCGGCTTGATCTCTGTTTGTAAAATACGTTTAATTTGTTTTACGATTTCGGAATCATTTTCTGATTCATCATTAGCCGCTACAAAATCAATCATGACCGGTAAGCCACTTTCGATATGTTCGCCTAATAAACCCGCTAGTGGCGTCGCTAAGACGTCCCAACCCACCCAGTCTTGCTTAGTGACGGTTACAAAATCTTCGCCGATGAAAACCGCCGACGTCCAAGGAAAGCCATAAACTTTGGCAGCTAGTGGCGATCTTTCTGCCGTTTCGACATTGGGGATGTCTAATGAAGATTCTGAAATCTTTTGGTGGAAGTTGAACTTCATTGTCGACGGATTTGGCGTGATTTCAAATGTAACTTTCATGAGCCTGTTTTATCAGGTGTGTTAGGGAAGTCAAATTTTACCTTTTTTTACTTTAAAACTGCGACAAAGCCTTGATAACTCTTGGTTTTTTGCATAGTTTTATCCTGTTCAATTACAGGAGAATAGAATGACCCCAAGAGTGCGTGAGATATTAGGCTGGTACGGCGCTGAGAACGTCGGTGTGTTAACAAATTTAGCTCGTATCATGAATACGGGTAAATTAGCGGGAACAGGCAAGATGGTTATTCTTCCTGTGGATCAAGGTTTTGAACATGGTCCTGCTCGAACGTTTGCAAAAAATCCAGATGGATACGACCCAGCTTACCACTTTGAATTAGCGATCGAATCAGGTTGTAACGCGTACGCGGCACCACTAGGGGCTTTAGAATTATGTGCGCGTGATTACGCGGGCGAAATTCCTTTGATTTTAAAAATTAATAATTCAGACGTTTTGTATAATTCTAAAAATCCAATTTCAGCTTTAACATCTTCGGTTGAAGACGCTGTTCGTTTAGGGTGTTCTGCAATCGGGTTCACAATTTACCCGGGATCGGCAAACCGTAAACAAATGTACGAAGAGATCGCTGTTGCTTCTCGTGAAGCGAAAAAAGCGGGTCTTGCGGTTGTGATCTGGTCTTACGCGCGCGGTGAAGGCATTTCAAAAGAAGGTGAAACGGGCATGGACGTGATTGCGTACTCGGCTCATATCGCGGCCCAACTTGGCGCGAACATTATCAAAGTAAAACCACCATCAGCTTTTATTGAACAGGCTGAAGCGAAAAAAGTTTACGAAGCGCAAGGTATTAAAATTTCAACGATGTCTGATCGTATTCGTCACGTTGTTCAATCATGCTACGCGGGTAAACGCATCGTAATTTTCTCGGGCGGCGAAGCGAAAACGACAGAAGCCTTAATGGAAGAAGTTAAAGGTTTAGCATCGGGCGGAGCTTTCGGTAGCATCATGGGCCGTAATGCATTCCAAAGACCTAAAAAAGAATCAATCGAGCTATTACACAACGTAATGGAAACATTCGCAGGGAAAAAACTATAATGTCTGACAATATGAACCCCGTTGGCCACACGATCGAATCAAAAGAACAACATGATAACGTCATCAAGGCCGAGAAGCGTAAAAAGCTTCAAGCTTTGCGTGAAAAGGGAATCAATCCTTATCCATATTCTTTTGATGTCACGGCTCAGATCGAAAATTTAATTAAAGATTTTTCGAACTTAAACGCGGGCGATAAAAAAACTGAAACGAACTTCCGTATCGCAGGTCGTTTGATGACTTTACGTATGATGGGTAAAGCTAGTTTTTTTAATATTCAAGACAACACAGGTAGCCTTCAGTGCTACCTAAAAACCGAAGAGCTTTCAGAAAATGACCGCACATCGTTTGATCTTATCGATCTGGGCGACATTGTTGGTCTTGAAGGTTATATCTTCAAATCACAAAAGGGCGAGCTTAGCCTTTACATCAAACACTTTACGATTTTAACGAAAACGTTAGAACCTTTGCCGGCAAAATTTCACGGGATTCAAGACGTCGAAATTAAGTACCGTCACCGTCACTTAGATCTGATTTCAGATGTTGAATCGAAAAAAGTTTTCGTGACTCGTGGTAAAATCATTAAGGCTATTAAAAAATTCTTAGACGACCGTGGTTTTATGGAAGTTGAAACGCCCGTGCTTCAACCGATTTACGGTGGGGCGGCGGCGTCTCCGTTTACGACTCATCATAACGCTTTAGATATGAAGCTTTACATGAAGATTTCTCCCGAGCTTTATTTGAAACGTTTGATCGTGGGTGGTTTTGATAAAGTTTACGAAGTCGGGAAAAACTTTCGTAACGAAGGGATCGATCGAACGCACAATCCAGAATTTACGATGCTTGAATTCTACGAAGCGTACACAGACTACAATTACCAAATGAAACAGTTTGAAGATCTTTGCTCTAGCGTGTGCAAAGAAATCACGGGTTCGTACAAAGTTCAGTACCAAGGTAAAGAAGTTGATTTCACAACTCCTTGGAGACGTTTAACGGTGATGGATGGTATCACGCAGTACGCGAAGATCGATTCACAAGATGAAGCGGCTTTAGATAACTACTTAAAAACAAATTCTGATAAACCTATTAAATTAGAAAATTTAAATAAGGGCGAAAAACAGATGAAGGTTTTTGAAATCGCCGCTGAACCTGAATTATGGCAGCCAACGATCGTGATGGATCACCCCGTTGAAATTTCACCTTTGACAAAAATTCATCGTAACAATCCAAAACTGGTTGAACGTTTTGAACCGTTTATTGCTTGTATGGAAATCGGAAATTCATACTCTGAATTAAACGACCCTGAAGAGCAACGCGCGCGTTTAAAAGATCAAGAATCTAAACGTAACGTTGATGATGAAGCTCATCCGATGGATGAAGACTTCTTGCATGCGATCGAAACAGGAATGCCGCCAACGGGTGGTGTAGGCCTTGGGATCGAACGTATGGTGATGTTGTTAACGGATCGTCCAAGTATCCGTGATATCATTTTCTTCCCGACGATGAAGATTAATCGCTAATGCTGAAGCAACTAAGTTTACTACTATTGGGTTGTGGATTGTTCGTCGCCTGTCAGCAGGCTCCGACAAAAACCCTTGAAGAGACTAGCAACAGCATCTTTAAAGTGAAGACCGTCTTGGTCGACACCCGGGATGCTTTTTCTTATACTTCATTTCACATTCCGGGCAGCGTAAACTTAGTTTCGAACGATTTTTTAGTTTTGAAAAACCCGGCAACAAAAAGATATATCATGGATCCGAACTTAACCGAGACGATTGATCGTTTAGCACGTAAAGGTTTAGCCCCGGATCGTCGGATTATATTGATGTCGACCACTAAAAATTCAGGTGAAAATAAAAAGTGGCACTGGCTTTTAAAGAACTTAGGGTTTGAAGATATCGATATGACATCGGTGGACGAGTTTAATTCAAAAAATAAAAATGCACGTTACTTAGATCCCGAGCGCGCTGATGTTTGGATTCTTAAGTTGAGTCCCGAGTTACAACAAGAGTTTATCCTTAAAAAAGGGTCAGACTGTTTCGTCAAATACAGCGATAAGGTGTGCGGCTCTTAATTAAAGCGAAAAATTATTTTTTCTGACGTGGCAAAATAGATTCTGCACTTCATCGCTATCCCATTTGATTTGATCATAAGCCCTACGAAATTTTTCGTTCTTCATTAATGTTTCAAACCATTGAACTTCAGACTTGATCGATGTGGGCCTTCCGAACGTAAACGGTATTTTCTCGTTCTTGTTTAATAAAGTTTCTAAAGCCATTTGTCTTTGAAGTAAAACCATGACTCCGGTACGGTTCCAGATGTCGGCCCATTGATGATGAACGTATAGTTTTTTATATAAGTCAGGCGAAATGGCTTCGATCGAAAATGGGTCTTGCGACGGCGTTAATTTAATATCTAATTTTTGCTCTAAAGAAAGATTTTTAATGAAATCCATACTTTGTGGCGCACCGATACGGCGAAGTGTTTCGTAAACAGATTTGTTTAGATTTTCATTCAGTTCATTTAAAATACTTTGCGGCACTGGCTTTGTCTTAGCATCTTGTCTGGCCGCAGCCTGCAAGACTTTAGCGGCCGATACTTGCATTGGGATAAAATCCATACCGGCATTTACCGCTAGGTAGGTCACCACGAATTCAGAGGCGTAAGGCGAATTTAGTTTTTTGACGAACTGTTTGATCGCCCCCATGTTAAACCAGTCCGCAACAACCAGCCCATCAAATTTTAGATCATCGCGCAAATATTTTGTGATACCGGGGTTTAATGACGCCGGTAGCTGATCGAAGTTTTGAGTTCCTAATGACTTCAGATTCTGAGTGGGGCTTTGTTTCATAAACTGCGGTTTATACTGAGCATGGCCGATCATTAAACAGGTTGGAGCTGTCGGTGTTTTTAAAATGCTGATAAACGGTTCGTGCATTTTATTGAATAAATTCAATTCGAAAAATTGAACACTTTCAGCTTCAGTTAATTCGGTGTCTTCATTGCCGCCCGGAAAGTGTTTCATGCAGCGAATTGATTTCGGCGCGGCCTTCGCGCGCGCTTGATTGTTGATAAACGCGATCGAAGCGGCTTCGGTGGGCTGGTATTGCGGAAAATTATTTTTTAGCATCGTTTCGCGCTGTTTTTTTAAAGAAGCTCCGAACGAATAATTATCGGTAACGCTAGATTCTCCTAGTCGGTAAAAATAGGTTCCGTCCAAATTCGGGCCGTATAAAATATTATTTTCAGGATTATCGTTTAAAGATTTTGATTTTTCGAAAAGCCATTTTTCAGTTGTGACATTGGCTTTCGATAGGGCGGTCAAAAGCTTATCTTGGGTTAAGCCAGGGGCCAGCTCTTTATTGGGTTGAATAGCTGGGCATTCTAAGGCCATGGCCAAAGCCATCCATGTATGTATTAAGCTAAATGTTAAAATCGTACTGAGCTTCATTCACGTGCCTTTTGTTCTGGTATAAACAGCCAAGCATGAAGTGGGCCCGATTTTCAAAAATGGGAACGAAATAAATAGTCTATAGATTCATAAATCAGCGGAATCGACACAAATTGCTTGTGGTGTCTTAAAGTAATACACTTTCGCGAAAAATCCTTTGCGAAAGTGATAGGCCTTGTTCCCGAAGTTGACCGCTGGTACGGCGTGCCGACGGCTTACATCGTGGAAAAGGAGCGCTTGTTTAAGCTTCGGTATCGGGTTCGACGAATAGCCAGCGGATTTCAGGAAATTGCTTTTTAATCTTTTTTTCAAGCTCGTTAATTTTTGTGATTAAATCTGACGTTTTTTCGATATCGCCCGGATGAATTTTCATCGTTAACATCACTTCATGCGACCCAGTCATTAGGGTAATCAGTTTTAGAACTTTCGCTTTTGAGCTGAGCTGTTTTAATTCTTGGTTAATAAAAGTCGTGTAGTCGGTCGTGGATTTTTCTCCGACTAGTAGTGATTTGACTTCGCGGGCTAACAAAACCGCGACGATAACAAGCAGCACGCCGATCACGATCGAGCCCGCGGCGTCCCACATCACGTTGTTCGTAACGATCGCGATCATTAAGAAAATGCTGGCCAGGCATAGTCCTAGTAATGCCGCTAAGTCTTCCATAAAGATGACGATTAAATCCGAAGCTGCCGTTTTCTGAAACCATTGCCATAAGTTCGGGTAGATATTTTGTTTTCGGACCACTTTAAGGCACGCAAAGAATGATCCACCTTCAAGTAAAATAGAAACGATCAGAATTCCTAAGGCGATATACGGATTTTGCAATTCGCTTTCGGGCCCACTTAATTTGTGAATGCCTTCGTAAATCGCGAACATACCGCCCATGCTAAATAGAAGCATCGCGACCATAAAGGACCAGAAAAAACTTTCGCGCCCGTAACCCAGCGGGTGTAAGTCATCGGCGGGCTTTGCGGCCGCTTTCGCGCCGATCAAAAGAAAAATTTGATTCGTACAATCGGCCAGAGAATGAATAGCTTCGGCCAATAACGAAGCGCTTTTTGTAAAAAAAGCGCCGGTGAATTTGGCGATGGCGATACCCACATTGGCCATCAAGGCGATGATTATAATTTTATTCGATTCGCCATGCGCCGCCATAAATTAAGACCTTATAAAAGTGGCGGATTTGCCGGAGTCGCTGGAACTAAATGAAATTGCGCTTGGTACGGTGCGGGTACAAATAAAACCATGGCGCCGGCTCCGTTAAAGTAAGCGGTCCATTGCGCAGGGTAAAGTGAAGCGCGGCAGAAGTGCTGGCCATCGCCAGAGACATTTTCTTTTTGCTCACGAATAAAGATGTTGTTCACATCATACGTTGTGCTGGCCGTGGCTGAAGCGCTTAAGCGTTGGCCCATCGTGAAGAAGCAATTCACATTCATCGTTGTTTTTGTTGGAGTGAAATAAAAATCGATGCGAAATTGAACGCCGTCTCCGTAAAGAACGTCTTGTGATTTCCATCGACCAAGAAGCCCATCGACAGGTGCCGCGAAAGTCAGTTGTGGAATAAGTAATAAAGATGCGATTAATACCGTCGAGAAAAACTTCATGTAAACCCCCATTTTGATTTCAAGGCTAGTCAACCAGGGGTTGCGAAGTCAATATCTACAATGCGTTCCAGAAAGAATTGGGGAAATTATCCCGTCGGCTTCTTTTCCATTTTAAATAGCACCGAGTACATGGCGCGAAGCATTTCGGGGTCATAGCGGCCTGCTAATTTATTTTTCATCATGTTTAAAGCTTCTGTCGGACGCATCGGCACGTTGTATGAGCGCTGCGTTGTCATGGCATCATAGGTATCGGTTAGGGCCACGATGCGAGCAAATGGGTGAATCTCTTGCCCCGAGATATCTTGCGGATAACCGCCACCTGACCATGATTCGTGGTGTTCGTAACACGCGGCCTTCACCGCGTCACTTAATCCGGGGTGTTCGTTTAAAATCTTTAATCCATACTGTGGGTGCATGCGCATCTGCGCCCATTCGGCTTCATCCAGTGGACCTTTTTTACAAAGAATTTCTAAAGCGACGTTTCTTTTTCCAACGTCATGAAAAAGCGAAGCAATCCCTAATTCTTCTAACATTTTTCTATCGAAGCCCAACGCCTGGCCCAAACCTAAAGAGTAAATGCTGACGTCGAAAGAGTGATTGTACGTGTAAAAATCATGACCGGAAAGGCTAATTAGATTACCGATCGATTCAGGGGCCACATCCATGAATTGTAAAAGTTCGTGGATGATTGGTTTAGAGGCTTCTAAAGCCATGCCGACATCTGGATTTTCGAATAAATCTTCTAAGATGGCGATTGAGCTTTCACGCAAGATATTGGCTTTTTGATTATTCGGAATGAGCGATGAATTCATCATCGACTTGACATATTCGCGGTATATTTCTTTTTGATCGTTTGAAACAAAAAACGATTCGCCGCTATCGCGGAAATGAAGAATCGAAGCGCGATCTTCTTTCAGCGCATCGCCCTTTTTTAAGTAATTGATGATTTTTCCATCAATCATAATGTACAAATCAAACGGAGTTGGATCACCTGATTTGATTGTTGTCAGTCGGATGCGAAAATAATCTTTTATATCCATACCAAATAGTTTAACCGTTTTAGTCGTTTGACGGATGCTTTATTTTAACATGAAATAGATCTATGGCCTTACGTCTAGAAACTGAAATTCAATATATCAAAGGTGTTGGTCCAAAGTTAGGCGCTTTGTTCAATCGCCACGGTTTAAAGACGGTTCAAAACCTATTACAAAATTATCCTCGCGCCTACGAAGATCGAAGAGCCGCTAGAAATATCGCGAATTTAAAGCCGGACGATGTCGTTAGTTTAAAAGCCTTTGTGGTGAACGTGGCTTCGTACGCGATGGGCCGGTCGACACGAAAAATTTACGATGTTTTAATTCGAGACAGCTCGGGGCAGATTCGCTGCAAATTTTTTCGAACTCCGTACCGTGGCTACTTCGAAAGATTTAAACCCGGGCAAGAAGTGCGTATCGTCGGCACCGTGACCAATTATCGCGGGCGACTTGAATTTCATCACCCTGAAATAAAAGACATCGAGCCCGAAGAAGATATTTCAGATGCTTTAATCCCTATTTACGTCGAAACCGAAGGTTTGAACTCTTCGAAAATTTCGAAGCTGATTCAATTTGCGCAAAATGAAATTAAAGAGTGGGCGCCTGAAGTTTTACCGAAAGAATTAGTCACAAAATTAAATTTTATATCTTACCAAGAGGCTCTTTCTAGAATTCATCACCCAGAGCCTGATTTAGGAAATCTGTACAATGAATTTAAATCAGAAGCCCATCGTCGTCTGATTTTTGAAGAATTTTTTTGGCTTGAAATGTATTTAGCTTCGAAACGCTCTGGTTTAAAACAAGAAAAAGGTTTCGCTTTTAAAAATGACGAAAAGGCCATCGAACAGTTGAAAACGGCCCTGCCTTTTAAATTAACCGGCGCGCAGTTACGGGCCTTTGCTGAAATCAAGAAAGATTTAGAGTCGGGACGCCCGATGAATCGATTGGTTCAAGGTGATGTGGGGTCGGGTAAAACGTTAGTTAGCTTTTTATCAGCCTTAAAAGCCATCGAGTCTGAATTTCAAGTGTGTTTGATGGCGCCGACTGAAATTTTAGCCGAGCAGCACTTTAAAAACGCCGAAAAACTATTGTCGCCGTTGGGAATTCGCTGCGCGCTTTTAACGGGTAAAACGAAATTAAAAGACCGCAAAGAAATCGCCGAAAAACTAATTTCAGGCGAAACTGATTTCTTAATTGGAACCCACGCCTTGATCGAAGATTGGGTGCAGTTTAAAAATTTAGGCCTGGTGATCATCGATGAACAGCATCGCTTTGGTGTTGCCCAACGTGGAATTCTAAAAAATAAAGGCACGTCACCGCATTTTCTAATTATGACGGCGACACCCATTCCGCGAACGTTGGCGATGACCGTTTATGGTGACCTTGATGTTTCGATCATTGACGAGATGCCCGCGGGCCGAACGCCGATTCAAACGCGCGTCGTGACCGAGTCTAAACATGAAAAAGCCGTGCAATTCATGGCCGAACAGGTTGCCAAGGGTCGGCAGGCTTATATCGTTTATCCACTGGTTGAAGAAAGTGAAAAAATTGATCTAAAAAATGCGACCGAAGAGTTTGAAAAACTAAAGGCGCAATTTCCGAAAATTCGCTTTGGTTTACTTCATGGGAAAATGAAGGGCAGCGAAAAAGATGAAGTGATGACGCAGTTTCGCGCTCACCAGATTGATGCTTTGGTTTCAACGACGGTGATCGAAGTCGGCGTCGATGTTCCGAACGCTACGGTCATGGTGATCGAGCACGCCGAACGATTTGGACTATCGCAATTGCATCAGCTGCGTGGCCGGGTCGGTCGGGGCGAACATAAAAGTTTTTGCGTGATGATCATGGGCTACGCGGTTTCTCAAGAAACGCGCGAGCGTGTTGAATTTATGGAAAAAACAAACGATGGCTTTAAAGTGGCCGAATTTGATTTGCAAATTCGTGGGCCCGGTGAATTTATGGGTTCGAAACAATCGGGTCTGCCGGGTTTTAAAATGGCAAACTTAGTTCGCGACGTCGAATTATTAAAGGTAGCGCGTGATGCTGCATTTGATATTTTAGCGCACGATCCGAAGTTATCAAAAAAAGAACACGCCCCTTTACGGGAAGAGATTTTAAAATCTTACGGCCCGCAAGCTTTAGCCGGTGTCGGATAAGCTTTAGTTGAATTATTCAAAAACTTTTGGCGACATTAATCTCATTTGACGAAGTTCTTGGCTGGCCATCGATTCAGGAACAACTCGTAAAACATATTCCGTTTTTACAATCCGTCCGGCCCCACCAAGTCTGAAGAAATAGCTTTTTCCGGCTTCGGTTGCGAACTGCGCCAAGCGTTATTACAAAATATTAACCCACTTTTGTCTAGTAAACATAAAAACTACGTGGTGCAATTTTAGGTAATTCAAAAAAACAAAAAAACTTACTATTCCATGGGAGGAATTATGAAGTGTTTATCAAAAGTGGCCATGGTTGGCTTGATGTTTGGTGCGCCCCTGGCGTTATCAATGAACGCATTTGCAGGTACCGAAATTAAACTAAGTACGCAGACAATATCAACGGCGTCTCCGGTTCGCCAAAAAGATTTTAGCGTAAGCAATACCGAATGGATTGTTCAATTTAAAAATCACATCACTGAAGTTGATAAAAAAAACTTAAACTCGAACGGTTTTAAGGTTTACGCTTACATTCCTGAAGACGCTTTAATCGTGCGCGGTTCGGCGGCTGGCCTTCAAATCTTAAATAAGAATGCGAACGTGCAAGCGGTGATCCCGTATGCGGCCTCAATGAAGATTTCTCCGTCGGTGGGTGCTTTAAGCTCGATGCTGACAGAGACTCGTCAAACTTTTATCGTCAGTCTTTTTGAAGCTAGCGATTTAAAAGTAGTGGCGACCGCTTTAAAAAATATCTCTAAAAATATTATTTTGAATTTATCTTCTAGCAATTCATTAGTTGTGACGGCGTCACGTGGTGATTTAACGAAAATTGCAACGCTTCCTTCGGTTGAAAATATTCAACCTTATTTTCAAGTTGAACCTTTGAAATCGATCTTAACGGCGGAAGATGTTCAAGATACTCCGAAGGGACCGGGCGATTATTCAGATATTAATGGCTTTGAAACCGGAACAAAAGTGATGAACTTTGATGCCGCCTGGGCCTTAGGTCTTCATGGCGAAAATCAAATCGTAGGTATGGCTGATACGGGTTTAGATTCCGGAAACGCAGCGGCGATTCACAGAGATTTTACGGGCGCCGTGAAATCAGGATACGCAGTTGGTTTATTCGGGAAAAGTTGGTCTGATCCAATGGGGCATGGAACGCACGTCGCGGGATCTGTATTAGGTCGTGGAACAGCTTCGGGTGGTTTACTTCATGGCGGAGCTTACGCGGCGCAAATCGTAGTTCAAGGCATTTGGTCGCCGATGTTAAATAATCTATCGGTACCGGCCGATCTTGGAAAAATGTTCGGCCAAGCTTACGCAGACGGCGCACGCGTGCATACGAACTCTTGGGGTTCGGCAGCTAGTTTCGGAAGTTACGATAAAATGGCAGCGACCGTTGACCAAGTGATGTTTGAAAAACAAGACATGTTAATTTTATTCGCGGCAGGTAACAGCGGCGTTGATAAAAATAAAGACGGCCGTATCGATCCGAACTCGATCGGTTCACCGGGAACGGCGAAAAATGCATTAACTGTTGGAGCGAGCGAAAATTTAGTTTCTAACGGCGGCAATCAGAAAAAAGTGGGCGAGCTTTCTTCTTCAAAAGACAACTGGCCGGTCGCTCCAATCACTTTATCGACAATGTCTGATAACGTAAATGGCTTAGCGATGTTCAGTTCGCGTGGTCCAACGGCTGATGGTCGTACGAAACCAGAAATCGTGGCTCCGGGCACAAACATTTTATCGGTGCATTCTCAGCAACCGGGTGTTGAACCACTTTGGGGTTTATACAATAACGATTACGCATGGTCGGGTGGAACATCAATGGCGACTCCGTTAACGGCGGGAGCAGCGGCGGTGACTCGTCAGTATTTACTAAAATCTTTTGCAAAACCTTCTGCGGCTTTAGTTAAAGCGTACATTGTTCATAACGCGACTGAAATGTTTCCGGGTCAGTACGGTGCGATCGGCACGGCGGCTGGGCAAGAGATCATCACGTTACGTCCAAATAGCGATGAAGGTTTTGGATTAGTGAACATGGCTAAAATTGTAAATCCAGTCGGCATGCAGTTGATGGTCGATAATACTGATGGCGTGGGTACAGGTGCAGTTTCTGAATCAAAATTGAGTTTATCAACCGGTGGTCACTTGATGGTGACGTTAGTATGGACCGATGCTCCGGGTTCAACGACTGCAGCTAAAGCTTTAGTAAATGACTTAGATTTAGAAGTTGTTTTACCAAACGGCCAAGTGCTTGCGGTGAATGACGCCATTAATAATCACGCGTTTGTTCAGGGTGATGTCGCAGCGGGTGATATTACGGTTCGTGTAAAAGGCGTGAATGTGCCTATGGGCATCAACGGCAAGCAGCCATTTGCGGTTGTTGCTAGCGTTCAATAAGCTAGTTAATTCAAGCATTTAGATCGATTTAAAAAGGTGCGGTGGGATGACTGACAAAAATAGTCCCTCTGACACCTTTTTCAATTTCTATGTACCTTTTACATCTAAAAAAAAATAACCTCTTTAAATTTGATGAGAAGTGTCAAAAGTGCTATAACTTGGACGGTTGAAATCTACCAAAAGGTGGGCATAGCATGGGACAATTCAAAGTAGGCGATCACGCAGTTTATCCAGGCCATGGCGTGGGTCGCATTAGTTCTATCGAGTACAAAGAGATTCTTGGAGCTAAACACGAATTCTATTCGGTGCAAATCTTAGAAACAGGCATGAAAATCATGATTCCTGCGGCTAATATTAAATCTGTTGGATTACGTCCGTTAATTTCTAAAGAAGAAGCTCAAAAAGTTGTCGATATTCTTAAAGACAAAAACGTTAAAATTGATACTCAGACATGGAATCGCCGTTACCGTGATTACATGGAGAAAATTAAAACGGGTTCTGTTTACGAAATCGCTGAAGTTCTGCGCGATCTTTACGTTTTAAAAGTCGACAAAGAATTAAGCTTTGGCGAAAAGAAAATGTTAGATACGGCAAAAAATTTGTTATTGAAAGAGCTCAACTTAGCTCCTGACGTGAATAACGTTGTGAATTCAGATGCTGAAATCAAAGCGATTTTTGGAGTTCAGTAAGAATTGATTCAGTCGTGTTAAACAATTTGAACTTTAAATGAAAAATCGGAGCTAAGCTCCGATTTTTTTTGCCTTTTGTGAACGGCATTGAAGCCAGTGTTGTTTACTAAAACTGATGAATCACTTCGACAACTTGAATTTCTTTTTCTTTACCTTGGGGTAGTTGGTCTTTATTCGAGGCAATACATTAAAATCTGGGCAATTTTAAGTTCAGTGGGGGCAGTACCGCCACCCTGGCGTTGAAAGCCGTTATTCCCACTCGCATAAAGTTTTACTTTTGCCGTTTTAAAAGTGAAAATATTGGCTTTAACCCTCAAGGATATTTTCATGTCATCATCTGTTTTAACCACTGGTTTTTCTGAAGTTCGTGTTCGTTTTGCACCGTCGCCAACAGGCTATCTTCACGTCGGCGGAGCGCGCTCGGCTTTATTTAATTTATTATTCGCCAAACACAATCACGGAAAATTTATTTTACGGATTGAAGATACGGATCAAGCGCGTTCGACCGAAGAGTCTTTGCAGATGATGATTCAAGATTTGAAATGGTTGGGATTAAATTGGGATGAAGGTCCGAATCCTGAAACGCTAAAAGATATGGGTCCGTACGGCCCCTATAAACAAAGTGAACGTTTAGATATTTACAAAAAAGTCGCGGATCAACTTTTGGCTGAAGGTAAAGCCTTCTATTGTTTCATGACTGACGCAGAACTTGAAATCGAACGCGAAAAAATTAAAGCGGCGGGGTTACATACGCATGTGTTGTCTCCGTACCGTAACATGAGCTTGGCCGACGCGCAGAAAAAAATGGCCGGCGGAGAATCGGCCGTCGTGCGTTTGAAAGTGCCAGACGATGAGAAGGATTATAATTTACATGATTTCATTCGCGGTGATGTGCGCTTTCCATCCGACATGGAGGGCGACTTTGTTTTGCTTCGTTCAGACGGAATGCCGGTTTACAATTTTTGTTGTGTGATCGATGACCACATGATGAAGATTTCGCACGTGCTACGCGCCGAAGAGCATTTACCAAATACCCTTCGCCAATTGATGATCTATGAGGCCATGAATTGGACGATTCCGCAGTTTGGCCATTTGTCGTTAGTGCTTGATGACGATCGTCAGAAATTGTCAAAACGTAAAGGGGCCGTATCATGCGACCAATTCCGTTTAGACGGTTACTTACCAGCCGCGATGAATAATTTTATGGCTTTATTAGGGTGGTCTCATCCAGAAGAAAAAGAAATTCTTTCACTTCAAGAAATGATTTCTGCATTTACTTTAAATCGCGTGCACGTAGCGGGCGCGGTGTTTGATCGCGTGAAATTAAAATGGATGAATGCGCAACACTTACGGGCTTTACCGAATGAAAAAATTTGGAAGCAAATCGAACCGTTTTTAAAAGAAGCGGGTTTAAATTTACCGACAGATTCAGATTGGCAAGTGCGCTCGGTTGAAACTTTTAAGGCTTATATGGAAGTCTTAAAAGATGCGGTGGCTTTGTATTCTCCGTTAGATGATTCGAAATATGAAATTCTACCAGAAGCCTCGGAAGCTTACGCGATGGAACCAACGCGCGCGGTACTAGCCGCTTGGAAAGAACTGGTCGAAGCGCATCCGACAGAAACATTCACCGAAGCCGATTTTTTAAAAATTCAAGACGAAGTGAAAGCTAAGACCGGGCAAAAAGGAAAGAACTTATTCTTTCCGATTCGCGTGGCTTTGATCGGAAAACCACATGGGGCTGAGTTAAAAATTTTAGTTCCATTGATGCATAAAAAATCAATTATTGCTCGTGCGCAAAAGGCCTTAGAAAAATGCTAAAGATTTATAATACCTTAGGTAAAAACTTAGAAGAATTTAAACCGATCAAACCGGGCTACGCATCGATCTACGTTTGCGGACCGACGGTTTACGATTACCTACATGTGGGAAACTTTCGTGGACCAGTCTTTTTTAACTTAGTTAAAAATTGGTTAGTGTATTTGGGCTATCAGGTCGATTACGCCGTTAATTTTACTGATGTGGATGATAAAATCATTAAGCGTGCGGGCGAAGAAAAGAAAACGCCGATGGAAGTCACAAATTTTTATATCGAACAGTATAAGAAGGATTTAGCGCATTTGGGCTTGGGCCCACAGACGATGAACCCACGTGTGAGTGAACACATGCCGGGAATCATTAAGATGATTTCAGAACTCATCGAAAAAAAATATGCGTACACCGCGGCCGGTTTAAATAACGCACAAGATGTGAATTATTCTATTTCAGAATTTAAAAGCTACGGAAAATTATCAGGGCGTAACCCCGAGGAGTTACAATCAGGTGTTCGAATCGAAGTGGACGAAAAGAAAAAAAGCCCGCTTGATTTTGCGTTGTGGAAATCGGCTAAACCTGGGGAAATAAGCTGGCCATCACCTTGGGGTGAAGGGCGTCCGGGATGGCATATTGAATGTTCAGCGATGATTCGGGATTTATTTGGCGACAAGATTGACATTCATGGTGGTGGGTTGGATTTAATGTTTCCGCATCACGAAAATGAAATGGCGCAGAGCGAAGGATGCTCGGGTAAAGACTTTGTTGGTTATTGGATGCATTGGAATATGATTAACTTCGGCGGCGCAAAAATGTCGAAGTCTTTAGGAAACTTAGTATCATTACGTGATTTTTTAAAACAACAACACCCTGAAGTTTACAAATGGATGATGCTGTCGGTTCATTACCGCAGTACGGCCGAATTTGTGCCCGAAAATATTGATCGCGCAATTCAAAGTTTAGCTAAAATCTATTCTTCATTAGCCATGGCCGAAACGGTTCTGAAAGACTGTGCGGCTTCGGATGCGAAGTCGACGTTTACTCATGACGCGAAATACGAAACAGAGTTGGCGTCAGCGTGGAAAAAAATTGAAGAAGCCTTAAACGACGATTTTGGAACTCCGGCCGCGTTTGCGGTGATCTTTGATACCATTCGTGGCTACAATGCGAAAAATAAACGCGGCATGAAATTAACTGCCACGACGCAAAGTCAGGGGCAGCAGTTTGTGTCTTTCATCAAGAAATTTGGTTCGTTACTGAGTCTATTTCAAGAAGATGCTGCACAGTTTTTAATTTCGTTAGACAATCAATTGTTACAGCAGGCTGATGTTCAGCGCGCGACCGTCGACGAGCTTGTTCAACAAAGAACGGCGGCCCGTTTGGCAAAAGATTTTGCGAAATCAGATGAACTTCGCAGGCAATTAACCGATTTAAAAATTTTAGTGAGCGATTTACCAACCGGTAGTTTTTGGGAAGTGATGAAGTAATTAAACTGAGCTAGCCCAAAAAAGGCATTGCATGAAGGGTCAACTTGGAAAAAAAACTTTTTAAGAAAAATTTTGAATTGATCAGCGAATTTAAACCGGCCGGAGATCAACCTGCGGCCATCGCAACGATGGTTGAAAATTTTAAAAAGGGCTTAAAGCACCAAACTCTTTTGGGCGTCACGGGAAGTGGTAAAACATTTTCGATGGCGCACGTGATTGAACAAATGAATATGCCGGCGATCGTGTTAGCGCCAAATAAAACGTTGGCGGCGCAGCTTTATTCGGAATTTAAAGAACTATTTCCAAAAAATGCGGTCGAGTATTTTGTGTCGTATTACGACTACTATCAGCCCGAGGCCTATATTCCTTCGTCAGATACTTTTATTGAAAAAGATTCGGCTATCAATGAACAAATCGATCGGATGCGCCATTCCGCGACGCGTTCGCTGTTTGATCGACGTGACGTCATTATCGTATCCAGCGTGTCTTGTATTTACGGTTTAGGATCGCCCGAGGCGTATTCGGGGATGATGATCTTGGTTGCCAATGGCGATAAGCTTAAGCGTGATGACTTCCTGCGTGATTTGATTCGCATTCAGTATAATCGTAATAACGTTGATTTTTCGCGCGGAACGATTCGCGTTCGTGGCGACGTGGTTGAAGTGTTTCCGCCGTATGAAGAAGACCGCGCTTTACGATTTGAATTTTTTGGCGATTATGTTGAAAAAATAGCGTGGATTGATCCATTAAGTGCGCGCATTTTAGAAGAGGTTGATCAAATTAGTATTTACCCTGGATCGCATTACGCGACGGGCGACGACAATATCAAACACGCCGTTAAAACAATTCAGGCCGAATTATTAACACGTATTCAAGAATTAAACGCCCAAGTGAAATTTTTAGAAGCTCAGCGTATCGAACAGCGTACTTATTATGATATCGAAATGATGGAACAGATTGGTTTCTGCCAAGGAATCGAAAATTATTCGCGCCACTTAACAGGTCGTCAGCCGGGGCAACCGCCACCGACATTATTAGAATATTTTCCGAAAGACTTCATTACCTTCGTGGATGAATCCCACATTACCATTCCGCAAATCGGGGGAATGTATCGTGGCGATAGATCCCGAAAATCCACTTTGGTTGAACATGGATTTCGTTTGCCATCAGCTTTAGATAATCGTCCTTTAAACTTTCAAGAATTTGAAGGCTTGATGGACCGTATGGTTTACGTTTCGGCAACGCCAGCCACGTACGAATTAGAAAAATCGGAAGGCTTGATCGTTGAGCAAATTATTCGCCCGACGGGTCTGGTTGATCCGCTTGTTGAAATTCGCCCGGTTAAAAATCAAGTGGATGACTTACTAAAAGAAATTCGTTTGCGCGTTGAAAAGAACGAACGGGTGTTGATTACAACATTAACAAAACGATCGAGCGAGGATTTGACCGAGTACTTTGAATCGATCGGCGTTAAAGTTAAGTATTTACATAGCGATATCGAAACGATCGAACGCACCGAAATCATTCGTGATTTGCGTTTAGGCGTTTTCGACGTGTTGATCGGGATCAATTTATTACGAGAAGGTTTAGATATCCCTGAAGTTAGTCTGGTGGGGATCACCGACGCCGATAAAGAAGGATTTTTACGCTCGGAAAGATCATTGGTACAAACGATTGGTCGTGCGGCCCGTAATGCCGACGGACGCGTGATCTTATACGCCGACCGCGTCACCGATTCGATGAAAAAAGCGATGGACGAAACCTCACGCCGTCGTAAAATTCAGGAAGAGTATAATAAAAAGCACGGCATCACGCCAACGACAATTCGTAAGAAAATTCAAGAGGGTGTTGGTAATATGTTCGACGGCGCATTAAGCGCGTACGATATTCAAGGTGTCAAAGACAAGACGGCCGAACAAATGAAGAAATTTGCGGCGAAACCGAATAAAATTCAGGATGAAATCATTAAGCTACAAACCAAGATGAAAAAACTTTCAAACGAATTAGACTTTGAGGGTGCTGCCAGCGTGCGCGATGAAATCAAGCGGTTACAAATTTTAGAACTGCAAATTCGTGAAGGTAAGTCTGAAGGGGCTGGTTCTTCGACGGCGCAGATTGAACAGAAGCCGGTGAAATAAAACCAATGTCTGAAAAGTTTTTAGAAATCAAAGAGCGGATAAAAGAGTTTCCGACGCAAAGTGGTGTCTATCTGATGAAGAATCAGTTAGATAAAATTATTTACGTCGGAAAGGCTAAAAATTTAAGAAACCGCGTAAAAAGTTATTTCACCGAATCAAAAGACCATTCTTCCAAAACCAAGGCCTTGGTTTTAAATATCTTTGAGATTGAGTATCTACTTACAAAAACGGAAGTTGAAGCTTTTTTACTTGAAGCTTCGCTGATTAAAAAACATCGTCCTAAATATAATATCCGCTTAAAAGATGATAAGTCGTATCCATACATTCAGCTGTCATGGCAAAACGATTTTCCAAGACTGTACTTATCTAGAAAAGTTAAAAAAGACGGAAGCCTTTATTTCGGGCCTTACACATCGGGTGGCGCCGTTTTTGGAACGATTCGTTTTCTAAATCGTCTTTTTAAAATTCGTGACTGCACCGATAACATGTTTAAATCACGCACCAGGCCCTGCATGACTTACCAAATTGGGCGATGTACAGCACCTTGCGTGGCGTACATTGATAAAGAGACTTACCGATCTGACGTTGAAGGTGCTAAAGATTTCTTAAAAGGGCGTAACCGAAAGTTAATCAAAGACTTAGAAAAAAAAATGTTCTTAGCCGCTGATGAAGAAAAATTTGAAGTCGCGGCCCGGATGCGCGATTCGATGTATTCGATTAAAAACATCATCGAAAAACAGACGGTGATTAATGACTCATCCGAAAAAGATCAAGATGCGATTAGTTTTTATGGTGATGAGCGTGGTGTGATGGTCGAAACGATTCACGTTCGTTCGGGTCGGGTGATCGGTAACCGATCGCATTTCGTTGAAGGCTTAAACCCGAACTCGCCTGATGAAGATCCGCGCGAATGGTTAGCTTCAATTCTTAATCAGTATTACGAAGATAATTTTATTCCCGACGAAGTATTATTAGGTGTCGACTTGGGGCTAGATATTCATAAGCTTTTGCAAGACGTTTTAAAAGCGCGGACGGGCACAGAAACGCTTGTGCGCTTTGCGACCGATACCAAAGGGCAGGCGTTGGTTGAAATGGCTTCAACAAATGCGCGGGCTCATTTTGAAAAGCAGTTGTCAAAAGACGCTGAAAAAAATCAAGGCTTAGATGATATCAAAAATAAATTAGGTCTTCCGCATCGTCCGCACCGGATCGAGTGTTTTGATATCTCGCATTTTCAAGGAAGTGAAACTGTTGCCAGCCAAGTGGTTTTTGAAGATGGCGTTCCGGCGAAAGAGCATTACCGCCGCTACAAAATAAAAACGGTCGCGGGCATTGATGATTTTGCATCGATGTATGAAGTTTTAAAAAGGCGCTTCTTACATGATGAATACGAAGAACCACAATTGATCGTGGTCGACGGTGGCAAGGGCCAATTGTCGCAAGCTGTGAAGATTTTAAAAGAATTGAGAAAAAACCATATTCCAGTCGTGGGTCTTGCGAAGGCCAGGACCGAAGCCAACTTTGAAGCGGCTGAAGTTGAGTCGACCGAAGAGCGCTTTTATATCCCAGGACGAGCCAATCCCGTAGTTTTTAAAACCAATTCTGATGCCTATCAAATCTTGGTTGGACTGAGAGATGAAGCACATCGATTTGCGATCACTTTTCACCGTGAGAGACGGGATAAGGTCTCATTAGAGAGCGAACTCGACTTCATCGTAGGAATGGGCGAAAAAAGAAAGCGCTTATTGCTGCAAACCTTTAAAACTATTGATGATATTAAAAATGCTGACGTCGAAGATATTATGGCGGTCAAAAGCTTTAACCGCGTTCTTGCGGAACGTATCATTTTGCAATTAAATGAGACGGGCGAGGACGATAGTCCAACCGACATCCCAGAGTGAGTTATTTTTTTAAAACCCCGCCCTTTTGTTTCAAAATCAACTAGCCGATGAGTCCACAGAGAACTTAAACATGTAAGGATTTACCGTGGATGATTTTGAAAAGGAATTGAAGTTAGGCTTTCTGGATGAAGCAATGCAATCAATGGCCGACGTTGAGCAATGTTTTTTATCATTAGAGAACAATCCTGACGACGTAGAAAACTTAAATAAGATTTTTCGTTTAGCTCATAACTTAAAGGGCTCGTCGAAAGCAGTTGGTTTCTCTGAATTGGGTGCTTTTACGCACGAATTCGAAACATTTATTTTGAAAATTAAGAATAAAGATTTAAATCTTTCGTCAAAAGTCATTGATCTTTTATTACGCTCGAATGATTTCGTTTTGGAGATGGTCAATGGTTTGAAAGACAACCTTGAGGCCACCTTTCAATTTGAAGATTTACTGAATGAAATGAAAGGTTTTTCAAATGATGATGATGGTTCATCGGCAGCTCTTGTGGAAGATGACGACGCCGATCTTTTTGATCCGTCAAAACCTGTTGTTACACCTGAAGCGGCGGTAGCTGCGGGTGAAATCATTGAACTAGATGCCTTAGAAATTGTTTTTAGAAAAGCGCAAGAAGAAGCCGAGCGCGCGGCCGACCTAGCTGCTGTAGCACCAGCGGCTACACATCCGCCATTGGCTTTAGTTGAATCGAAACCCACTCAGCCAGCAGCGGCACATCCAGCCGCGGCTAAAAAAACTTCGGGTTCAGAAGATGAGAATATTCGCGTTTCGTTAAAGAAGGTCGAGAATTTAATTAATACCGTTGGAGAGATCGTTATTCTTCAATCTGTATTAAATCGTATGACGGTTACGTCTGAGTCTTTAGAGCTAAAAAAGACCGTTCATATGCTAAATAAGATCACGAAAGAAATTCAAGATACGGCCATGGCATTACGTATGGTTCCAGTTAAAACGACTTTCCAAAAAATGAACCGCATCGTTCGCGATACGTCATCGGCTTTAGGTAAAGATGTGTCTTTGAATTTAGTCGGAGAGGAAACCGAGATTGATAAAACAATTTTAGAAAAAATTAATGACCCATTAGTGCATTTAATTCGTAATTCTGTGGATCATGGAATCGAGTCTGCTGAAAAACGTAAAGCGGCGGGTAAGCCTGAAAAAGGAAATGTTGATCTACGAGCTTATCACCAGTCTGGCCGTCTAATTATTGAAATTCAAGACGACGGAGCGGGTTTAGATCCTGAAAAATTAAAAGCGAAAGCGATTGAAAAAGGGTTAATTAAACCGACGCAAAATTTAACAGACGAAGAAAGTTATTTGTTGATTTTTGCCCCCGGTTTTTCAACGAAAGAACAAGTGACCGATGTTTCTGGTCGTGGCGTTGGGATGGATGTTGTTAAAACAAATATCCAAGAATTAAATGGTGAAATTAAGATCGAATCTAAAGTGGGATTAGGAACCAAATTTTCAATTTCGTTACCGTTAACTTTAGCTATTATTCAATCACTAGTGATTAAGTACCACGAACATCGTTATATTATTCCACTAAGTTACGTGCACGAGACAATTCAAATTAAAGATTACGCGCATCAGGTTTCTACGGGAATCGGTGACGTCATTAATTTACGCGGAGAAAGTATTCGCTTATTTAGATTAGGTGATTTCTTCTCTTTAAAAGCGTCTTTACCAGTTGAAGAGCAGATTGCAATTATTGTTCGCTCAGGACCGCTACCATTTGCGATCTCGGTCGATGATATCTTAGGTCAGTTCGAAGTTGTCGTGAAGCAATTAAGCCCCGAAATGAATAACTTCATGGGCGTCAGCGGAACGACGATCTTAGGGGACGGAAATCCGGCCCTGATATTAGAGCCATTAGATTTATTAAAACGAAAAATTAAAGTAACACCCCAAAACAATAATACAGTAGGAGAACGTGCGGCATGAGTAACGAAATCAACAAATACATTTGCTTTAGCTTAGGACAAGAAAAATTTGCCATTCCTTTATTAAGCGTCAAAGAAGTTATTGGCGTACCGGAAATTACACCGGTCCCACAGACGGCAAATTACTTTAAAGGAATTATGAATTTACGTGGTTCTGTCGTTACCGTAATGGACTTACGTACAAAGTTAACAATCACGCCGGGTAAAAACCAAGAAACGGCCGTGATGATTTTAGATTTAGGTGATTACAACTTAGGAGTTGTGGTTGATTGTATCAACTCTGTCATTTCTTTAGAAGAAAAAGACATTGAAGCGAAGCCGATGGTTGAGACTTCAAAAGCAGCCGATGCCATCCGCGGAGTTTTTAAAGTTGAGACTGAGTTGATTCTTTTGTTGGATATCGCAAAAGCGTTATCGGTTGAAGATCACCGCAATCTTTCTAAGAAAGCATCTTCTTTAGCAGCAGCTTAACTAGCAGTTTAAATTAGATTCTAAAACAAATGATGGGATAAGTTTATCGTGATGAAAACAACAACTGAGTCAGCAAATGATATCCAGCAAGCCGTTGCGGAAGCGTCAAAAATTGTAACAGATATGACGGGCATCCAGCTTGGAGAAAAACAGTTTAGCATGATTGAAAGCCGTTTAAAATCGCGCTTAATCAAGCTTTCTTTAGGTTCTTTTAAAGAATATATTTCGCATCTTAAAAAAAATTTAGAGTCTGAGTCTCAGGCGTTGATTTCATTATTAACAACCCATCATACATTTTTCTTCCGCGAGTTCCCACATTTTGAGTTCATGCTAAATCATGCGCTTGAAGAGTTAATTGCTACTGCAAGAAAAAAACCGAATAAGACAATTGAAATTTGGTCGGCAGCGGCCAGTAAAGGACACGAGGTTTATTCATTAGCTATGTTTTTTGATTTTCATCTTAAGGCGGTTGCGCCTGATGTTAAATATAAAATTTATGGAACGGATGTAGATCCTGAGTCGATTGCGGTCGCAAAAAATGGCGTTTATCGCAATGACGAACTCAAACAGTCTCCGGCCACTTACTTGGGAGACCATTGGGTTAGAGGGACTGATGAAGTTAAAAATTTTTCAAAGGTTAAGAAAAGTTTAAAAGATAATACGCATTTTGAAGTTTGTAATTTATTTTCAATTAAGTCTTTCGTTCAAAATAGAAAGTTTGATCTTATTTTTTGCCGTAACGTATTTATCTATTTTAATGCAGACCAAATTAAACAATTGTCACAATCGTTGCTAGATGTTTTAGAACCCCACGGTTATTTCATTTTAGGTTTATCTGAATCATTAAATGGGATTAACAACCAAGCCCAATTGATTGCACCGTCTACGTACAGAATTCCGCCGAAAGCGACAGCTGAAAATAAAGCACCAGCGCCGTACCGCCCGATTGTTGTCGAGGCCGCGAAACCATTCCGTATTCTTTGTATTGATGATTCTTCGACTATTCATAGTTTGTTAGGCCAAATTCTATCAAAAGAGTATGGATTTGAAGTTAAAGGTAACGCCATGAATGGTCGCGAAGCGATTAATATTTTGAAAACAGAGACTTTTGATGCGATCACTCTGGATTTACATATGCCAGAGCTCGACGGTATTGGCTTTTTAACCGAATATAAAAATCGCGACATTCCAATCATCGTGGTGTCTTCGGTGAATCGTGATGACTTAAGTATGGCGCATAAAGCTTTAGCCTTAGGGGCTATGGATTACGTTGAAAAACCGTCATTACAAAATAAAGCTCAAGCGGGTAACGAGATTCGTTCAAAACTAAAAATGACGATCCAATCGAAGAAGTTAAAGTCGAAAGCGGCTTAGTTCTTTAATCTTGAATACACAATGAAAACGGACCAATGGCCATATCGATTTCGATATGGCCATTGGTCTATCTAAAGTTTTCGTTATTTAGTCCGATCTACATATAAGGTTCTTTAACAAACGAGAGAAAACACAATCATGAAAAATTTAGGTTTAAAAGCAAAATTATTTATCTTAGCGGGAACATTGATTGCCGTGACGATGATGGTCGGAGCCGTTGGCTATTGGTCGTCGCATAGTATCTCGGACTCTTATTCTAAAATTGATGATATCAGTTTTCCAAATACGAAAGATATTCTAGAGATGAATTTGCTCTATCGCCTGGCGCGCATTGAACTGTTTACTATTATTTTACCTGACGTTTCAGATGAAGATCAGCAAAAGTCGATTAAAAAAATTGAAGAATCGTGGGTTAATTTTTATGCCATGTTGGACAAATATCAAGCTAAACCGTTTCAACCCAACGAGGAGCCACTATTTAAAGAGTTCAGAGCGCGCGCGGATATTGTTAAAGCTGACTTTGATCGGACTTTGCCGATTCTAAAGAAGAATGTGAAGTATGGATCACCTGAGCATTTACAGATCGTTAAAATTATTAAAGCTGAAATGCGTCCGCACGGATTAGAATATCGGGCGGCTGTTGATAAATTAAAAGAGTACCAAAATACGGCGGCCGCAAAATATTCTAAGGATGCGGATGCGACCGAAAAACTAGGGTTTAAATTGGTTTTAGCGGCAATATTTGGTGCCTTGGTCATAGGATTTCTATTTACGTTCTTACTTTCGAATAGTTTAGTCCGAACATTTAATGCTTTAAGTGATTCGTTATATGCCGCGAGTACCGAAGTAAATGCAGCCTCGATGCAAATCGCATCGGCGTCTGAAGAACTATCGCAAGCCACAACTGAACAAGCGGCTAGCTTAGAAGAAACGTCGGCTTCAACAGAAGAGATGAGTTCGATGGTCGATAAAAATTCTGAAAATGCAAAAAATGCGGCCGTTGTTTCGTCGCAATCACAAGTCAGCGCCGAAAAAGGAAAACAAGTCGTCGAGCAAATGATTCGCTCGATGGATGATATCAATCAAAGTAACACAAAAATCATGGATCAAATCAATCACAGTAATGCCGAGATCGAAACGATCGTCCGTGTTATTCAAGAGATTGGTACAAAAACGAAAGTGATTAATGACATCGTATTTCAAACTAAATTACTTTCTTTCAATGCCTCGGTAGAGGCGGCTCGTGCCGGTGAAAATGGAAAAGGTTTTGCCGTTGTCGCCGAAGAAGTTGGAAAGTTAGCCGAAATGAGCGGAAGCGCCGCGAAAGAAATTACTTCTTTATTAGATGGTAGTATTCAAAAAGTTGAAGGGATCGTGCGCGATACGAAAACGAAAGTCGAAGCCCTGGTCGCTGATGGTCGCAGTAAAGTTGAA
>JACMQO010000079.1 GCA_014376935.1 Bdellovibrio sp.
CAGCTATGAACCTTTTCGGCGTCGCTTCAACAAAACTTAAACGAAAAAACATAAATTTAAAAAGATCTTACTCAAACATAGATTCATAACGACACACTAAACTCTGTGTCGTTATGAAAGACATTTTTATTGCTTTTTGTTCTGAAAATTTATCAAAGCTAAGACGTACGACCGGTTTGATTTGGGCGTTCGGTCACAACCTTTACCAAATCCAGGATCGTCATTTTATCTTTCATTAGCTTATTTGCATTTGCACAACAAGTCGTGAAAGTCTGTCTAAAGCCTTTTACTTTATGGGATATCATTGCCAAGCTTGCTTCCGTGACAGAAGAGCGCGGCAAGGGTTCAGGTGTTAGGCGAACCCGTGGTACAGAAACTAACGTACTTAATCTCTAAAAAATAAATTTAAATCCAACCAGGATATCTGCAATTTGACCGCGGCCAAAATCTTCAAAAGTGGCGGCTATAGGATCCGTAGATTTCATTTTCATGGACGTTGTTCGGGCCGTAAGATCAAGGATAACTCCTTTGAGAAGCGAAAATCCCATTGAAATTTGACCGCCCAGATCACCGCTTAATGATATCTGAGAATTCGTCACCGTCGCTTGCGTCCACTTGGGGTTCGAGTAATTAAGACCAAGTAAAATGTAACCACGCTCTGGCGTGTGGATCAGGTAATAATTAAATAAAAGGGATGAGTTTTGCATTGAATCCCGGGGATAAAAATAAGTCCTTGTTGCGGTACCGCTGGCGTACGTGATCTGCTTGTGCTCGATATCCCGCGAAGAATCGGAAGAGTATCCAATCGAAAATCCAGAGACGGGTCCGTTGAAAAAAATGAACTCAAGTCCCGCCGAGGTAAAGCTTCCCGTACCGAATTCGGCGGCGCCTGGAGTAATCACAGGGCCAACAGTTGAACCCGATACGTAAGATCCAAATCCTAATTTTGAACCGGGCGAGTATTGCCCAAACAACGCTACGTGAAAAAAACTATCTTTTGAATTTCGGGTTAAATTTGGTTCTCTGGCGTAACATGAGATATTAACCAACATTGCCAGAATAAAAAAAACTAATGAATCACGCATAGAACTTGAATCGGCAAAGCAACGGAAAAGCTAAACAAAATTAACTATTGATATCTTGAATTGTCGATTTGATACGTTTAATTGTCTCATTGTGGCTACACCAGGGCTTGCAGTTCAAGAACTAACGTAATCAGTTAGGCGGCCGTAAAAAGATGTTATCAATGATTTGTGCCGTTACGGAAAACTGATAGATTTTGAATACAGTATGCAGATGCACTTTGCCCTTGCCACGAAATAGGCGGCGAATTCCTAGACATTAGATCTAAAATATCTTGCGGCTAGCGCAAAAAGAAAAAGAAAAGCAGCCTGGAAATAGCGATGATAAAGACAAAAGCGGTTCATAAAATGTAATTCTGCATCTAAAAAATAATCGTATCAATGACGAATCAAGTAGGGGTTATAGCTTTTTGGAGTTCATGCATAACATGATCAAAACGCCATTTTCGTTTTTTTAGTGTGTGCAGTTATAAATTATTTGCTGTATCTTCGGTAATATGATTTCCAGCTATCGGTGCCTTTACGGTCAAATTTTTGCATTTCTTATTACTATATCGACATTACTTGGCCACGCCGAAGCAGTTGAAAATAAGGTAGCCGTGGATGATAAAAATAAAATGGCCACAGAACTAATGCAGGAGCTTGAACTGGACAAAAGAGTCCAAAAAGCTCTCATTGCAAATGAATTTTTGTTTCGAAAAATTCCAACCGCCACCGACCCCGAGCTGCAAAAAAAGATAAAGCAGCTGTATACCGACGCTCTGGAAACTTACAAAAAAACATTACCTAGCGCCCAAGAGCGAATTATTCGGGGTATTAATAGCGACTTCGCCAACACATTTACCAGCGAAGAGCTTCAATACCTTATTACGCTTTCTAAATATCCACCGTCGAAAAAATTGCGTAATTTTCTTAATTCGCAAAGTTTTGATGACTCGATGATCAGCGCCTTTCAAGATGCTAAAAAAATGTCGGATAAACTTAAGAAGGATGTAAGCGAACTGCAGCTGAAATCTAAAAATACCCTGGAGCCAAAAAAATAACTGGCTTTACTTGGCAAAAATGATAATGAACATTTGACTATCATAGGTACCGATGAAGACACGGTGATTCCATAAAGAGTGAATGCTTTGCAATTTTTTGGACACATAGAAATCTAAAGATATCGGAAAATGACACGATACGAAGCACGTTTCACGAAATATTAAATCTTCAAATAGCGTCCGGACCATGTCCGAATCCGACTGCGGTGTAGCCAATTCCAGCAATTGTGCGAAGGACCGCTGCAGAAGCTGGTGCTGCTGCGTTCGATGAAAAGCATCAATGCTCCAAAATAATTGCTGGGTTAGGAAATCTTGGTTATCAATTTTTTGGTTCGACAACCCCAGCTCGGCATCTGAGAACGATAAGTACTTTAAAATGCAAGTTTCGAACTTAAGTGATAAACAATAATCTTCGCCCGAAAACATATTAAAAATCTTCGTGTAGTCACCGAAGTTACGAATGTAGCGCCGGTAGATGCTGACCACGGTGAACAATTTTCTTTTTTTGTTTGTCTCTAAGGTTCCGTGACAATTAAAAAAAGTGGTTGCATCGATGTCCGCTATTTTCTGAAGCAACTTACTGGCATTTTTACAACCTACGTGCAGATGATTTAAAAAATAGCCGATGGGGTCGAAAACAGAATCTAGCAAATCGTGATAAAGTAATTTAACACCCCGTCCATTTCGAACGACTACGCTTAAGTTTTGCTGATGAAGTTCAAAATGAACAAAGGATTTGGTTAGTGCATTTCGTAATAATTCTGCAAATGCCTTGGCGACATCATTCATAAAAAAATCAACGACCGTTCGGTCCTGTAGCTTCAGATATTTACGTAACTCTAGATCATTCCAGAAGTCTGTAGCCACTACGGTTTGCATCGGCAAAATTAAATCTTTTCTTTCAACGTTGCATTTTTTAAAATCCAAGGTACGTACCAAATAGCTATAAGTCTTTGGGACTTTATCCTCGATGAACGTATCGAACGTAAGCGTCAGCCCGTCGTTTTCACTGAAAATATTATCTTCGTCCTGAAGATACTGGCTCATTTTTAGTGAATGATCGATCTGCGCAACACGATTTATGCGTGAATTATATTTTTTCGGTAACACAAAATCATAGGTGTCCACTTTTAAACAAAGTGGGACTTGTTTTTTCGGAAAAACCCAAATAGATCTTCCGCTAGAGGTTAAATGCCCTTTACAAATTTCTTGGGGACTACCAAGGCTAGCAATTAATTCCGGAAATAGCGAAAAAAAATCTACGGGTAAATAGAAATCAAAGGTCTGCAAATGACTATTTTGACCCAACCGTTTAAATGATTTTAAAAAAGATTGCGTTTGAAACACATTTTCATCAACCATCCAGCGGGCCACTGCAGACGAGGCCTCTGGAAAATTTAAAGTTACGGGTAAAAATTGATTGGTTATCGTTAAAGCATGAACTTTTTGATCGATCAAGTCCCGCAACTTATAATTAACTTCGTAATAGCTATTAAAAGTTTTTGAAAGTTGCGATAACAGTTCTAAAATTTCAACTTGGTCGTTGATTGTCATATTGTACCTTACCAAAGTTCAAAAAATTCAAGGTAGTCGTATTTAAACAGATGATGATCCATTTGCTCAATAATTTTTATGGCCTCGGTGGGAAAGCCAACCCAAATTTCAATATCAAGGCACCAAAGTTTAAGCGGTTCAGCCACGATAAATATGCGGTCGGTATTATGACTACGGTCGGCTTCAAAAAAGGTTAGAAAGTTAACGGGAACTTCGTGCACATCGATCACTGCATTTCGATTTGGATTTTTTAAAAAAGTATTATTAACGTCTGTTTCGATGGGCCCTTTAATAAAAAAACAGAGCCGAAACTTATTGCTGGCGTTATTAATATTAAATCTATGCTTTAAATAAACATGTTCTAATAGATCTAAACGGTCGACATCAAGACAAGCTCGTTGATTCATTAATCAGTTACCTATGCATTGGTAGACAAACATTTCATTTTTGAAGGACTAGGGTACGGCGGCAGCCCAACGCACGGAGCTATTTCAGCTAGAAGATTTTCTTTTTGGGGCTGATTCAGCAACTGATTTTGTATTTCGTTTGGTATTTGGGGTAATTTGTTTTCTAAATAGGTAATGGCCAAAGCTCGTCTTGAAAAAAAAATGCTGCCAATCCCAAAGAAACTGGTCCCAGCTAGCAGTCCCCTTAATAATTTTCTTCGACTACTTAACATGTATCGATCCTTCTTACACTAGTTCCGTTCTTTAATTGTAACGGAAATTTAGATTTTTAAAAGATCTAAATATAACTAATGAAGTCCCGGCAATTATCTACCTACTAAATAATTGCGATGAAAAATTAATCCTACCGACAGAAATCCCAGAACTGCCCGACCATATCCCATTGAACGACTGGGTATTGCGCACCGCCGGTCCTGTCACAGACGTCTGTGATCTGCCAGCGACAGCCAGAAACTTTATTAATCTTTAAATTGTACGACGAAAGTTCTCTGCCGTTGGCTCGGTAGTAAACAGAAGTTCCTTCATTAACCACTACGTTTTGATCCGCCGCAATGACCAAGGTTGCAATCGGAAGTTTGCTCGGTGCTAGCTCCGTAAGGTCTGCTGGGCAGCTAGTGGCAGTAACGGTGTATTTAGTTCCACCGTCATCGCCACTGGTTTAACTAGCGGATCACAGGACGTAGAACAAGCAGCGTAATCAACAGTTCCAGCTTTTGACCTAGATCAGCTGCCGTCATTTAAATGTATTACGTCAAATTTTTGAATCGCTTTAAGCACACCTTTATTTGGGGCTAGGCATGCTATGTTGTCCGCGTCCAAGGGCCTTGATTGAGAATTACAGATCGAAGTACCTACAGATGCTTCCGTCGCCGAGCCAGCAGTTTTTGCGACCGAACTGAATTGGGTGCGCGAACAGTTTTGGAAAGAAAATAATAACGATAAAAAAGTTAAGGTAACGAATAACAATTTATTTCGTAAATTATTTTTGAAAATATGAAGTAAGCCCACTCCCCGGTAAGTCTCAAGTATCCCTTTAAAAATTGAATATCAAAGTTCATTCACCAAGGTGGTTCAATTAGGGACAACTTTTCAAATTTACGTAGGACTTGATTTTTTCAAGCCCTAGTAATTCATTTTCCCCTGCAGGGTTATGAGCGACCGCATTGCAGTATGATTTGAAGCTTTCTTCATATCTCGTCTTACTAAACTGAGCGAATCCTAAACCAGTAAAAACTTGAGCCAACCCCGCCGTGAATTCATTAATTCGAATAAATTCCTTATCGTTAACCAACGAACTGCCAAGGTCTATAACAGAATCATACATTCCTAAACGATTCA
>JACMQO010000080.1 GCA_014376935.1 Bdellovibrio sp.
GGATTTCAAAATTATTTTTTGTCTTGTTTACGTTATAAGATTATTTCGGTACGGTTACCAGATGGCATACATACTTTATGATCAGGGCAAAAAATTAGGCGAAATCGAAAATTGGCAGGTTACAGCCTATGTGCCTAGCTATAAAAATGTTTTAGGAAAAATGGTATTGGCCGTAGCTCAAAAAGATGAGTGTAGTTTTGTTTCTCCGAAACCTGTCAATCGTCGTTCTGAGTTAACGGTGATTGAAAATGGTCAGCTTGAATTCATACTGCAAGTGAAGTCGGTGAAGGGAACGTCGGTTATTGCGGCCATTTCGTCTCAGAAAGAACTATCTAAAAATTAAGACTTTGAAAATTTTGTTAGAATGTCTGCAAAACGATTTAATTCTAATATTTCTTCATGGCTTCCACCAACGTCGGGGTGAAAAACGCGCGCTAATTTTTTCATCGCAAAGCTAATAGATTCTTTGGTCATATCATCACGTAGCGAGAATCCATTTTCGTAAAAATACTTTAAAGCTTCTTCGACGAATGGTGGAAATAGATTTTCAGGTTCTTTGTCTTTATTTTTTAACTTTAACTTACGATCTTTTATTTTTTGCTTTTGTAATTTGTATTGTTCTTTACGATAGTCTGCTTGCTTGGCTTTGTAGGCCGCTTGAGATTCGTTTTGAGATTGGGTTTTTAATTTTGGGGCCGATGCAACATCCGCTTCAGTTTGTTTTTCAAGCTCTGTCTTTGAATCTAAAAAATCAGGTTTTTTTTCTTCAACAACTAATAGGGCGGCCCATATGTGTTTACAGAATTGTCCTTTTTTTGAAACAGGACACGTGCAGCTGACCATAACAATCGGACTACTGATAGATTTACTTTTCAGGCTGACTTTAAAAGATGTCGATGCGCGCACGTAACTTTGGATTTCGGTATCTGACAATTGTGATACCGATACATTTCCTTTTTTAACAAAGGCTAGCCCGCTGCTGCGAACTTCAGGTTTAAAAAAATGTTCCCACGACTGCACTGACATGATGGTCATAGTGCCATCCTCTGATGGCAACGTATACAATTTTTCGTGGTTAATAATTCAAACTAATTCTTTAAACAAATCTGCGCTTTTTCTTCATCAGTGATCTGAAATTGCGAAAGTGGCTTAAAGGTTTGAATACGATTTTTTATAAAACTATATCCTTCGGAATTGCCATCGGTATTTTGAATCCAGTAGTTTAAAGCCTGATCCGTGTCGAAATCGCAGAATTGTTTTAAAGCTAACGTAGAGACTAACCCCGAAGCGTGCCATCCATTCCAGCAGTGCATGTAAATGGGCGAAGGAATTTGACCTTTTATAGCTTTATAGATCATTTCTAAAAAAGCTTCGGTATTTTTTTGATCTAAGCCATCCATTTGCAGATAGCTAAGCTCATTATTCTTATTTTCAGCGGTAACACATTGAACTGTCTTTGGTGCGGTTGAATAATTCGTGTTGTAAAGGTAAACGGCCGACTTAAAATCTTGTTGGCATAGGTTGTTTAATCCGCGTGTTGGTAGGGGATTTTGATTGTTTCTTTTTTCGTACTTATTATAAGAATTGTTGGCGCCGCCTCGGTAAAGTATTCCGCGTAAAACCATGCGAAAGTTACGAACGCCATATAGGTTTTCGTTTCCATCCCCAAAGTTATCCACAAGTTTTTGGTTCGGTGAATTTAGCTGATAGCGTTGGTCGAATATTTTAATTTGTTCTGAAGGAGTAGCCGCGGCTACTGAAGCAGCTGTTAAAATCGCAAATAGTATTTTTTTAGATTTCATTTTTGCAGTACAGCCGCGCGTGCAAATACGTTCAAATTTTGGTTCTGTTAAGTACGTACTTTGGTCTAGGTAAAATGATTAAAATAACAAAGCCCTGACAAACAACCGTAGACCAATAGGGCTTGGCCTTTACAGCACAAAACTTAAAAGAGATAATTGGGCTTCACCCAAGATGTCTACCCGCCATTTTAATTTGAATTTATTCGAGGTTATTTTGAACAAGTCGACACAGACTCTAACTATTATTATCTTCTTCTTTTCTGTCACCCTATTAGCCCAGGGGAAAGACAGTCCCAAAAAAGACAGTCGTATTAAAGAAGAAATGACGACTGTTGAATTCGAAGCTGTGAAGAATTCATGCGGATCTTCTGTCGAAGGTACGACGCGCGAAGGATTTAGTTCGGAAACAACATCCGGAGCTTTGCCATGCCCGAAAGCGATCCAAACTTGTACTGGTGGTCAATGGGTGGGGCCCAAATTATACTACACTTGCGCGAACGACACGAAAAGTTGCGGGCCAACGCCACATGGGGACGTGGTGAATGGCTTTCGTCACGCGACAGCTAGTAAAGGTAAACCTTGCGAACCCGCTTTTAAGACATGTTTGAATGGCGCATGGGTGGGGCCTGAAGTTATTCCCAGTTGTGCCGAAGCTCCTTAATTTTTGGCGTCTATTGTGTATCTTAATCTGAGACTTTTTTAAAATTAAATTTAAATCAAAAGCGGTTACGACTTTGCATTTACTAAAATGCAAAGCACGCTAGCGGGGTGATCGCGATAAAATGTAAAGCGTTTTGGAATAAAGAAGTTTTTCATGCCGGAGCATTTGATTCAAATAAGGTTGAGTCTGAATACGCATTCAAAATTTCTAAACACTCTATTAACGAACTGCCGGGCGCATACCCCGTTTCTTTAATAAAATCCTAGCGAGCTTAGTTTCGTTACTTTTTTAAACTGGTTTTTTAACTTTCTTAAATGCGAGCTCAGTTCAGCCATTGAACTTAACAGTTAATGCGGATTCGAAAGTAGTCATATTAAGTGCAGCTTCAGACAGACACTTGCCGTAGGCCGAGGCTGTCGATTACTGCCGAAAATTAAAAGCTAATTGTCAGGTGGTTTCAATGGGGACTTGCGAATCGACGATTTATAATGATGGCTGGCATCTGCCGACATTTGAAGAAATTAGTTTGTTTGCCGGAACCGATAATCCTGAATTCTTTTGGACAAGTTCGTTACCCGGCGAAAAATACGGTTTTACTTTGCAGACGTCATTTACAGAGTCTTTTATCGCTTCTAATTTAAAGGCCGGCCGTTGGAGTGCCAATACCGTTTACGCTAATCGCAATCATGTGAAATGCGCACATTAATTAAAAATTTACTTTTTATTTTATAACTTTGGCATTTTCAATTTTGCCATTGGTTCAGTTTTTAAAGTCTCCGGTTCAGAATGGGTTAACGTTTTTAGGTTTTTTACTCAGCGTATTTTTGATTGGCTGGTCTTTAAAAACAGCGAAGGAAGTAGCTGTTTTCTATAGAAAATCTTCATTCGATGTAAAATTAAGTTTTGTTGTTTTGTCGTCAATAGCTATCGTTCTGGCGTGTTTCCATTACCCAGGATTAGGTGCCTTGTCAGTTGCCCCACCTTTCGAGCCGGGTAAGGGCTACTTCAAGTATGATGTGCCATCTATTCAAGTTAATTTTTTTGAAAAGTCTTATTTATCAATACGTGATTTTATTTTTTATCAAATGCCACACCCGTTTCATCTTATTTTTTCAACTGGATTTTTACCTTTAAGTTTTCTTATTTATTTACTATTTAGCTGCAAACAGTCATCGGTCTTGGCTTTATGCGCGATGATGCTATTGATGCGTTATTTGATTCTAGATGCGCTGACTCCGACGGACTGTTTTAAATACGTAACTTCAATCTGGCTGGGCGGTTGGCTTTTATTGCTGGCGAAAAGTTCGATTCATTTGACACAATCAAAAAAGAATTTGAAAATTTAAGTTATGCAAAAGCCAACTGTTTTTATTCTAGATGTGGATGGTGTCTTAACGACCGGCCAGTTTCTGTATTCAGCGCAAGGAAAAATATTTAAAACTTTTGGCCCCGATGACAACGATGCGCTAACTTTACTTCAACCTTTTATAGAAATTCGCTTTGTATCTAGTGACCGAAATGGTTTTGAAATTTCTAAAAAACGGATTGTTGATGATATGGGTTAAAATCGATTTAGTCAGCTCCATAAACCGAGTGGAATGGATTGCAGAAAGCTACCCCCTAGATTCGGTCATTTATATGGGCGATGGTATCTTTGATCATTAACGACTTTGAAAAGGCGATAATTTCGGGGTATTATATTTTTTCGACAAACGAATTTAAAATTTTAAAAACTGAAGCGTGTCGCGAGGCGAACATCACAATAGAAAAGTTAGATCATATTTTATATCAAGCGGTACGTGGAAGTATCGAACGCTTCATGAGTGCTTTTCAACTGGCTGGTCGTCGGTATGATTAAAGTTTTTATACCTTGCGCGGGAACGGGCAGCAGATTAGGCCATAAAACAACTTTTTTAAATAAAGCATTAGTTTCTGTTGGGTTAAAACCAGCCATTTCGTATTTGATCGATAAAATACCGAAGCATTTTCCAATCGTCATTGCTCTTGGCTATAAAGGCGATACGTTAAAAGATTTTCTACAATTGGCCTATCCAGACAACATCTTTGAATTTGTTTGGGTTTCAAAATTTGAAGGTCAGGGATCAGGTATTGGGTTATCGACCTTGGTGGCAGAGAATAATCTGCAGTGCCCTTTTGTCTTTTGGACCTGCGACACATTATTTTTAGAGCCGTTGCCACAGCTAGATGAAAACTGGGTTGCTTGTCATTCTTTACCTAAAGGGCGTGATTTGAACGAGTTTCGTTGCGTGGCTGCAAAGCCAATCAACGATCTGGGTGTAGAGCGCGTAATGGGAATTTTCAATAAGGGTCAGCACCAACAGGATCAACAGCCTTATGTTGGTCTTTTATTTATCAAAGATTATCAAAGTTTTTTCACGGGCCTAAAAGACGGCGGAGCCGCCGCAATAGATCAAGGCGAGGCCTACGGGGTGGCCGAAATGTTGAAGCGCGGCGATCAATTTATTAAAAAAGAAATGAAAACTTGGTTTGATACGGGCTCACTTATTGGACTGAAGGAAGCAAATGAGATCTTTCCTGTGGATGAGCCCGCAGTTATTTTAGAAAAATACAATGAGGCTATTTGGTTTCTAAATGAAATGGTCATTAAATTTTCAGATGATGCCTCTTTTATAAAAAAAAGAGTTGAACGCGCCGAAATACTAAAAGGTTTTGTTCCTGAGTTGATTTCATCAAAAAAGAATTTGTATGCCTATCGCAAAGTTAAGGGCGAGGTTTTATCACGAAACCCATCGGTAACAGAGTTTAAAAATTTATTGACCTGGTTACAGTCTTTTTGGAAAAAATTTACGCTGACAGAGTCGCAAATGGTCAAATTTCAAAAGGCGTGTGATCATTTTTACCGGTTAAAAACGCTTGCGCGGGTTCAAAAATTTCACGATTTATATCCTTCCTTTCCGCGCGAAGGTCATTTGAATGGAATAAAAGTTTTACCGGTTGATCAGCTTTTATCAAAAGTTCCTTGGGCTCAATTAGCTGACGGCATAGCCATGCGCATACATGGCGATTTACATTTTGAAAATATTTTGCGTGTGGCTGATAGCAGGCAATTTGTGTTGCTTGATTGGCGCCAAGATTTTGCCGGGCTTGATCAGTATGGTGATCTTTATTATGACTTGGCAAAATTAAATCACGGTTTTGTTGTTGACCACCATTTGATAGAAAAAGGTCAGTACAAAGTCGATGTCGTCGAAAATGGAGTCCAATTCGATTTCGCGATCATTCCGGAACTTCAAAAATGTCAGGAAAGCTTAAAAAATTTTGTAGCTAATCAGGGTTACAGCCAGCATAAGGTTAATTTGCTAACAGCATTAATTTTTTTAAACAGCGCACCTTTGCATCATGAATCTTACGCGAAATTAATTTATAGCTTAGGACGAAAGATGCTTGCGGATGCATTAGTTGAAATGACTTAAGATTTCATTTTTTTGAAGGCAGGCAAATAGAAAACCTGTCATTTTAATGCTTCCTTGACCAATAACGTGGATACCATTTTTTCTAAAATCAATGCCGGTCAGCTTTTGCTTAGGAACTTCTGAAAAATCAGTCGCTAGATCACACAGTATTGTTTTGTTTCAGCGGCAATATTTCGAACAGCGTCTGCATATTGGTTATGTAATGGAATAAGTTCATTAATATCCCACAACCACCGCGTACCCAAATAAGTAGCTTCACCCACGCCTGTAAAGACACGTATTTAATAGCTGGTTCTGCGTCGGAGGTTGAAGGCTTTGCCATGTCATCAGCTTGTATTGACTCAATGATTTGTCATTTCCCGAAGGATTTGTGGAAAATAGAATACCGCTATTTAGGAGACTTCAAGATAAATACGGCCATTTCGGGTCGCCCTATTTCTATTGGCCAAGCGGATAGCGGTCAGCAAGTTGTAGGTCTGGCTGCCGATGAAACCTATTCACGAGCGCGGTTTCTTGAAAGAACGGGGCAGTCCGCGTGCCCCGAATTTTTGATTTATAACCGTGAATTGCTGCAAAGTTTTTTAAATACTGACTTTGCGCCACCAGTGAAATTAACCGGTTTTGAAAACTTATATAAGCACTTTCAAGAAACCGAATTTGGTAATGAAATCTGGTTGCATCATCGTGGCCCCTTAAATTAAGATACCCTAACGCGAAATTAAGAAACGCGATCCCGATTATTTTCGGATAGGTTGATGAAAATATGCCGGTCATCATAAAACCTTATTATGATGGATTTAGTTACAATTACCTATTAAAGAATAGAATAGGAATGTTTCATTAAAGATCATTCTTTTTAGGAAAAAAGTGAAAAAAATTTCATTGGGTGTTTCTGATTTTGCGGTTCCTGCTCCACGTCGTGGCAGTATTGACGCGCATTCGGGATTTGGCCGTGGGCCACAAACAGGCATTGAAATTCATTTAAAAATTCAGTCAAAACGAGCCATCGATTTTCCACTTGTTTATAAATCAGAAGTTAGCGTCACCCAAGAATTTAAAAAAGATGGATACGTATTTGAAGTCGGTGGTCGTATGGATGGTTTTTTTGATTTTGAAAAACCACGCATAGAAGAAATTAAGTCGACCTTTAATATCTATGATTTACTAAGAAATTTAAAAGATAAGCAGGATGAGCATCCGTATTGTTTACAGCTTAAAACGTACGGCTACATTTATTGGTTACAAAATAACAAAATTCCTGAGCTTAAGCTTCATATCGTGTCATCACGAAATGGGGAAACGGTCGACCTTGATTTAAAACTCGATTTAATGCAGTACGAAGCTTGGCTTCAGCTTCGCCTCGAAGAGTTAGTTCATGAAGTAAGGCTTGATGAAAAAAGAATTGCGCGGCGTATGAAGGCGGCAAAGGCTTTTACTTTTCCATTTGCGAAACCACGTTCTGGGCAGATTGAACTGATTGAAACCATCGAGCAAGGTATGAAAGACGATCGTCCTATGCTTCTGCAAGCGCCGACAGGCTTAGGAAAAACAGTCGGAGTATTGTACCCAACGCTGAAAGAGGCTTTGGGTCGCGGTCAAAAAGTGATTTACATTACGCCCAAAAACAGCCAACACACGGTGGCCGAAGAAGCGATTGAAAAATTACAAGAAGCCGGTGCTAGCATTAAGTCGTTAACCATTACCGCAAAAAGCAAAATGTGTTTTAAGAATGAACCACTTTGTAATCCAGATTACTGCGAATATGCGAAAGACCATTATACCAAGGTCGCAGAAAATAAAGTGATTGAACAGTTAGCTAAAAAAAGAAAACTGACATATAGAACTTTTAAAAAAATCGCCGAAGAATATCAGGTCTGTCCATTTGAAATTCAGTTAGACGCTGCTTACGACGTCGATACCGTCATCTGTGATTACAACTATGTTTTTGCACCACGATCAGCCTTTGGACGTTTAGCTCGTGGAGGCTTGGTTCAAGAAGGAAGGCCTAATCTAGTGATTGATGAAGCTCATAATCTGCCGTCACGTACTTTAGATTACTATTCGCCATCACTTTCGACATATAACTTAGAAAGAATGCGTGAAGACGCGCAGAGACTGCCCACTAAGTTTCGCAAAGACTTGCAAAACTTAATTGATACATGCATCGCGGTTGTCAAACATTGTGGGCTTGCCGGTCAAACAAAAGCCCATCAGATCGCAGCGCCGTATGAATTGTTTTTAAATCAAGACGCCGAGTTAAAAACGTTTTTGTCATCGTATTTATCATCTGATGTTGATATTCAACCGAAAGATGTTGTCATGCGACTTAGTTTTTATTGGTCAGAATTTACCAGTGCGCTTGAATTCGTTAAAGCCGGGCAGTTAGACGGACGCAACCGCTTTTTTACGACGTTTAGCCCGAACCCTGCGGCCGTTAAAATCACCTGTTGTGACGCTTCGGATATGCTGAAAGAAAGTTATAATGATTACGCGCAAGTCGTAGCTTTTTCGGCCACATTAAAACCTTTCGAATTTTACAGCCAGCTGGCGGGACTTCATTCGAAAGATTTAAAAACAGCCGAATTCACAAGTCCTTTTGCGAAAAAGAATCGAAAAATTTTAGTTATTCCACAAATTTCTTCAAAGTATTCAGAGCGTGAGAAAAATTACCCGCGCATTGCCGATGCGATCGAAAAAATAGCGTCATTAAAACATGGCAATTACATCGCTTTCTTTCCAAGTTTTGATTTTATGGAAAGGGTTTTAGCTAAATTTAAAACTCCGCCGCATTTTTTGGTCTTAAAACAAGAGCGTTCAATGAAGAAAGAACATATTGAACACACGCTAGATCAACTGAAACAAACTTCTGGGGCGCACATTTTATTTGCGGTTCAAGGTGGAGTTTTCTCTGAAGGAGTCGATTACCCAGGACGTATGGTCATCGGAGCCTTTGTCGTGGGGCCACCACTTCCAAACTTCGATCTAGAGCGCGAGAAAATGCGTGAATATTATGAAGATAATTATCAAGCGGGTTTTGATTACGCTTACACCTATCCGGCGATGGCTAAGGCCGTTCAAGCTGCAGGCCGTGTCATTCGTTCCGAGACAGATCAAGGAATTATTGTGCTGATGGATAATCGATTTATTCAACCTAGCTACGTAAAATCAATGCCCCAAGATTGGTTCGAAAATAATCCGCAAGAGATGGTTTCACAAAGCATACTTAAAGATATTAACGATTTTTGGACTTCGACCGAAGCGGATTAAATGTGGCATTGTCATTGAAAGGGCTTTCAGTCAGAGGTGGTTGATGATGAGTTTAAAAGATTATTTTACCGGGCTTATTTCGAAAGTCGAAAATTCCGAAACGATAAGTAATGGCGGAAAAGATGACAATGGATTTTACAAACCGACAAAAAATGTACTTATACAAAATCTAAATTTGCTAAAAGACCTACACAATAAACCAGGTGCGAAAGCAATGGTGCAGGCGTCATGGAAAGCTGTGGTCAAGGATTTACCGCCTGAGTGGCTTATTTTAGATGATCAACAAAAGTCTGAATTAAAGAAAATTTTAACGTAGATTACAGTTTCTAAAATCAAGTCTAAGAATTGCAATTCTATTCATAGCGACTTAAGGCAGATGCTCTATTTGTTTTAAGCGTAAACATGGGGAAGAATTCCCAATTATTGGAGGATATATGGCTAAAGACGATTTACAAATTCCGTTAACAGAAAAATTAAAAAGCATTCCAGATTTTTTCGGTCTTAATTTCAATGAAAAGCCAAAGTTCACTTTAATTAAAGAAGATGGTCACTTTGAAATACGCCAATATGAACCCTTATTGATTGCAAAAACGACCGTTGAAGGCGGAGATTTCGAAAAGGCAAATGAAGAAGCTTTCATGAAATTAGCGGGATATATTTTTGGTAAAAATAAAACATCTGAAAATTTACCAATGACGTCACCAGTTCTAAAGCAAGAAGGTCAAAAAATTCCAATGACATCTTTTGTTTTACAAGATTTACCAAAAACAAGCGATGCCAAAGGATTAACAATGTCGTTTGTCTTACCATCAGAAATTACGGCAAAAACAGCGCCAATTCCTTTGGATTCAAGCATACAACTTCAAGAAATTCCGATGCAAACATGGGCCGTCGTAAAATTTTCAGGTCGCAATGGCCGACATGAAATCGAAGAAAAAAGCCAAGAATTGCAAAAATGGTTAGCTTTAGATGGACAAAAAGTCGATTTAGAAACCATGCGTGTGGCTCAGTATGACAGCCCCATCACGATTCCATTTTTACGTAAAAACGAAGTCCAAATTAGATTATGGAGTAGTGTTATTCACTAAACCTAAATTCGCTAGCTCGTGGGTTAACTGAGCTGGCGATTGTTTGAATACGTTGACTGTTTTAAGCTATCGTTTCTGTTATTGATATTCGTTTCAAACAGGCTAGGATAATCTTAAATGCATGAATTAACTTTTCAGAATCATTTTAATTTTGGTCGAAATCCTGAAGATGAAAGTGAATTTCTAGTTTCGTTCGGCCCGTTGCAGCGACCTTGTCGAACGCCCATGATGGAGTCGGTCAGCGCGGCTCAGTCAATTTATAATCAGAATCCAAACAAGAAGTTAAACTTACTTCTTTCGGGTGGCATTGATAGCGAGTGTATGGCCCAAGCATTCATCGCCGCAAAAGTTCCTTTTCAAGCGACCTTTATGCGCTTTAAAAATAATATGAATGCTTTTGATATTCAGACCAATATTGATTTCTGCCAAAGAAATAATATCAAATACTCATTCGTTGATTTAGATATAATTGAATTTCTTGAATCCGGCGAATACCTTAAGGTTTCGAACAAATACGAATGTCAGTCGCCGCAACTAGCCGCTCATTTATGGTTATTAGATCAAGTAGAAGGAATTCCAATTTTAGGTGGAAATCCGATGGCGCCCATCTGGAAAAAGGATCATTGGTTTTTCATTGGTGCGCCGGGCGAATTACACAGCACCTACTTTAAATATTTTTTAGAAAATAATCGATTAGGTGTGCCGTTCTTTTTTTTATACACCCCAGAATTGATTGCTAGCTTTTTTTCATTGCCGATCATGAAAAGTTGTTTGCAAAAAGAAGTCAACTCAGAGAGCGATTACACGTATGAACATAAGTGTCAGTCATATATTCAAGGCGGGTTTAACGTTCAACCAAGACATGATAAATTTACCGGATTTGAATTAGTCAGAAAGCACTACGATGAACGGGAAGGAACCCAGCATGGAATTGCCTTTAACCGCTTATTCAGAGAACCTTTAGAAAAACTATTTCCATTTCCTGAATCGTATAAACAACTGGTTCCGCAGAACTATTTTTCTGGCAGCCCCGAGTAAACTATTTTTTCTCTTTCCAGATCTCAAGGCAAGCGGGGCGATCGATTTTTTTTCCTTCGATCGAAGGAATATGCCGGGTCATCTTATAAAACTTACCAACGCCAGAAGTATAAAAGTATCCGTCGACTTCTTTGGTACGCTCTTTAAATTTCTTCGGATATAGAATCGCTTCTGTTGCAATCCTCATCGTATTTTTCCAAATGTCGGCTTCAAATTTAGAAGCTTGATCCGATCCCCAAAATGGTTCATTGGGCTTCAGTGGGGGGCAAAGACCATGATGTAGCGTTTCATTAGCCTTACTGTTAATCTTTTTAAGCCACATCGAAAACTGGGTCGGTGAAGTGCAAATTTGTGTTAACGGTGGCGCTTTATCTGAGTGGGGACCCGCAATAAATTCGCTTTTTCGGTCTTCGTTTTCAGTTCGATTCATAATAATTTTGGCAACGGCCATTGGGTATTGAAGTCCCCTGCGGTAACAAATAGCCATTTCACCGTAAAGTGTACGTGCTAGCGTGTCGATCTGAATCATTTCGTCACGGCTCATTAATTTATTATCTTCATTGCGAATTGGTGGAACTTTGCTTTTTAAAAGCGTGGGTAAAATAGCTTGGTCGTAAACATTTTTATTCTTATCGAAAGGGCCTGGAGGTTTGGTCGGAGGTTTTAAAGGGCAAAAGCCAACGATATTCGCCAATGCGTCTGCCTTTTTTTCTAAAGATAAATTTGTGATAGAACCGGCCAGGTCTTTTAGCGAATTAGAGATTTCTTTAATTTTGGATTGCGGATCGCTCTTTTTAACCGCGCAGGGCGCTAAGTCTTTCGTATTTTGGGCGGTGTAAAAACTTTTGGTCTCTTTTTTTTCAATATATTCGCTTTCAATAAAACCGGTACCTTTTTGATGGTACATTTTCCCATCGGCGCCCTTACGAGTATATTCGAATTCAATTTCCACATATTCTTCGTTATAACTTTTGCCAGTTTGAAAATCGCGCGCTTGGGCCGTAACGGGACTGCTAAGAACGGTGATCTTTGCGTCTCGGCCAGGCCATCCAACTGTTTCTGTACAGCCATCTTTTAAATTATTTTGATCTTTTTTGCAGTACCGCCAGTTTTGACCCGGAGTTTTAAATACCGTAATTGGCGCATCATCATCTTCAACATTAGTGATGAAGCCACGATAGGGCTTAAAAGGTTCAGCCGAAAAAGCGCTCGGGCATAAAGCAAAAATAATTAAGAAAAATATTCTAATTTTCAATATCAGTTACCAATTTTCTACTTGAGTAAAAAAATCCAACTTCCTGGATGATAAAAAACGTCATTTATGTCACGATTCAATTCTATCGAAGAAAGGTATTTGCAGGCTAGAAAGCGATGAATATCTGGCCCAAGGTCACCCAAGAAAAGGCAATTATGAAGACACGTCTATATCGGCACTATAAAAATAAAATGTACAAATATTTGGGTCCAGTCAGGCACTCAGAAACGCTTGAAGAAATGGCACTGTACGAGACCCTTTATGAAAATGATCTGGGCCAAACTTGGGTGCGACCGAAAGAATTATTTTTTGGAAAATTAGAAGTGAATAATCAGTTGGTCGATCGATTTGAAGAGATAGAGTTAAAAGTCCAAGAATTCGAAACCATAACTCCGGAACAATTTCAAATCCTTCAGCTCCTGTGCTCAGAGTGTTCTGTTAATATCGATCATTCAAAAATAGATGAAGTTATTTTACTTCAGGTTGTGACTGACTTACAGAAGCCAGTTGGGTTTAAACTAGGTTATGCAGAAAATTCTAATACTTTTGTTTCGCACGTAACGGCCGTTCGACCTGAGTATCGACACTTGGGAATTGCCACCGGATTAAATGAACGCCAACAAAAATGGTGTCAGCGGAATAAATTCGGCAAAATTAAATCATATGTTTTTAATAAAAATACCGACTTGTTCAGACTGAATTTAAAAATGGGTTTTCAAGTTATCGCAGTCGATTCCGAAAATCGTATAGTACTAGAAAAAAATATCTAAGGAATTACGCCTTCTAAATTAATATCAACGACAATCGGCCGGTGATCACTTACATCGTCGATCGGAAATATCAAAGTTTGTGAAGACGTTATGCGGCCAGATAATGCGCTGTTGACGAAAACTCCGTCAATTTGGCGCGCTAAAGATGATATTTGATTTGGTTTAGGAAATATAATATGCGAAACCCTTTTGGGTGACGTCGATGGGATATTAATCTGGTCAAAACTTTCTACCATTTTGGATTTTAGTTTTTGCAATCGATGATTGCCATTCACTTCAGTATTTAAGTCACCAGCTAAAATAATTGGATACTGCGCGCCGTACGCATCTTGTAACTTCTGAATCACAGAGACCATTGATTTTTCTTCTAAAAATTTTAATTCTGAAAATTTAGCTTGTTCGCCGAGTGAGTGGTTATGAGCGCCAATCACCGAAAATAGCGCCATCTTGGTATTGGGATCAAAGAAACTAATAATGGGTAAGCCGCGATCAAAAAGATATTTTCTTTTTGGGTCTTTTCCTTCGTACGGAATACGTAAGTTCGCTGCAACGGTGTGTTCTAAGACCAAAGATTTTTTAATTAAAAAACCAATGTGCCGTGCGGGGCCTCTGTCGCCCTTGTTCATATCGGGGGTGTCATGGCCTTGAATAAGAATAGCATCATACTTTTCATTCGTACTTAGATCAGCCAATTTTTGTAATGAATATTTGCTACCGATTTCTTGTAGAACGATAACATCCGGGTTGGCTTCGAACAAAGTCTTAGCCACGGCCTTTGCTAATTTTTCAGATTTGGGGGCGGCCCTTGATGATTTAGATTCAGGTTTTTCGTACAATGTAAAATCTTGTGCGTTAAAGGTCGCGATTCGTAAATTTTTACGATTCCAGCCCGCCGTTGCTTGTTGGGTGCTTTTGTTTGTTGATGAAACCGCGAAGCTTTTCATCTCAGTTTCGAACAAGTTTTGACATTGGTGTGCTGGGGATAACGTTGTGAAAAAGAACAGACAAATAAAGGCAGCGCCTGCAAACAGTTTGTTCGCTATTCGAGTCGGATTCGTTTCTGAATGAAACAATTTAAAGGCCATGCTAAGTAAGCTACAACAACTGTGCCCGAAATCTTTGAATATCTAAATGGGCGGGAACATTTTTACCTTTTATATTGTTTACTAAAGTTAACGCCGCATGAAAGCTTAGCCCCATGCCGTGCCCCGAACATCCGGCCATCAGGTAAACACCTTTTTGACTTGGATGTTCGCCGATCATCATTTGACCATCAGAAGTGAATCCCATAACGCCACTCCACTGATAATTGATCTTAACTCCAGACGTATTTTGAAAATAACTATGAGCAAACTCTTTTAAAGCGGCTTGAATTTTCGGGGTCACTTCATCTTGCTTCGTATTTTCGGCTTCTATGTCGTGGTTTCGAAATCCACCAATTAAAAGTTCGCCAGTTGGTAGCTGTCTAAAATAACAAAGATGTTTCGTTAGGTAGCACGGGCCTTGTACAAATTTTTTCAATGGCTCGGTGACGATAACTTGTCCGCGCTGTGGTTTCACCAGCTCTTTGAGCTCAGGCAAAACGGCATCGCTATATCCGTTTAAGCAAAAAATCACTTTATCGGCCGATAGTGTATCTTTCGAGGTTGAGACGATCCAAGAATGACTTGCGCGTTTTAATTCAGTGACGTTTGAATCAAAAATAAATTTTGTTTGCCGTAATTTTGATTTTAATAGGCCTAATAGTTTGACTGGATGAATCTCGCCATCATTTTTATATTGAATTGCTCCTAAGAAATTTCTGACGCCGTACCTGTCGGATAAATATTTTTCGTCAATCAGTTCAACATCAAGCCCGGCAACTAACATCGTTTGGGATAGCCTGTGATACCGTTGCCAATCAGATTCAGATGCGGCCACCGTGCAAGAACCGGTTTGAGAAAAATCGACCAACGCTGAATCACCTTGAATGATTTCTGCTTTCAAAAGCTCACGATTTGCATCTGAAAATTTCCAAATTTGAATGGCTTGCGACAACCCAAATTGCTTTTCTAATTTAGAAAAATGCTCTGCCGACCCGCAAGTGACAAATCCTGCGTTGCGGCCACTGGCTCCGCGCCCAAGACCTGCGCGATCAACGATTGCGATCTTTATAGATGGATTTTCTTTTTCTAACCAGTAGGCCGTTGATAATCCGGCAATGCCGGCACCAACAATGATAACATCAAATGATTTTACTGATGTAAAATCAGAAGAACTAAAATGAACGGCGCTATCTAGCCAATAAGAATGAGTCATAGAGTTAAGTACATTTCAACCGCCGTGCATTGGCAAGGTTTGCCATCACGCGGACAGGTATAATCAATCTTGGACCAATAGTTAGGATGTTCTATGATTTTTTTAAAGCCCACCGATTCTAAATATTTAATCGATGAATTGTACGGAGATTCTTTCCATGAATGCGTCGCTATGCCTTTTGCGTTTAACTTTATAAAAACCTGAATGGAGATCATAGAAAGCTTGGGGCCATAACCTTGACCTTGAACGTCTTTTGATAAAAATAAACTTTGAAAGTAAGCCGTTTCAGAAATTGAAAAAGGCCAAAGATCGTTTCGTAACGAAGATCCTTTTCCGTGGGTCCAATTGTTTGGTGGGTAAGCTAAGCGTAGTCCTTTAACTGAACCGTCTTTCTCATCGATCAGTAAAAATGAACTAATAAGACCTGAAGAGCTGACAGATTTTTTTTGATTCTGGATCAGCTCTTCAACTGAATAATAACCGAAACCGATCTCTTGATCCGTAAATTTTTTAACGGCGTCAACGTCAGTTAAAAGAAAGGGCTGGATTCGTAGAATACTAGTCCTCGTCCTCTTCTTCTTCGTCTTCTTCATCCTCATCGAAATCATCTTCGTCTTCATCTTCGTCATCAAGATCTGCAGTTGCTTCGATACGAATTAACCATCCTTCTTCATAGGGATCTTCTTGAATTAAACTTGGATCTTCAATGACAGAAGAATTGATTTCGACAACTTTGCCTTCAACCGGAGAATAAATATCAAGTGGCCCATCGTCTGTTTCGATTGTACCGATAGCAACATCTTCGGCGACACTTTCGTTTTCTGCGGGTAAATCTAAAGAAGTAATTTCAGTGATATCGGCTAAACCTTCTTCGTTAATTCCGATTGTGATCAAGCCGTCTTCTTCGCGGTACCACATGTGATGATTAAAATTTTTAACGTCTGATTCCATGGTGTTTATCTCCCTCGTCAAGATGAATCCTATTTTATTTAAAATAATCCGTCTATTTTAAATAATTTTTAGGGTGGGTCAAAGTTTGTTGTAGTAACGCGATCTTAAAAAATTGCGATTTCAAAAAAGCTGGGTTAGAACATCCGAACTTTCGCGCTTTAAACTTAAATGCTGTCTGGTTCTGAGGGGGATTCATGACGACAATGCGGTTTTTTGCAATCGGTTCGTGGACCGAGGGCATGCTCCATTTTGAAAAATTAAAAAATTTCATAGTTAGTTACGAAACTGCTTCAATTGCAGGCTCTGTCTACCGTTTGCCCGTAGGCTTTCCGGTTTACCTAGACCAAGGTGAAGATGAAGTTTTAGGCCAATTGATTGAGCTTAAAGTTGATCAAACGCTGGTCAGTTTGATGGACTCATTTCATGGCGTGCATTTTGTCGACGCGGCGAAGGGTTTGCATCAGCGCATCCAAAAAACCGTTAAGAAAATGTCAGGTCAACTTGAGCAAGCTCAGGTTTATATTTTTAATCCTAAAAAACTTTCTAAAAAAGCGCAGTTAATAGCTGGCGGTTCGTGGCAGGATTCTTTGGCATTAAATCCACCTGTGACCGCGCAATTAACCGAAAAGCAAGTTGGCTACATTTTGAAGCTGGGTGCGGTTAAGGGGCGCGATATCGTGCCTATTAATGACCTTTCTTTATACCGTGAATTGATAAAGCTTGAACTCATTGTCGACAAGGGTCGCAGATTGGCGTTGAGTTCTTTAGGTAAAGAAGTTTATAACCATCTTGTTTGATGGAAACCGAAACAAAATCACTTTTTAGAATCGTTCTTGTCGAGCCCGAGATTCCTCAGAATACGGGCAACATTGGTCGTACTTGCGTCGGGACCAACTGCGAGTTGCACATCGTAGGCCCGATGAGTTTTGAAATCAACGACACCCAACTTAAGCGCGCGGGTCTTGATTACTGGCCCCATCTTAAATTTTTTTATTACGCTAGTTACGAAGACTGGTTCAAAACGGTCGAGAATAAAGAGCGAGTCTTTTACTTCACGACAAAGACCAAAAAAACTTATTACGAAATTGCGTATCAAACGGGTGACTGGATGGTTTTTGGAAAAGAAACCAAAGGTTTGCCTCCAGAAATTATTCAAAAAAATCCCGATCAAGCCGTGACAATTCCGCAACCGGGTCAGGTTCGAAGCCTAAATTTAGCGACTGCTGTCGCGATCAGTATTTACGAAGGCTTTCGCCAGATTGAATTTCAGCCAAGTTCGAAATAATATTCGTTGGTCATTGAACTTTCATTGATGCTTCATCCACGATGTAGACCGTTGGTATAATGCATTAAACGCCATATACCAACGGTCTACATCATGGTTGATGCCTGTCTCGCGTAAGTATTCAGCAGGACTTTTAGCGGGCAAAACTAGGCGTTAACACAAGTGTAACTTGGCTAGTCTTGCCCCTGGGGACGACACGTTCTATTCTACCAGGCTATGATACAAAAAATTCTAGCACAAATATTTGGTACGCAGCACGAACGTGAAATGAAAAAGATTCAACCGACGGTTGATAAAATCAATTCATTCGAGCCTGCAATGAAAGCTTTATCAGACGAGCAATTAAAAGCTAAAACGCCTGAATTCAAAGCGCGCTTACAAAAAGGCGAAACGGTTGATGATATTTTACCGGAAGCTTTTGCGGTTTGTCGCGAAGCCTCGTCTCGTGTTTTAGGAATGCGCCATTACGATGTGCAAATGATCGGTGGTATCGTTCTTAACCGCGGAGCCATCGCCGAAATGCGTACGGGTGAAGGTAAAACTTTAGTTGCAACACTTCCTGTTTATTTAAATGCCCTAACCGGCAAAGGCGCTCACGTTGTTACCGTGAATGATTATTTGGTTTCGCGTGACTGTGAAGAGATGGGTCGTCTTTACAGCTGGCTTGGTCTAACTACCGGAATTATCGTGCACGGTTTAACCGATGATCAACGTCGCGCTTCTTACAATGCTGATATTACGTATTGCACGAATAACGAATTAGGTTTCGACTATTTACGCGATAACATGAAGTTTGATTTAGCCGAATACGTTCAACGTACTCCGAATTTTGCGATCGTGGATGAGTGTGACTCGATTCTAGTCGACGAAGCCCGTACTCCACTTATTATTTCGGGTCCCGCTGAAGCGTCAACTGACAAATATTACACGATCAATCAAATCGTTCCATTCTTGAAAAAAGATGTTCACTTCACCATGGAAGAGAAGTCAAAATCAGCGACGTTAACAGATGAAGGTAACTTAGAAGTCGAAAAACTTTTAAAATTAGATAACCTTTACGATCCGCAAAATATCGAACTTCTTCATCATGTGAATCAAGCTTTACGCGCGCATCACTTGTACCGTTTAGATGTCGAATACATGATTAAAGATGATGAGATCATCATCGTTGATGAGTTCACGGGTCGTTTGATGCCAGGACGTCGTTGGTCAGATGGTCTTCATCAAGCGATTGAAGCGAAAGAAGGCGTCGAAGTTAAAAATGAAAATCAAACTTTAGCGACGATTACTTTCCAAAATTACTTCCGTATGTACGATAAATTATCAGGCATGACCGGAACGGCCGACACAGAAGCGGTCGAGTTCAAAAAAGTTTACAACTTAGCAGTTTACGTAATTCCGACGAATATGCCGATTCGCCGTAACGACGTCGAAGACATCGTTTACAAAACAGAACAAGCTAAATACAAAGCCATCACGCATGATATTCGTGAAAGAAACGCAAAAGGTCAGCCGGTTCTTGTAGGTACGGCTTCGATCGAAAAATCTGAAACATTATCGGCTTTCTTAAAGCGTGAAGGCATTCGCCATGACGTTTTAAATGCGAAGGCGCATGAACGTGAAGCCGAAATCGTTGCGTTAGCTGGTCGTAAAGGTGCGGTCACGATCGCTACCAATATGGCCGGTCGCGGAACCGATATTAAATTGGGTGGTAACATCGAAATCCTTGCTAAAAAAGAAAGTGGCATGGAAGAAGGACCTGAATTCGAAGCGGCGACTAAAAAATATAAGCAAGTTTGTGAAACAGAAAAACAAGAAGTGATTGGGGCCGGTGGTCTTTACATCATCGGAACTGAACGTCATGAATCACGTCGTATTGATAATCAATTGCGTGGTCGTTCAGGTCGTCAAGGTGATCCGGGCGAATCAAGATTTTATCTTTCGTTAGAAGATAATTTAATGCGTATTTTCAATGGTGAACGCATTCAAAAAATCATGGGTATGTTGAACATCCCTGAAGATGAACCAATAACTCATAAAATGGTGACGAACGCGATCGAAGGCGCTCAACGTAAGGTTGAAGGGCATCAGTTCGATATTCGTAAGCATTTATTAGATTATGACGACGTTATGAACCAACAACGTAATGCGATCTATAAAATGCGTCGTATTATTCTAGAAGGTAAAGATATCGAACGTTCACTTTTAGATATGTTGGGTGACGTTGTATCAGTTCTTTTAGATACGCACGTTCCGATGAATATCAAACGTGAAGAGTGGAACTTTGAGGGGTTGAATAATTCTTTGATGACACTATTTGGTTTCAAACTAGAATTAGGCCCGCAATCAACGGCCGAACAAATTCAAACCGATATCACAAAGCGCGTAAAAACCATTTTTGATCATCAAAAACAATCAATGGGTCCATTCTTTGAACAGATTTCTAAGATGATTATGTTGAATGCGATCGACCAACGTTGGAAAGAACATTTATATACGATCGATAAAGTCAAAGAGGGCATTAACTTACGTGCTTACGGTCAAAAAGATCCTTTGATTGAATATAAAAAAGAAGCGTTTCAAGCTTTTGAATATTTAAATAATTTGATCAAAACTGAAACAGTCGAAAAAATGATGCGCGTGCAGTTAGTGTCTGAAAATGCTGAAGAAGCTTTAGAAGCCATGAAACCTGAAGAGTCAGAAATGGATGAATTAAACTACTCGGCTCCGTCAGAGCCCGGTGAAGGGTTTACCACGGACTTAGGTGGTTCGGGGCAAATTGAAACGCAATCTGAAGGTCCACAAAAAAGACGTTTAGTGGCGGGTCCTTCTCGTGGTGAAAGCGATAAAGTTTTAAACCGTGCGGATCGTCGCAAACAAAAAGGTCGTTAAAAAATAATGATATGCCCCAACTGTCAGTCTGATGTTGTCGTCGCTGAAAAAGATTTTGGGGCTTTATTTAATTGTCCAAAATGCCAAACCGCTTATTTCTTAAATTTCGACGGGGCTCCAGAATACTCGAACGAGCCACCGCCGGATTTATCTTTACCCCAAGATGCAGTTGAAACTTCAGAGCCTTTGTCGGCTGTCGAATCAGCTGATTTTCAAGAGGTTGTTCCTAGTTTCGAACAGCCAATTAGCCCCGAAAAAAACGATTTTCCAACTTTTGAAAATAACGATTTTGCCAGTTTTGACCAGAATGGTGATGCAGGCGGGTTAAACTTAAGTTCTGATTTAAATAGTGATGTAAACTCGTTCTCTTCGAATGAAGCTGCGGGTGTGGGTTCTTTACTTGATCCATCATTCGGAGAATCGGCTTTTTCAAATGTCGCTTCAGATATTTCAAATTTCGGAAATTCTGAAACGCAAATCACCTCTTTAAATTACGATTTAAAAATTAGTGGTTTAGATACACGCGAAGACCTGTTGGCCTTTAAAGAAATGATCGAAGACTCTCGATTTGCGTGGGATGTTTCTGATTTAATGAAACAAATAAAAGGTGGCACGTTGTTTTTGCCGCGACTGAATCCGGTTCGGGCCTACATTCTTGCAAAACGTCTTCATTTTCTAGATTTAGAATTGAAATGGAAACAAAATGTCTTGGAATAAAAAATTAATATTGATCTTAGTTTTATCTGTTAGTTCACTCGCTTCGTTACCTGCATTTGCGAACGAGCACGGCGAGGCGAAACCAGCGGCGGCCGAAGGTGGTCACGGTGGTGCGGCGTCTGCGGCAGGTGAACTAAAATATTCTGGTCGTCAAACGGACGAATGGTTAAAGGTTCAAGCCGATTTAACAGCCTTAAAGGGCAAAGTTGAAACCCAAAAAGGATTGGTCGAAGGATTAATTATGGCTAAAGCCCACGGTGGTGGTCACACAACATCTGAAGAGTCTGAAACCTTAAAAAAAGAACATGAAAATTTATTAAGAATGATTGAACAATATAACGCTTTAACAACAAGCTTTCAAAATCGCTTTCCGGAAAAAGGCGCAGCTATCGGGCGTGTTTATAAACGCATTGATTCGGATAGTGTAGAAACGATCGAAGCCACAATGACGGCAGAAGGCCGCATGCGACAGCTGAATAAAAAAATTAAAAATCAGTACGAAAAAGTCAGTGAAAAAAAGAAACCAGAATCGGCGCACGGATCCGTAAAAACCGAAGCGGCATCTGAAAAATTAGGTAAAAAAGTTCATATTATTGAATCAACGAAAAGTAAGAAAAAAATCACCGAAGAAATTCCGGTCACGGATCAAATTATCTTGCAGAAATAATTTCAAAATCAAAATGTTTAAGTAAGGTTTTTTCAATCTCGAATTCATTGATTGTAAACGTACTGGGCCCGCTGATTTTGATATCGGTTAAACGCCAATCGTTAGGCAATTCTTCGTCTGAGTAAAGCTGCGACGAGCGTAATTCGCTTCCGACCAAAATCATTACTTTTTCGGTGCGTACTTTTTTAAAATCACTGATATTTGTGCTTAACGTTTTTGTCGACAAATCTTTTTTGATTTCATCGCATGAATAGATATGTTTAATCGACGGTTGCACTCCTGCGATGGCAATGTTCTGCGCTGAAAATTTCAGTTCAATCAGTGTTGATGTGTCGCAAATTGTCTGCAATTTGTCGGTCGTAAAGTAGATCCAATCGGGGGTCATTTGAAATTGAAAAGTTTCAACTAAGGCCCATTTGTTTTTTTGCCCTTCGGTTAAATCGCTGGTTTGAGTTGCGCCATTACTATCCGACGCGGTCGAGCGTTTATTTTTAAATTGAGAATTTGAAGTCATTAGAACCAAGCCGATGAAACCAAAATCTAAAAGCATAAAAATCAGCAGCATTTTTTTTATATTCATATTAATACTCACAACTTAAAGAGCTGGTATCAACCGCACCAGGTTTATTTCGAATGGTTTGTGACTTCAAATAGGCTTGCATGACGCTGGCCGTTTCTTCGATATGGACTAGACCTACGGCGTGCCCCAGTTCGTGAAGCACTAAGCTTTGCAGATGAACTTTTCCGGCGGTGCTTTCGTCGCCCTCTTTAAAAAAGGTAAAGTTTTTAGCATTGATACGAATATCAGCATCTTGAAGTTTACTAGAATCCCAGCGAACCGATGTGCGCGCTTGTTGATTGCTTAAATCAGTGTCCCAATCTGGCATCCAATAAATGGCGTTGACCTTGTCGTAACCTGGATCATTTTTGAACGAATTATCGCGGTATATGTGCACAAGTTGTTGGCCTTTAACACTATTCCAAATGTCGGCTGCTTTTAAAATTTCTGAATCATATTCGCTAGGTACGCTTGATGTGATGATGATGTTAACCGGCGGATCTGACTTCCATGAAACGCGAAAGCCGTTTGAGGTTATAAAGTTGCAAGGCTCTTCTGATCCAAAAGCGTACACATCTTGATCGCCGATTTTTAAGCCAAAGTTATTTCCGCAGCTTACCAAAAGGCTTAGCAAGCCAATGCCTATGGCAAAAAGCAGAATCCTTGTACTTTTTAAATCAAAAGTTATTAACACTTTCACATTGTCTCTTAATTCTAATAGTTCGAAAAGTCTGGTTCTTAGATGCTAAAAACACACGGCGTGTTGCCCAGCACATAGGCAAGCAAAGGTTAGGGAAGTTAATAGCTTAGCATTGATCAGCGACTTTAAATAAGTTAAGATACGTCGTAAACGAAATTTATTTTTTTTACTCTATTACTCATTACTTACGGGAGCTGTTACTCATGTCTGAAAATCAGGATCATCATAATCAAGCTGGTTTCATCGCATTTCTTGGTTCATTAGCATTCGTTTTTGTTTTTTTCTTTTACATCGTATTCGTCAACAAAGGCGTAACGTTAGATGAAAAAGTTTCTGACCCCGTACCTGCCGGAGCCGTGAAATTTGATTTAACAAGCGTTAAAGAACCATGGGTTTCTACTCCTGAAGTTGTGACGGCTGGGCAAAAAATATTTAAAGCGAACTGCGCCGTTTGCCACGGTGAAAAAGGTGACTTAGTCGGTGGTATTGCAAACGCAAGAAACTTGGTTGAAGGCCAATGGAAAATGGGAGCCGGCGAAATCGCCCATTTCAAAGTTTTACAAAATGGTTTACCAGGCACGCAAATGGCTTCCTTTAAAGCTCAATTGAAAGCCAATGAACGTTGGGCTGTCGTTAATTTTATTAATTCGATCACTAAAAACAAATCAACTGATAAACCAGAAGACGTTGCCGCTTTCGCAAAAACGGCTGAATAAGGAAATCTTTAACTCGTGAAGTTCATCGTCTTTTCTTTATTACTAATTTCTTGCCAGTGTTGGTCGCAATCCAACGCGGCTATGGGTATGAAGACAAGCTATACGGGAAAAGATTTAGCTAAAAATTCGTCGGATCGGCCTGAAGAATTAGCGGGCGTCGGAATTGAAGAAAAAATTGGTTCAAAATTAGATTTAACGACTTTAGTAAAAAATGAAAAAGGTGAAACGGTTCCGCTTTCCTCTTTTTTCAGAGCGCACCATCCGGTCATTTTTAGTCCTGTGTATTTTAATTGTCCGGGGCTTTGTAACTATCACTTAAATGGTCTGACAGATACTTTGAAGTCAGTTGATTGGTCACCAAGTAACCAATTTGATATTGTCGCATTTAGTTTTGCCGCTAAAGAAACTCCCGAAGATGCGGCGAAGAAAAAAGAAATGTACATGAAAATGTACCAACGCCCGGGCACAGAAAACGGGTGGCACTTTGTTACGGCTGATGAAGCGACTGTAAAAAAAGTGACTGACCAAGTTGGATTTAAATTTAAATGGAATGAAAAAGTATCTGAGTGGTCTCATGCTTCGGCAGCGATCGTGATCGCACCAGATGGCACAATTTCGCGTTATTTGCCGGGAATTCAATTTGAACCGCGCGACGTGAAATTGGCTTTGAACGAAGCTGCCAACGGTAAAGTCGGTAACCTGGCTGACTCCGTGATGTTGTATTGTTTCAAATATGATCGCCACCAATCAAAGTATGGCTTGCAAGTTTTTCGAGTCATGCAATTAGGTGGAGCGGCAACCGTATTGTTGTTAGCTCTGTGGTTGATTCCTGTTTTTTTACGAGCGAAAAGGGAGAATAGTTAAATGACCTTGTGGATGTTGATGAACCAAGCGATGGCTGGCACTAGTTTTATGCCAGAACAAGGAACGGATATAGCTAAACAGGTGGATAACCTTTACGGGTTTCTATTAGTGGTTAGTTTTATTTCGTGTGCGATTCTAATCGGTGGGATGATCTATTTTGCGGTGAAATACAAACGCAAAAGCCAAAACGATAAGACAGCCTATATTACTCATGACACGCGTCTTGAGATCTTATGGTCTGTGATTCCGTTGGTGATCTTCTTATTCGTATTTGCATGGGGTTGGATCATTTACCACGACATGCGTACGATGCCGAAAGACGCTTTAGAAATTCACGTGACTGGTAAACAGTGGGCGTGGGCAGCGGAATACAAAAATGGTGTCAGATCAGTTGACGTTGTTGTTCCGGTAAATAAAGACGTCAAAATTATTTTAACGTCTGAAGATGTGATCCATTCATTCTTCGTTCCAAGTTTCCGTATCAAGCAAGATGCGGTACCGGGTCGCTACACGGCTTTGTGGTTCCGCGCTGAAAAACTGGGTGAATTCCACGTGTTCTGTGCTGAGTTCTGCGGAACATCTCACTCGGCTATGATGACTCGTTTAAGAGTGGTTTCTCAAGAAGACTTTGATAAATGGCTAACTGAAGAATCTGAAGTCGGTTCATTACCGTTGGCTCAGCGTGGCGCTAAGATTTTCCAAACGCGCGCTTGTGCTTCTTGTCACAATGTTGATAATCCAGCCGTAAAAATTGGTCCTTCTTTATACCAAAAATGGGGTCATGAAGAAGAAATGGATGACGGCAAAAAAGTTAATGTTGATGAAAATTATGTTCGCGAGTCGATCTTAGAACCTCAGGCTAAAATCGTGAAGGGTTACCCAAGACCTTCTCCGATGCCGGCTTTCCAAGGTCAATTGTCTGAAAGTGAACTAACCGCTTTAATTGAATACATTAAAGGTTTAAAATAGAGGTAACTAATGGGACATGCATCATCTGGAAAAAATTATTTAAATGAGCATTCGGGGTTATGGTCATGGCTTACAACGCTAGACCATAAACGTATTGGTATCATGTACTTCGTCACGGTTATGTTTTTCTTCCTTGTGGGTGGAATCATGGCATTACTTCTTCGCGCAGAATTATTCGCGGTGAACACGACGGCCAACGTTGGACAAGTTCTAGCAAACGGAGATGTCTACAATCAGGTGTTAACTTATCACGGTGCGATCATGGTTTTCATGGTTATCGTTCCGGGTATTCCAGCGATTTTGGGTAACTTCTTTTTGCCACTTCAAATCGGAGCTAAAGACGTTGCGTTTCCAAGACTTAACTTAGCGTCTTGGTACTGTTTAATGGCCGGAGCGATTTTAGCTTTCGCGACTTTCTTCACTAGCAAAATCGATACAGGTTGGACGTTCTACACGCCTTATTCAATCCGTACAGGTTCTTCGGTCGTAATGATGGTTGTAGCAGTCTTCATCATGGGTATGAGTTCGATCTTAACGGGTCTAAACTTTATCGTAACGGTTCATAAGTTACGTTGCCCAGGTATGTCGATGTACCGTATTCCATTGTTTGTTTGGGCGCTTTACTCAACGGCGATCATTCAAGTTTTGGCGACGCCGATTTTAGCGATCACTTTATTACTGTTAGCTATGGAGCGCGTCTTCGGTATCGGGATTTTCGATCCTAAATTAGGTGGCGATCCGGTTCTGTTCCAACATTTTTTCTGGTTCTATTCTCATCCTGCGGTTTACATCATGATTTTACCGGCGATGGGCGTGATTTCAGAGCTACTAACGACATACTCTAAAAAAACGATCTTTGGTTACACGGCGATTGCTTACTCTTCTTTAGGTATCGCGGCCGTTTCGTTCTTCGTTTGGGGACATCACATGTTTGTGTCTGGCCAATCTGAAGTTGCGGGTATTTTATTCAGTTTCATTACCATGCTGGTTGGGGTTCCGACCGCGATCAAAATGTTTAACTGGCTTGCGACTTTGTACAAAGGTTCGATCGAGTTCACGGCTCCGATGTTATACGCTTTAGGATTCTTATTCTTATTCGCCATCGGTGGTGTGACAGGTATCATGCTTGCGGTTGTTCCGGTTGACGTTCATTTCCATGATACTTATTTCGTTGTGGCGCATTTCCATTACGTGATGGTGGGTGGAACATTAATGGCGATCATGGGTGGTTTCTATCACTGGTTCCCTAAAATGTTCGGAAAAATGTACAACCAAACATCAGCAATTTGGTCTTGGGTCTTTATCTTTATCGGTTTCAACGTGACGTTCTTCCCTCAATTTATTTTGGGCGCGAAGGGTATGCCACGTCGCTACTTCAACTACGTTGTTGAATTCGAACAATTAAATAGAATCTCGACTGTAGGTTCTTGGTTGATCGCGATCGGTTTCATTATTGCTTTAATTACGATGGTTCGTGGAGTTTTATCCGGAGCGCAAGCGCCAATGAATCCATGGGGATCGAAAACTTTAGAGTGGACGACATCGTCTCCTCCACCTCATGATAATTTCATTCACGAACCAGTCGTGACAGCGGGGCCTTATGAGTACAAATAGATTAGTAAACGGCGTTCAAGTCGCTTCTCATTTTAAAGACGAGAAGCACCAGTATTCATCAAACAAAGAAGGTATCTGGCTATTCATGGCGACAGAAATCTTGATGTTCGGTGGTTTATTTGTGGGCTACACAATCTACCACACGATGTATCCAGAAATGTTCGCTGAAGGCGCTAAGTATCTTGATTGGAAATTAGGTTTTATCAATACGTTAGTTCTTATCTTGTCTTCGTTCACGATGGCTTTAGGTATTTACTTTAATCAAATCAATCAATCTAAAAAAGCGACAATGGCTTTAGCCGCAACAATTCTTTGCGGTGCGATCTTCATGTGTATCAAGTACTTTGAGTACACGCATAAGTTTCATTTAGGAATTTACCCAGGTAAAATGCTAGATATCGCCAAAGTTCATCCAGAGCACGCAAACCTTGGTTTGTATTTTGGATTCTACTACTGCATGTCGGGTCTACACGGTATTCACGTTTTGATCGGTATGGGTTTGATCACTTGGTGCTTAATTCGCAATATCAAAGGTGAATTTAACTCTAAATATTACACACCTGTCGAAGGCGTTGGTATTTTCTGGCATATCATCGATTTGATCTGGATCTTTTTATTTCCGTTACTTTATTTGGTTGGTTAAATTTCGTCTGAGCGAAAGAGGCACATATGGGAAGTCATAATTTCGAAATACATGATAAAGGCGCAAGCGAGCACGATGCTCAGGCCGAAGGCCACATCACTCCATTTAATGTTTACGTTAAAGTGGCATGTGCTTTATTTGCTTTAACATTCTTAACTGTTGGTGCGCATGCGATCCATGAACACTTGCAACCGTTTGCAGCTTTAATCGCTTTTGCGATTGCGGCTGTAAAAGCCTACTTAGTTATGGCTTTCTTCATGCATTTAAAATACGAAACGAAAATGAATCGCGCGATTTTCATCAGCGGATTTTTATTCTTACTTTTGTTATTTACGATTTGCACGTTAGACATTTACACGCGACTTATTCAAACCAGCGTTCTTTAATTTGTGTTTAAGACTTTTAGTTCTTTAACTAAATTTGGAATCGTTATATTCGTTTTGCTAACCGGCGTTGCCGGTTACGCAACCGGATACCAGGTTGAAGTTCCATTCGATTGGAAACATTTTTTCACCTTTATCGCTGGTCTTTATTTTCTAAGTTCAGGCAGTTTGGCTTTGAACCAAGTTCAAGAATATAAACTAGATCAAAAAATGCCGCGCACGAAAAATCGTCCGATCGCCTCGGGTAAAATTACTCCGGCGGCCGGTCTTATTCTTTCTGTCGCTATGCTGTTTTGCGGTTTTAATTTACTTCATAGTCTTTCGCCGATGGCGGGCTACGTTTCTGCTTTTTCGGTCGCTTTATATAATGGATTTTATACGTGTATTTGGAAACCAAAATGGATTTTCGCGGCGGTACCGGGTGCGATTCCCGGGGCCTTGCCGATTACGATTGGCTATGCGGTTAACAACGAACACATCTTTAACTCAGATTCGATTTACTTATTTTTAATCATGTTCTTGTGGCAGATGCCGCACTTCTGGACTTTAGCTATTAAGTACAAAGAAGATTACCGATTGGGTGGAATACCTACTTTACCAACGGCATTAGGTGTTAAGAAAACAGTTTTTCAAGTTGGCCTTTATACTTTTTGCTATGCGGGTGTCGCTTTAGCGGCACCGTTCTTTCTACACACCAGTTGGTTCTTTGTCGCCTTGGTATTTCCATTTGCGTTTATGCTACTGAAAGAATTTTTCACGATGTATCGAACCGATGCCGACAAATGGTTACCGTTCTTTATGTGGACGAATATAAGTTTGTTAGTATTTACATTCGTGCCCGTGATTGATAAGTGGAGTTTTCTAGTTATTGATCGCGTTTAGTATTCTTGGCTTCATTCTGAAGTTAGATTTTCTTTTTGTTCTTATTTTTTAATGCAGAATTAATTGCTGATGTTATGAAGCGGGATTGCCTCAACCACGATGTTGACTGTTGGTATGGCGTGGCGACGGCTAACATCGTGGTTGATCGTATTTAGATATTTAACGGACTAGTTTGTTTCTTTTTCTTCCTTCGGCGGCATCATGTGCGGGGCTTTCATATCTTTAGGTCCCTGATCTTTTCTAGCCATTCTTTCCATACGTTCTTTTTTAGCCTGAGTTACAATTTTTAAAGTTGCTGGATCTACAACGACATCCAATTTTTTAACGATTTCAGCCACACGCTGTAAGTTGGGCGTCCAATCAGTAATGATTAGTTGATTGGTTTTAGACGAAGCGACGATTTCGCCGTACGACGAAGTCAGGATGCGTATTTGTGATTGAACATCATCAGCCGACACATTTTTTAAAGCAATTACCCACGTAACCATACGCTCTGGCTTCATGGTTGGAACTTCATTAACAACTTCGACGTTGTCTCTTTGTGCCGAACGGGCGTTGCGAATAACAAAATTATCGTCTTGTTTCAAGATCGCGAACCCATTTAGGGCTAAAGCTGTTGAAATTTGATTGTATGCCTCTTCTAGAGAAACTTCGGTCGGATTTAGAATCGTTACTTTTCCGCGAACTGTCGAATCTATAATAAATTTTTTACCGGCTGCTTTGGAATATTGTTCGATCACTTTGGTGATGTCTTCGTCTTTAAAATTCATTTTCATTTTATCGTCAGCATGTGCGGAAAAAGAAATGATCGTTGCTAGTAACAAGGCCATTGCGGAAAGTTTCATAAAACTCCTTAAGCTAATTAATTTAGCATTTTGTTTTGACTAAATTAGCTGGCCTGATTGAAGTCTGTCAAAATGGGTTTGAAGTCCTAGACTTCGTTCCCGTTCCAACTTGAAACTAGTTTATTAAAATATTTAAGAGATGCGCATGTCTTCAGGCGTATCGACTTGTCTGAATGGATGAGCTTTTTTAAAGGCCTCTAATTCTAAACAGTTTTTATAAATTTTATTTAAAGTTGGAAACGGTGAAAGATCTGTGTGAAATCTTTGGGCCGTAACCATCTGCGGAATTAGAAAAATATCGGCGGCCGTAACCGACGATCCGAAACAATAATCTTTAGAAGTTTCGCCAGCCATTTTTTCTACGGCGTGAAAGCCTTCGGTGATCCAGTGTTGAACCCAGTGTTCGTTTTGTTCTTCAGTTGTTGAAAAATTCTTTTTTAAATATTTTAAAACTTTTAAATTCTGTACGGGGTGAATATCGGTATTTATATTTTCGCAGAATTGAATAACTTTCGCTTTTTCAAAAAAATCTTTAGGAAAAAGTTGTTGGGTTTGTGGAAAAGCGTCGTCTAGGTACTGAAGGATCGCCATCGTTTGCCCGATGACTTTTCCGTCATGAACTAGCGTTGGAATGCCGCCCATAGGATTTAGTTTGCGGTAATCTTCAGAATGCTGTTCGCCACCATTATTAATTAAGTGAATCGGATAATACTCATAGTTTAATTTTTTTAACTCTAGGGCGATACGTGCGCGGTACGAGGTCGAGCTTCGAAAATAGTTATATAGAATTAAGTTTTTCATGTGAAATACTGTACGGTAGTGTTCATAAAATTCAAGGCGTGATGTTTTAAGCTCGTTTGCTGCAGGTTGTCTTGGGTTAAACGGCTTGCGGAAAAAGTGACCTAGTTTTTCTGTGCGGATGTTGTTAATGTTTCTTCAGACAAGGAGTCTGAAAAATGAAAAAATTATTAGCTTTAGTTATCGTGATGGCTTCGACAACCGTATTCGCGCAAAAAAATTCTCCGAATTTTTCTTACTCGATGGCTGGTATCGAAGGTGGTTTTAAGTGGAGTTCTGCTGATGTCGACAATGCAGATTCAAATAAATCAACAATCGGTTACACGGTTGGTGGATCGGCCGTATTTAATATTGCCCCTGCATTTGGTTTAAAAACTGGTTTGTTCTATAATGAGCGCCCGTTTGAATCGACGGTTGCAGGAACAACTGTAAAAGGTAAAGTTTCTTACGTCGACGTTCCGGTTTTATTTATGTTTAAATTCGAAGAATATGCAGGTATCTACATCGGCCCTTCACTGTCTATGAAGTTAGCAGACGAAGTGTCTCCGGGTAAATTAAACAGTGTTAAAGGAATGGTTATTCCGTTAACAGTCGGTGGACAATTTAAATTTGCGCCGAACTTAGGTGTAAACATTTACTTCGAAACAGTCACAAGCGAAATCGCGACAGGTGTTAAGAACACACGTGCCGTGGGTGCCAATTTACTTTTAACTTTTGACTAAGCATTAAATCACAGACGGGAATCAGGTTATGAAATTAGGATCACTTAAATCAAGCAAATCATTAGATGGTGAATTAGTCGTTGTTAGCCGCGATTTAAAATCGTTCGTGCGGGCTACGTCAGTTGCGCCTTCGCTACGTGAGGCGGTTGAAAAGTGGTCTGAATCAGAACCAGCTTTGAAAAAGATTTCTGACGAATTAAATGCAGGGGCTATTACGGGAGCTGAAAAAGTCACGGATGAGAAAATATTTCATTCGTGCTTGCCGCGCACGTGGTTGTTCGCTGATGGGTCAGCTTTTATTCATCATATTAAACTAGTTCGCAAAGCTAGAAATGCGGCTTTACCTGAAACACTTTTAACGGTTCCGTTAATGTATCAGGCTGAAAGCGGTCGTTTTTTATCTCCGACAGAAGATATTCCGCAATTTGATTTCGCACACGGCACTGATTTCGAAGGTGAAGTGGGTGTTATTGTCGATCACGTTCCGGCAGGCACTACGGCTGAAGAGGCCTTAAAACATATTAAACTTTTCGTCATTTTAAATGATGTTTCATTGCGCGGTTTAATTCCTGAAGAGTTAGCTAGCGGATTTGGATTCTTTCAAAGTAAACCATCAAAAGCTTTATCGCCTGTAGCGGTGACAGCTGATGAATTAGGTTCAGCTTGGAAAGATGGACGCATTCATTTAAATTTAGATATTCAGTTAAACGGAAAATTCTTTGGTAAGGCGAATGCGAAAGAAATGCATTTTCATTTCGGTCAATTAATTGCCCATGCTGCAAAAACTCGTAGTTTGGCAGCAGGGTCGTTGATTGGTAGCGGTACAGTGGCCAATGAAGACGCATCGATGGGATCAAGTTGTTTAGCTGAAAAGCGCACATTAGAACAAATCAATACCGGTAAAATCGAAACTCCGTTTATGAAGGTCGATGACACTGTTCATATGGAAATGAAAAATGAAAAGGGCGAAAGTATTTTCGGCCGTATTTTTCAAAAGGTTGCCAAAGCGTAACGATCGTGAAAACTTATAAGTCATGAAGAACTTCACGACTTATTCTAATTTTTATTCTGATTATAAATTATTACGTAGCGAATTCGAAGCGAACTTCTCGAATCCTAAAGCCACCCATTCAAAGCGTTTTGTTTGGGATTTTTGGTATGATGAGGATCAATACCATTTAATCAGAACTCCGGCCGTTCATTATTTTTCTAAAAAAGCGTATCAAAATTTTCATTCGTATTTAGTGCAATGGGGTCGCGAGAACTTGGGTTGCCACGATATTTCTCCGCCGTGGTTAAGTTATTACGTTGAAGGATGTTATCAGAATTTACATTCGGATGTTCCGCATGGTCCTTGGGCTTTTGTGTATTCGTTAACGCCAAATAAAAAAGAATATCGGGGTGGCGAGACTTTAATTTTGAAACCCAATACTTTGAATTACTGGTCTAACTTTGTAGATCAAAAAGATCATGAGTACACGAATTTCGTCGATCTTATTCCGTCTAAAATGAATCAGTTGGTTGTGTTTGATCCCCGCTTTCCGCATGGGGTGACTGAACTTAAAGGCACGCGTGACCCGATGAAAAGCCGTTTGGTGATGCACGGTTGGTTTGTAAATCCGCGCCCTTACGTTGTAGGTGGATTGTCGACCGCACAGGTTCAGAAAGCTTTAAATCCGCAATTTGAAATGCTGAATGATTTATTAGGACAAGTGGGGTTAATGAACGGAACATTGTCGTGCCGTTTAAATGTTGATCGTCACGGACAAGTCAAAAAATACACGTTGGTTTCGAATAGCGTTTTAAGCCTTTCGAATGCTGGGGCTGATGAAAAGCACTTGGTTAAAGAATTAAAAAATATTTTCTCGAAGACAAAATTTTTGTCAGCGAAAGAATCATCTTCGATTACGATTCCTTTGTTATTTAAATAGTGCAATGGGTTAGTGACTGTCTATCTTGGACAAAGATGGATAACTTTTTGCCTTTTAAGTTAACTAGAAAAGTTCGGGCGCCGTGTCAGTATGGTTGAAGTTAATTCCTTTAGAAAATTTAATGATAGACGTTACCTATTTTGTTTAAAATCGTATAGAAAAAAGATATCATGAATTAAAGAGGGCTTTTATGACTTTAACTCAATTAAGCTATATCGTAGCGGTCGACAAACACAAAAATTTCGGAGTGGCCGCACAGAATTGTCACGTCACTCAACCCACTTTAAGTATGCAAATTCAAAAGTTAGAAGAGCAAATAGGATTGATCTTATTTGATCGCAGCGAACAACCGATCAAGACCACTAAAATTGGCGAAATATTAGTTAAGCAAGCCAAAGCCATATTAAGAGAGTCTGCAAAATTTGACGAGCTTGTTCTAGAAGATAAAGACGAAACGCGCGGAGAAATCCGCATCGGCGTTATCCCCACGTTGGCGCCGTATCTTATTCCACTGTTTCTAAAAAATTTCATGAACAGAAATCCAAATCTAAAAGTGATTATCGAAGAATTGCAAACCGCACAGATTTTAAAAAAGATTGATGATGCAGAATTAGATATGGGTTTACTTGTCACACCGATCGAACACGATGGATTGATCTCGGCCCCTTTATTTTACGAGCCTTTTTTAGCTTACGTTTCAGAAAGTTCAGCCTTGGCGAAAGCCAACAAGATCGAACAAAAAGAATTAAATTCAAATGACCTTTGGCTTTTGACCGATGGTCATTGCTTCCGGGAGCAGTCGTTACTGATTTGCCGTAACCGTAAAAAGACGACAGATCAAAACAAACACTTACTTTTCGAAAGTGGTAGTTTAGAGACTTTAAAAAAGATGGTGGATCAAGAACACGGTTTTACTTTATTGCCTTGGTTGGCGACATTAGATGTTAAAAATCCGAAACGCCTAAAAGAATTTGTAAATCCGGCACCTTCGCGAGAAGTCAGTCTTATTCATAATCACTTCTTTAGAAAAGAAAAGATCAAACAGTCGTTAATCGACGCAATTCAAGTGAGTCTTCCGAAAGAGATTCCGCATAATTTAATTAAAAGTGTTCAATTGATCGATTTGCCGATGGGTAAGCACTAATTTTAAAGCGTGTACCTAATTTCAAGCGGAACTAATACATCCGGGTGAAGTGATTTCTTCACCGGGCACGTTTCAGCGACAGTTAAAATCTTTTTGCGGTAATCTTCAGGAATCGACTTCGATAATTCAATTATCGTTTTTAAGCTGGCGATTCTTCGTGGTGCTGCCGTCATTTCTTTTTCAACGTACATTTTTGAATTTAAAATTTCGACACCGTCGCGTTCAGCGACGATGGCGATTGTTGTCATGATGCAAGTACCTAATGCGGTTGCAACTAAGTCAGTGGGGCTGAAGCTTTCGCCACGCCCTTGGTTGTCCTTAGGCGCGTCGGTGTCTAGCTTTGTTTGTGAAGGCTCATGTATGGCCTGGCAATGTTTTTGTCCCAAATAAGTCGCTGTTATTTTGACCATACAGTAAGTCCTCGTTCCAGTTAGATAAATCAATGTTCAAAGCTGCCGAAATCACTTCGTTGATATGTTCAACGAAAGTGAACTCGATCTGAGATCTTACATCTTCAGGAATATCTTTCAAATCTTTTTCATTACGTTTCGACATAATGATTTTATTTACTCCTGAACGGTGCGCCGCAATCACTTTTTCTTTAATGCCGCCCACTGGTAAAACCTTGCCGCGTAAACTGATTTCTCCGGTCATTGCTAATCTTGGATTCACCGGCGTTCTTGAAATCAAGGACGCTAACGAAGTTAACAATGTGACCCCTGCTGAAGGCCCATCTTTTGGGATTGCTCCGGCTGGTAAATGGATATGCACGTCGATTTTATTAAAGTCGAATGTTGGGTTTAAGGCCGCAACTCTGGCTTTAATTAATGACTTTGCAATTTGCGCGGATTCTTTCATCACGTCACCTAACTGACCCGTAAGAATCATATCTCCTTTTCCGGGCGCTAAAGCTGACTCGATAAATAGAATATCGCCGCCCACTGGTGTCCATGCAAGACCCGTTACGACCCCTGGGGTACTTAACTGATCTGTCACTTCGTAAGTGTATCTTTCAGAACCGAAGATCTCTTCGATCTGCGCTAAATCAATTTTTACAATAACGTCTTTATTTTTCAAAGACGCTTGGGCTACGTAACGGCAGATCTCTTGCATCTTACGTTGCAGATCACGAACCCCGGCTTCACGCGTATAGTGTGAGATAACTTTCATTAGTGCCGAATCCGTAATTTCTGCCGCTTCTTTGCCAAGACCGTGTTCAGCTAATTGCTTAGGCCATAAATGGCTTTTCGCAATATGCAGTTTTTCAGCCGTCGTGTAACCACTCAGATCAATCACTTCCATGCGATCTAATAACGCCAAAGGAATTGTTTCTAGCGAATTCGCCGTCGCAATAAAAGTAATGTTTGATAAATCAAACGGAGTATCAAGATAGTGGTCCGAGAAAGTGTGATTTTGTTCTGGATCTAAAACCTCGAGCATCGCGGCTGATGGATCGCCACCGTAGCTACGACTTAATTTATCAATTTCATCTAACACAAATACGGCATCGTTTTGCTCCGCTTTTTTCAAGGCCGATAAAATACGGCCGGGTAGTGCGCCAATGTACGTGCGCCTGTGTCCGCGAATTTCTGATTCATCACGAACGCCACCTAAAGCAATACGTTGATATTTTTTGCCGATCGCTTTCGCAATACTTTGTCCTAAGGATGTTTTACCAACTCCGGGCGGGCCTAGAAAAAGTAAGATCGATCCTTTTTTATCTTTTTTAATTTTCATAACTGCTAAATGCTGTAAAATTCTTTTTTTAATTTTATCTAAACCAAAGTGATCTTGATTTAATATTTGCTCTGCAAATTCTAAGTCGATCTCTTTGTTTTCAGATGATTTGTTCCATGGTAACGCCACCATAAAATCTAAATGAGATCTAATCATTTGATATTCAGGTGATTGGGAACTTGAATTCTCTAATTTATTTAATTGCTGGTTCGCTAATTCTAACGCTTCAGGATTCAAATTAAGCGCATCAATTTTCGTCCGATAAGTTTCTACTAAATTAGATTCAGTTTTTTCACCGAGCTCTTCTTTAATAGTTCTCATTTGTTCGCGCAAAATATGTTCGCGTTGGTTTTGGCCCAATTTGTTCGTTAATTTGTTTCGAATATCGACCTGAATTTTCATGCTCTCTTTAAGATCGTTCAACAAACTAAGTAAATGCATCGTTCTGTTTTTGATCGATGTCATTTCAAGTAAATGTTGTTTTTCGTTCAAAGCAAGATCTGCATTCGCGGCCGCCATGTGCGATAAAAGCGAAATGTCTTCAATAACATCCACCATCTCTTGCACAGATTCTGTATTGCCAGGAACTAACTTTAAAACTTCTTTTGAAATTCCGCGAAGACTTGCAAGTAAAGCGGCTTCGGTCGATTTGTCGACATCGATGACGTCTTCTAATTGTTCAACGTAAGCTTCAAAGATGCTGCTTTCCGGCTTGAATGAACTGACTTTAACACGGTAGTAACCGCGAACAACGATGAAGTAGCCAGACTCGCTGGCTGATTTAATAGATTCGACTTTACAAAGGGTTCCGATCTCGTGTAGATCGTCGACATTTTCAACGTTACGGTCTGGGTTTTTCTGGGCTAGTGTTAGGATCCAGTTATTTTTTTCTTGTGATAAATCAACCGCACGGATGCTTTTATCGCGACCTACGCGAAGGGCTTGCGTCACGCCTGGATATAAGACCGTGTTCTTAAGTGGTAGTACGGGGAAAGATCCTGTTGGTATCATCATGGTAGCTCCTTACAGATCTTAAGATCTGTGATTTGTTTAAACATGAGTTCCAATATGTAACTGTCAAGGTGACATTAGGACGGCTAAAATTGAGATGACTTAATATTCCTGAGTCAGTATGTTCTGCGTTATGAAAAAGTTATTGCTATGTATAATGACAGGTTTAATTTTATCGTCGTGCACCAACAAAAACGAGTTGGGATCAAAGGGTAATCCGCTGAAGTTTTATTTGGTGCCCGCACAAGATATGTTAACGTTGGCCGAGAACGGAAAAATTTTAGAAGCTTATTTAAAAAAAGAAATGCAAATGGAAGTCGTTGTCGAACTTCCAATTAATTTCATCGCGGTGGTTGAAGCCTTTGGGGCAAAACGAGCCGACGCGGCCATCATCAATACGTTTGGATATATTTTAGCGAACGAAAAGTACGGGGTTCAAGCACGCTTAAAATTGATGAACCGGGGGCGTGATGAATATTACGGACAAATCATTACCCGCGTCGATAGCGGAATAAAAACAATTAAAGATATCAACGGTAAAAAATTCGCATACGTCGATCCGGCTTCAACCTCGGGCTATTTGTTGCCGTTGAAGTTATTTAAAGAAGAAAAGATTACTTTAAAAGAATATCTTTTTTCGGGCCGACACGACACCGTGGTTAGCGCTGTTTACCAAAAGCAAGTCGATGCCGGGGCTACTTTCTATACGCCGCCAGACGATGATGGAACTCCGAAAGATGCTCGTATGTTATTAAAAATGCAGTACCCAGATGTGTTTGAAAAAATTAAAATTTTAAAATTAACAGGCCCGATTCCAAATGATCCAATTATTTTTAGAAAAGATATTCCAGAAGAGATTAAAACGAAATTAACAGCGGCCTTAATCAAGTATATCAAATCGCCAGACGGCTCGAAAGTTCTTCATAATATGTACCATATTACAGATTTTAAAGACGCCAAAGATTCAGATTATGATAAAGTGCGCGGTTATTTAAAAGATATTGGACGTACGGCTCAAGAATTTATTAAGTAGTTAAATTTTTCCAACTTTAAGTTCTTTAAACCCGGTCGCGGAATCCATTTCGCGCGTAAAGCTAAAATTTGGAAGCTCTAGAATAACAAGCTCGCACGTTGTATAAATCATATTTTGATCCATAAGATGGCCGCCGAAGACGTGGCCCTGTTCGTCTGATACCGAAGCATGTAAGTGAATGCCGTGTACTGAAATCGTTCCGTTCAGCGAAATGATCTCGAAATTTTCAGTTTTTTCTAAAAATGTTTTTGAATTTGCTAAACGTAATTTTAATTTTTTCAAACTACCGACAGACGAAACGATGCAAGCGGCTTGAATGTTCTTTTCTGAACAAATCTGAGCCAGCTTGGCTTTTAAATCATCGTTAGGTTCTAAGCGGTAGCAATGAATAGTCATTATTGCAGTTTTGTATAATCTAAAGGTAAGTACGTCGAATACCCTGGCTGAATAACGGCTTCAATATCGACGGCAGGTTGACCTGGTAAATTAATGCTTAATGGAACTGTGGTCATTTGGGCTGTCGTTTTTTGCGCGGTTTTATATTTGACGTAACCGACCACATTGATGCGAATGATGTCAAAATCGGTAACCGTCTTAGCTTCTTTTGAAACGATATCAATTCCACGTCGTTCTGTTTTAGGAGCGATGTAAACCGTTAGTTCATCCGTCGATGCTTTTGAGGTGTCGTTGCCATTTCGTTTTAAATTAATCACTTTTCCTAATAAACTTGGTTCACGAAGAGTCCAAACATCCATTTCATTCAACGTAGAACGGGTGAAGTACTTAACCGGAAAGGCGCTGATCATTCCCGGCTTTAATTTCATTTCGACTTGAATGGTGAATGTTTGCAAGTTCTTCGAAATATTTTTGAATGCATTGTAATCGCTGATTGGATTTCCTTTTTCGTCGACATGCGACCGATGAATTTTCATTTTCGCATTTAATTCGTCTGCGTACGCCATATCGCAACGAATCGCTTCGTTACTACAATTCGCCAATTCTTCTAAAATATATCGATACGTTGGGTGCGCACACTGTTCTGGAGCCAAACATGACTTACTGATGTAGGCCATGCTTAAAGTTGAATTAGTATCAAAGGGTAAATGAACAGATTCGGTAAAAAAGAATTTCGACCTTTTGTTGTCAGTTAAATGATTAAAATGAGTAAACTGCGATGCAGATACGGTATTCCCACCGGCGGTGATGATCTGAGGTTTCGCGTAAATAAAATCCCAGCGACCACTTGGTACCATTACGGCCACGTCAGATTCAATTTGTGTCGTATTGCCAGACTTATCTTGAAATAATTCGTAGATTTTGGAAACGATCTTTTTCGTAATATCTTTTACAACGTTTTGATCGTTCTTGATATAAACGTCCTGCGAGTTCGCCGGAAGTACACCCATGATGTTGATGAGGCGAATTGGTAAAGATTCAATTTTCTGTTCTAACGATGGATCAGTATCCATTTTAATCGCGATCTGACGGAACTTATGAATCACGTCGCTGCCAAAAGACATATCAACTAATTCTTTGCGGGTTACAAGTCCGTCAGCGAACAATCTAACAAGGGGGATGATGTCGGGGATATTCTTATCAGTCAGCATGCTGGCTAACTTTGAACCCCAAAACGGAGTTCCTAAGGTAATGATGCTGTCTACTTGACGCATATATTTTTGTTCTAAACTATCATCTAAGATTCTTGAGAAGAACCAAATATAACTGACGACTCCACCTTGAGAATGTCCTACAAAAGAAATGCGGTCTTCGGGTTGTAGGGGTCGGTCTTTAAATAACCCCTCAATATGGTTATTAAGCATGTTCGCGAAATCCATCGTCGAATATTTTTCACTTTTTCCAGTTGGATAAAGAAAGTTGGAAATCACGACTTCGCGGTCAGGTCTTAACATCGGTAAGTAGTGCTGGGTCACTTCATTAAAAGAACCCCATGTCGTTTCATCACCACTTAATCCATGTACGGTGATAATCACGTGCCGTGGTTTTTGCGTATTTGCTGTATTGGCTGGGTTACGGTTAAAAAAAGTGGAGCACGATAAAGTTGTCAGCGTTATAAATAGAAGAACGTAATTTTTCATGAATCTAAGTCTCCGTGTTAATACACACTAGATTAATAGAGTGCCCAATTGATGCATAGTCTAGAACTACGAGTTCCAAATTTCTTAGATCGACATTTGTGCCACAAATGATTCAACCATCGTACGGGCCGAGCTAAAAAATAATCCCATTCCAAACATCAATAGCGAAGCCCCGATGCGAATATTTCGATTCGCCGTATCGCTAGTATAATAGTGAAATAGCATGTGAAATCCGAAACAAATGTCATTGATAATACGGGCAAAAAAATTATGAATTCGTTGCGCGACGATACCCAAAATATTGATAAACTTATGTGTGCCCGCCGTGTATTCGTAGCGCGGCCAATATTCTTTTTGGAACACGACTCGACCCTCGAAAGATAGGATCACAAGTCCGACTAGAATAAATGCTCCATCAAATGGAAAGGTTATTAAAAGGAAACCAACGAAGTAGCGAATCAAGGCGTAGATGTTGTAAAGAAAGCGAAAGAAGGCGTTGGGTATTTTGAAGAATACCGAAGAGTTGTCGTTGTTAAAGAAAGCGTCTCTGGGTTCAATCCAAAGTTTTCTAAAACGATTCTTAAGTCCTTCGGTGGCAATTTCTCTTTTTGTTTTTTCTGCGTCTTCTGTTAGACCACTTTTGATTTCGTACTTAAATTTAAAGATTCTTGCCTTAGCCGCCGCTTGATTGTCTTCACGAAGAATATAAATTTCGTAGGCATTTTTTGCCAGCCGCACTAAGATTTGATTCGTAATATCACGATATACAACTGGATTGGTGGCTTTACGAAGCCCGACCATCGAATAAGCGGCTAAAAATTTTTCGATACTTTTTTTAAATTCTTCATTCTTTTCGTTTAGCCAAACGCCGCGTAGTTTTTGATTACCCAGTTCGATCAAATCTATCGGAAAATTCTGAAACCGAGCCCAGATGTAATCCCACCAGAAATCAACCATCGTCACAGTTTCTTTTTGTGAACTGGTGATAAGGCGGCCTTGCTCTAATATCAAATTCGTTAAGACAGTGAAGCCATCGTAAGGTAAACCCACTTGAACTTTCTTGATGGATTGAATCGTGTGAAGTAGGCCAATAAAAGCCGTTTGAAAATAATTACGAAGGGCCACTTTGCCTTTGATCGCCGAATAATATTTTTTATGAAGTTTTAATAACGTGTTTGTATCCGCCGTTAATTCAGATAAAGAGATATACGGTTCAGGCATCGTCGGTCGCAAATGGGCTTCATATTCTAAATCGAAATACTCAGCAGCAAAGCCGCCATCCAGAACCATCGGGTCTGCGACAATTTTAAATTCAGTATTAAAAAATCCCATAACCGATATCCCCGAAGTCACATATTTATCCACATGTGATTCAGAAAATATTTTTCGAAGATCAGAAAGTTTGGTGGGCATGGAGACCATCGATGCCGAAATCGGTTTCGATGCAAAAGCAGATATAGAGAAAAAGAGTATAATCCAAGGAACAAAAGATCTCATGAGCTTAAAGAATAGCATGAGCCTAGGTACGAAAGGTACACGAACCCAAAGTAGCCACGACCTAAACCCAGAAATATAAAACTAAAATTTAAGACTGATACGTGCGGAACAAAGCTTTAACTAGCCCTTTGATCTCTACCTGAGCTGGACTGTACCACATCGATTTCAATCTTGGATTGGCCGGGCGAAGTTCGATCAGCTTGCCCATCTCTGGTTTGTCAGGACGTACTTTAAAGAAATATTTCTTAACAGTCGCTTCGTTATCAACGCTAGCGACAACTAAGTCTCCATCGCGCGCGGCTTTCTGTGACTGAACGACAAGAGTGTCGCCATCGAAAATACCTTCGTCGATCATCGAGTCGCCTTCAACCTGCAAAGCAAAATGGTCTTTCGCCGACTTAATCAAAGAAGCGGGGATATTAATAAATTCATTTTCATGAATACGTTCGATCGGCACACCGGCCGCAACTCGACCTAAAAAAGGAATGGGCAGAACCTTCGAGTGGTCTTCGCGGTCGAAGGAAGACTGACCAAGAGTAGAGCCCATCGAAGGCTCTGCCGAAATATTAAGTCGTTCAATAAGGTCTTTTTTAAAATCTTGAGCCGAGAATAAAATTTGAATCGCGCGCTTCTGATTTTGCGGAATGTGCACATAGCCTTTGTTCGACAACTGCTTCAAATAATTCTGGACCGAATTGTAAGAAGCAAATCCAAAATGATCGCAGATCTCTTGGTAAGACGGGGAGATCCCCTTTTGCGTAAGTTCAGTTTCAATGAACTGCAAAACTGCGGTTTCTTTTGTTGTCAAAGGTGGGAGGGGCGAAGTGTTCTTTTTCATACATATAAGTTACAGTGTAAAATATGTGTAAGTCAAGTCACTTTAGAAAGGTTTTTTGAAATTATATAAGACTACTTCTTTGGTCGTGTTTTCGGCCTGAGGCTTTGATTTTAAGCTGTCGGGCGATTCTTTAGAAGCCTGTGGTAGAGCTGAGCAGTTCTGAAAGAACAAAAGCATGAAAGGATTTACGATCAGTAAGATAGCTAGAAAGAAACTGCTTTTTTTTGCCATGAATAAGCTCCTCATCTAAAGTCTAGTAACGTGGTATCGACTCTTCGGAGACCTTTAAAAAAACATAAGGACTTTTTCACACTAATGTGATGAACTTCCCAAAATGCTTCGATTAATTTGTATCGCTATTTTGTTTTCTGCTGTGGCAGCTCATTCAGAGCCAGTCTCTTTGAGACAGTCGTGTATTAATTCGCTCAAAAAATATAAAAGCTTTTTTAAAGATGAGTCTTTGGATAAGGTTTGCGAGCGAGCTGAAAAGACGGCGGATTGTTCAAGCGCTAATGGCGAGCCGATCTATCACATTGATCAAAAAGGTATATCAAAAACGCCTAAGAAAATTTTGGTGATTAGTTTAATTCACGGTGATGAAACGCATGCAGGTTCGTTAGGTCGCTTCTGGTTAGAGCGTTTATCAAAGCTTGATGCTCGTAATTCATGGCGCGTAATTCCGGTCGCAAATCCAGACGGTGTGGCTGCTAAAACCCGTCAAAATTCAGCGGGTGTCGATTTAAATCGTAATTTTCCAACGGCCGACTGGAATGAAAATGCGCTTAACTTTTGGAAGAAAGAAGCGAGGTCATCGATTCGTAAATTTCCAGGAAAAGAGTCCGGTTCTGAGCCTGAAGTTCGTTGCTTGATGCAACACTTAGATGCGTATAAACCTGATTTCGTGATCTCGATTCACACGCCACTAAACGTTTTAGATTTTGACGGACCGAAAGTTAAAAAACCAAACTATTCCTACTTGCCATGGAAAAGTTTAGGAAACTTCCCGGGAAGCTTAGGGCGTTACATGTGGGTTGAGCGTCAAACTCCCGTTTTAACGACAGAGCTTAAAGAGACGCTTCCGGTGAATGCAAATGTTTTCGAGCAGCTTCAAGATTTGATCGGCTCGCTCGTGCAAGCCGATCTTAAATAATCAAAAAAAAAGAAATGAATTAATGAATTTGGCTGGCGTTGCCGGCCTGTTGAATCGCGTTTAGACGTTCTGTCGGATTTTCAATTTCATTTTGAATTTCGATCAGCTCGGTCACAAGTTTTTCTTTGGCTAACTTAATCGCTTCATAAATATTTTCGTGAAAAGCTTCGGCCTCGATCGAGCTATCGTTTTCTTTTAAGATGATCGCGATCCGGTGAAGATTTCTTTTTTTATCGGCTTCAATTTTTTCATCATCGGTCATTTCCAAACTGTCGGTTTCTGACTCAATTCGGTGCGGGTCGCGCGCCAAAACTAAGATAACGGTTTCGGAAGTGACAAACGGATCAAAATCTAGAATTTGCTGATAAATAAAAGATTTAATCTCGGGACTTGTCTCGATAAGGTCGGTGGTGCTTTTCAGAAAGTTCACATTGATCGACATACATACCTTCTTTCTGAGATCGTTTCAGGTTTATTTAATAATACCATGCTGGAAAGATTCTCAAAAGTCCTATGGGCCAAAGTCTTTTGGTGACTTTAAAACGCGCTAAATTAGTTATAAATGCAGAACATCAACAGATGTGTATCGACCTAAGTCAGTGTATTAAACTGATCCATATGTCTACTTCCTTTTCTACAGCAAAAATAGAACCGTCATGGCTTAAGCATCTTGATTCTGAATTCGAAACACCGCGAATGAAAAACTTGAAAGAGTTTTTGAAAAGTGAATATGCAGAGGGCAAAACCATTTATCCACCGAAGCCTTTATACTTTCAGGCGCTAAATTTGACGCCGCTCAAAGACGTTAAGGTCGTGATTTTAGGACAAGATCCTTATCACGGGCCGGGCCAAGCTAATGGTTTGTGTTTTTCAGTCTCTGAAGGTGTTCGTCAGCCACCTTCGCTGCAGAATATTTTTAAAGAATTAAAATCTGATTTAGAAATCCCTATTCCTGTTTCTGGTGATCTTTCACGCTGGGCCGAGCAAGGCGTGTTGCTGTTGAACAGTGTTCTAACCGTCGAGAAAGAGCACGCAGCGTCTCATCAAAAAAAAGGATGGGAAGAGTTCACCGATAAAATGATTCGCGTTGTGAATGAAAATTGTGAAAATGTTGTATTTATTTTATGGGGCGCCTATGCACAAAAGAAGGCTTCCTTCGTCGATACGACGCGCCATCACGTTCTACAAAGTGTGCATCCTTCGCCGCTTTCATCACATCGCGGATTTTTCGGATCGAAACCTTTTTCGCAGACAAATGCTTGGTTAAAATCTAAAAAACTAAAACCCATTGAATGGTAAAAAAAGTAGCGATTCTTATTGTCAGGCCGAAATGACTATGTGACTCTCGGCTCAGATTTATATACAAAGAGTCCCCCAACGAAAGAGGAGTTTATGTCGAAAAACTACATTGGTTTGTTTTTTCTGGTTTTCAGTCTGAATGCGATGGCCGCAAAAACATTAATCTATTGCATGGAGGGTAGCCCCGCTAGTTTCAACCCTCAATTGACAACAGATTCAGTTAGCTTGAATGCTTCAAGCCAAGCGATCTTTAACCGCCTAGTTGATTTCAAAAAAGGATCAACAGAAGTTGAACCTAGCTTAGCTTTATCTTGGACAGTTTCTAAAGACCGTAAGTCTTATACTTTCAAATTAAGAAAAGACGTTGCGTTCCAATCCAACGATATCTTCACACCAACACGCACATTTAACGCGAACGACGTTGTGTACACTTTTAAAACTCAAATGGATCCTAAAAATTCGTTAGCGATTCCAAACGGAAACTACGAATACTTTAAAGGTATGGAGTTAGATAAAATTATTGCTGATGTTAAAAAAGTAGACGACTACACGGTTGTTTTCGAATTAACAAAACCAGAAGCTCCATTCTTAGCAAATTTAGCGATGGATTTCGCAAGTATCTTATCTGAAGAGTACGCTCAATCTTTAGTGAAATCAGGTAAAGGTCTTAAAACTTTAGAAACAAAACCGATCGGTACCGGCCCATTTGTTTTCAAAAGCTATCAAAAAGATTCAACTGTTCGTTACACAGCTTTTGATAAGTATTTCAAAGGAAAACCTAAATTAGATAATTTAGTTTTCGTTGTTGTAACGGATTCAACCGTGCGTTTACAAAAAATGAAAACTGGCGAATGTCACGTGATGAGCGAACCGCAACCACAAGACATCGATCAAATTCAAAAATTACCGGGCATTAAACTGATTTCAACAGAAGGTTTAAACACGGGTTACGTGGCTTTTAATACGTCAAAAAAACCTTTTGATAATTTAAAAGTGCGTGAAGCTTTCACAATGGCTTTAAATAAAAAATCGTACATCGATGCGATTTACAAAGGCCAAGGAACGATCGCAAAAAATCCAATTCCACCAACAATGTGGTCTTATAGCAAAGCGACTAAAGACGATGAATACAGCACAGAAAAAGCGAAAAAGCTTTTAACTGAAGCTGGTTTTCCAAATGGTTTTGAAACTGACCTTTGGACAATTCCGGTTTCACGTCCTTACATGCCTAACGGTAAAAAAATGGGTGAGTTGATGCAGGCTGATCTTGCGAAAATCGGTATCAAAGTAAAATTAGTTACTTTCGACTGGCCCACATACTTAGAAAAAACAAAACAAGGTCTTCACTCGGTCGCGCAAATGGGTTGGACAGGAGATAATGGCGATCCTGATAATTTCTTGAATGTGTTGTTAGGTTGTTCTGCAGTTGAAGCGGGTAGCAACTTAGCTAGATGGTGTAACAAAGAATTTAACGACGCGGTTCAAAAAGCAAAAGAAGAACCAACTCAAGCGAAACGCACGAAGCTTTATGAACAAGCTCAGGCTGTTTTCAAAAAAGAAAAACCATGGGTGACTATCGCTCACTCTAGATTAAACAAAGTGGTTAGCGATAAAGTAACTGGCTACACAATTAATCCTTTTGGACACGAGCAATTTGAAAGTGTTGATATTAAATAAATTATTTAGACTTATTATTTCATTTTTCTTCATCGCGACGGTCAGCTTTACTATCATAAGGCTGATCCCGGGTGATCCCGTCATTAATTTACTTGGCGAACGTGGAGCCACGGCTGAACGCATGGCCGAGCTGAAGCATTACTATGGACTGGATCAACCGATCTTGAAACAGTTTTCAATTTTCGTTGGAAACGCAATTCAAGGCGATTTTGGTGAATCTACGGTATCGCATCAGCCTGTCATCAGCGAGTTTCGCGTGTTATTACCAGCAACGGTTGAATTAGCCTTCTTCGCCTTATTGTGGGCGTCGGTTGTTGGGCTGTGCTTAGGTATTCTAGCGGCGATGAAAAGAAATTCGATCTGGGATTACGGCGCGGTGACCATTTCGACGATTGGTTTTGCCATGCCAATTTTTTGGTGGGCTTTACTTGGTATTTTCTTTTTCTCGGTTCAGCTTCAATGGCTTCCGGTTTCAGGACGAATTGATGTCGAATATGATATTCCATTCAAAACAGGTTTTTTCTTAATCGATACGTGGTTTAGCGAGGCAGGTTTTGCGGCTTTCCGTAGTGCCGTTGTGCATTTAATTTTACCGGCGTTTATTTTAGGTACGATTCCATTAGCTTTAATTACACGTATTACACGTTCGGCGTTTATTGACGTTGAAAAAGAAGATTACATCCGTACGGCACGGGCCAAAGGCCTTTCACATTTTAAAATTATCTTTAAGCATATTTTGAAAAATGCGATGCCTCAGGTTGTGACTGCGATTGGTCTTTCGTTAGGTCAATTATTAACGGGTGCGATTATCACTGAAACTTTATTTTCTTGGCCAGGGCTTGGACGTTGGTTGATTAAAAGTATTGAAGCTCGTGACTACCCTGTGGTTCAAGCCGGTGTTTTCTATTCAATGTGTGTGATTGCGATCACAAATATTTTAGTGGATATGCTAGTTGAAAAACTAAATCCGAAAATGAGAGCTTCAAAATAATGAAACAAAAATCTAAATTTTCAAAAATCTTAAAAAACAGAAATTTAAAAATTGGCATGTCGTTGTTCGGTTTTTTTCTTTTCTTAGTGGCCCTATCATACGTTGCGGCGCCTTATTCGTACCAAGATGTGTTTCCTGATTTTCAATTAGCAGCTCCATTTTGGAAAGCGGCTGGCACAAGTCAGTTTTGGTTAGGAACCGATGATCTAGGTCGTGATTTACTATCACGCCTTTTGGTTGGTGCACGCTTCTCGGTCGGTATTGGTGTTGTTTCAACGGTCTTTTCAATTTTAATCGCGGCCAGCCTTGGTATTATCTCGGCTTATTACAAAGGCCGTACTGATAAAATTCTGAATCAAATTATGGAATCCCTTCAAGCGGTTCCAAGTTTGCTTTTAGCTTTGATTGTGATCGTTGTCTTGGGTTCAGGCTTAATCAATACCATCTTAAGTGTGACGATCGTGGCATTGCCGTCGATGTACCGCTTAGTGCGTTCAGCGGCGATGGTTGAAGTGTCTAAAGAGTACATCCAAGCTTCTGAAGCTTTGGGGGCCTCTGATATCCGAATCATGATTCAACATTTACTACCTAATTGCTTAACGCCGATTTTAGTTCAGTCAGCGGTTTGTTTCAGTGACGCGGTTTTAAATACGGCGGCTTTAGGTTTCTTGGGCTTAGGCGTTCAACCACCGTATCCAGAATGGGGAACTATGCTGAGCGACGCGAAGAACTTCATCGAAGTCGCGCCGTGGTTAATGACGATTCCAGGATTTTGTTTACTACTTTTGATTTTATCAACCCAGTTGATCAGCGATGGTCTACGTGATCAGTTAGATCCAAAATTACGTAACCGGACTTAGTTTTTTAAAAATAAATGCGGGAATGAAATAAAGGCTGTCTTCGGATGGCCTTTTTTATTTTTTCATTGTAGTAGCCGAACTGCTTCGGTGCGCGTATTTACTGACGCGTGATATTTGTGTTTGGAAGATCGATGATTTTAGCGTCAATCATCTTCGCATAATCAACTAGTGCAATTTTTTTTACCGGATCAATTTCAACGTTGTAGCGATCGACTAATTTTTTACGATACGTTCTTAAGAACATATCAATGACCGAAAGTTCTTCTTTATAAATTCTTTTAAAAGTTGCATCTGGAGTCTTCACATTTTCAAGTAGCCATAGGCGATCAATATTTAAAACGGCGATCAATTTATTCGTCGATTCAAATTCGCAGTGGATGTCTTTGTCGCAAATGGAAGTAATGGCCGGAGAAAAGCCAAAAAGGTCTTGGGCAAATTTAACTTGTTCGTTTGCAATTAAGAAGGCCTGAAAGCAATCGGGCTTGTCGTCAGCTTTAGTGCAGTAATTACTTTGACGTAGGATTTTAACTTTTCCCTGAAGCTCGACGGTGCGTAGGCTTAAGTGGATGTCGTAGTAGTTTTTTGTTTGAAAATACCAAAGCACAGACAAAGCAATACTGATCGTAACAAGAGTTAAAGCGGCTAATAGTACTTTAATTTTTTTAGACACTGAACCCCGTTAAACCAAAAAAAAAGGGACCTTTCGGTCCCTTTTAGCTTATTACATCATCATCGCTTTTTTCAAATTCTGATCGATAGCGTCCAAGAATGGTTCAGTATTTAAGTACTGATCTTTGGTTAACTTTTCGCCATAAATACAAACCGCTAAGTCTTTTGTCATTTTTCCTGACTCGACTGTTTCTACGCAGACTTTTTCTAAAGTTTTGCAGAACTTATCTAATGCTGGATTGTTATCTAATTTTGCACGGTGCTCTAAACCACGAGTCCAAGCAAAGATAGATGCGATCGGATTCGTCGAAGTTGGTTTTCCTTCTTGGTGCGCGCGGAAGTGACGAGTCACTGTGCCGTGAGCCGCTTCTGACTCCATAGTTTTCCCATCCGGGGTCACAAGAACCGAAGTCATTAAACCTAAAGAACCGAAACCTTGCGCAACGGTGTCAGACTGCACATCGCCATCGTAGTTCTTACAAGCCCATACAAAATTACCACTCCATTTTAAAGCTGAAGCCACCATGTCATCGATTAAGCGATGTTCATACGTGATTCCTGCTTCTGCGTATTTTGTTTTGAATTCTTTTTGGTAGATGTCTTCAAAGATATCTTTGAAACGACCATCGTATTTTTTTAAGATCGTGTTCTTCGTTGATAAGTATAAAGGCCATTTTTTTTGTAAAGCTGTGTTTAAGCAAGAACGGGCGAATCCAGTGATTGATTCATCCGTATTGTACATAGCCAATGCTACGCCGTCGCCTTTGAAGTTGTAAACTTCGTGGCTGATCTTGCTGCCGTCTTTACCTTCGAAAGTGATTGTTAATTTGCCTTCGCCTTTTGTGACAAAGTCAGTCGCGCGGTATTGATCGCCGAATGCATGACGACCTATACAGATCGGTGCTGTCCAGTTAGGAACTAAGCGTGGAACGTTTTTGCAAATGATTGGCTCGCGGAAAACCGTACCATCTAAAATATTACGGATCGTTCCGTTCGGTGATTTCCACATTTGTTTTAATTTGAATTCTTTGACGCGGGCTTCGTCAGGTGTGATTGTTGCGCACTTGATGCCAACGTTATATTTTTTAATCGCTTCAGCTGAATCGATCGTCACTTGATCGTTCGTCGCATCACGTTGTTCCATACCTAAATCGAAATATTTAATGTCGATATCTAAGTAAGGTAAGATTAATTTGTCTTTGATGAATTTCCAGATGATACGAGTCATCTCGTCGCCATCAAGTTCTACCACAGGGTTCGCTACTTTGATTTTTTGCATGATTCAGCCTTTCTTAGGTTTTTAAAAAACTAGGTTAGTTTAAGTTAAAACGGCTAGATCATCACGGCCTAATGCTTGATATCAATTATAAATCGGCCTAGATTTGAAGAGTGAAAAATAATGTCCTTTTTCAAAGTCATTTACCCACACGAAACCAGTTTCCGGTTGAAAGCGTTTTATTTTACGATCAAATCCTAGACTCGAAACCTTTTTTTAAAAAATGGAAAAAAGGTTTTCAGTACCAAATGCCTCTGAAAGCCGGAGAATCTTTAAAAACCCTAGAGTCGTTGCAAAAAGTCTTGAAAAAATTAAGCCGCATGAGCTTACCCCAGACTACGCAATTAACTTTCATTGCAGTCGGTGGCGGTAGCGTCGGCGATTTCGTTGGCTTCTTATCAAGCATATTTTTGAGAGGCCGCATATTTGTGCAAATTCCTTCAACATGGTTAGCGGCGATCGACTCGGCTCACGGTGGAAAAAACGCCTTAAATTTTGATCATCAAAAGAATCAATTGGGCACTGTTTACACGGCCCATAGAGTTTATATCGTTCATCAGTTGTTAACCGCCCAGCCGCAAGTGCGTTTGAACGAAGCGATGGGTGAAGTCATTAAAATGGGTGTGATCAATTCACCTCATTTATTTGAACAGGTCGAATCTAATGAAGACGATTTTAAAGAAAAAAATCTAATCTCTATTTTACCTCAATTGATCGCCGCAAAAATGAAAGTCGTTCAAACCGATCTATACGAAACAAAGGGTTTACGGCGTGTATTGAACCTAGGGCACACGATGGGGCACGTTTTTGAAAGTCATTATAAAATGGCTCACGGAGAGGCCGTTCTTTTCGGAACGTTATTCGCGGCCCGTTTTAGCTTTCATCTGGGTCTTTTAAAAGAAAATGATTTTATTCGAATTTCAAATTTAATTTTCTCGTTCACTTCGAAAAATTCAATGCAAAATCTTTTACAAAAAATGAAGCGCGCGCAGATTCAAAAACTTTTATTAAAAGATAAAAAAGTAACAGCAGAAAATGTAATGGATTTTATTTTCATTAAAAAAATAGGGTTCGTTATTCGCCAAAAAGTTTCGGTTCAAAAAATACTAGACGAAGTTGAAAGACAAGCGACAGAGTTTTAATCCAACAAGGGTAAGCGGGTCTGCATATGAAAAAAGTCATCATCGGTCACAGAGGCGTCGGCAAAACATCTTTTCTAAAAAGGCACCAGACCTATTGTAAACAACTAGGAATCGACGCGGTCCATTTTGATTTAGACGAGCAAATCGAACTGTCTGAAAAACAAAGCATCCGAAATATCTTTAAAGATAAAGGCGAAGCCTATTTTCGCGAACTTGAAGAATCTATTTTTAAAAAATTGACCTCAGAAAATTCATCTTACGTGATTAGTTTGGGTGCGGGGTTCAATTTAAAAAGAATTTCGAACGAGAATGAAGTTTTACTATTAAGCCGTTTGACCGATAAATCGGGTCGTATTTTTTTAAATCGACCAAGGTTGAATCCGGATGAAAGCCCACTTGAAGAGTACAAGCAGCGCTACTTAGAACGTAACGAAAAATTTTTAGACAAGGCAACGCAGTTATATTCAATGCCTGAGGGTATTGAAGCTGAAAATGAAACAGAAAAGAAAATTGTTACGGGCGAATTTTTTATTGATGATGCTTTTTACACTTTAACTGAAAAAGAAATTTCGAACTTAGATTATCTGAAAGCTAGATACAAAGTGATCGAGCTGCGCACAGATTTAATTAGTCTTGAAAAAATTGTAAACGTTGTGCAGGCCGACTGTGACAAGGAATGGCTTATTTCGGTTCGACGAAACGAAAAAGTTCCTGAATTTGCGAACGCACGCTACGATTTTGATATCGAGCTTCCGCATAAGCCCAGCTTTTTTGCCAAAAATAAACGTAACATTATTTCTTGTCATACAGATCAAATCGATCAGGCCTTGAAGCAGGTGCAAGATATTAAAGATTATCACGTTAAGCTAAGCCCCGCGGTTGAATCCTTTGATGATTTAATAAAAGGATACAACTGGCAGCAAGTAGACTCTAGAAACAGAAGTTTTTTACCACGTTCAAAAAATGGTAAATGGATGTGGTACCGCCAGATGGCAAAATACCTTCAAGAAATTAATTTTATTCGTAATTTTACTTTCTTAAAAGATCAGCCTTCGAAATATCAGTGGCTATCATTACCCTTAGAAAGACCCAATCGCTTCGCTGCCGTTTTAGGAAAGCCCGTTCTTTTTTCTAGAAGTCCCGAGGCCCATAAATCTTTCTTTGCGAACAAAAGCACGTTCTTTACCGCGATTGAAATCGATGAAACTGAACTGCAGAAGAATTATAAATGGCTCAAGTCTGTGGGGCTGACTTATGCGGCGGTAACGGCTCCGTTAAAAAAAGTGGCTTATTCAATATCAACTGAAAGTGACGACAATTCTAAAAAATTTGAATCGGTCAACACCCTTTACTTAACCGGAACAAAAGTGATTAGTTATAATACTGATATTTTTGGCTTTCAGAATTTAATGAAAGAAGTGACATTAAGAAAAGATGAAACCGTAGCTGTTTGGGGCGGCGGTGGAACCTTGCATATGATGCAATCCGTGCTACCCGATGCCATCTATATGTCGTCGCAAACGGCACTTCAGCGCGATGGAACAGATGTCTCAGATTTGAAGCCTTCGGTATTAGTTTGGGCGGCTCCACGTCATGCCGATACCCAGTGGCCGCCTGTTGGGTGGAAGCCGGCCTTGGTTGTAGATTTAAACTACGTTGAAAACTCAATGGGATTAGAATACGCGCAAAAAAAGAATCTAAATTATATTTCGGGTTTAAAGATGTTTCAGATTCAAGCGCTAGAGCAAAAGAAGTTTTGGAATAAAGTTTCCGAAACTTCCTTTGTTATATAGTTACGGGCAACTTTCGATATTCATCAGAACAGAGATCTTTTTAATTTGTGAAGTATTCGCAAGAATACTTTCCGAACCGGTCGTAGTTTGACTGATTACTTTTGAAGTTAAAGTGTTACTGGTGTTAAGGCGAATCATTTCGGTGGTTCCGCAGCCTGAAGTTAACACATCTGTCTTTCTAAATAAGAAGCTGCGCTCGTCAGAACCTAGGGTAATAACCTTAGCGTTCGACGGTTTAATGGTTCCCGCAATGAAAGCTTCAAACTTAATACTTGATGTGGTTTGAAGTTGACCTATTCGGGGAGAAACAACACCTTGTAGATCAATCAACGAAATGACCAGACGTTTTCCTTTTGGTAACTTGACAGGAATCGCTAGGCTGCAGGCTTTGTTATCGACTAAACGATTCGTATCATTTTGCGTGATATAGTTACTTAATGAAATTTCTAACGAATTTTTTGTTAAATCCAGTTCGGTGTAAATTTCTTTTTTCTGTGCCGAACAACCGCTACCATTTGAAGCGACGCTTGATAGATCAAATAGCGATTGTATAGAATCGCCTTCAATCATCGGAATCAATGGGACCAAGCGGGTTGCTAATCGAAACGAATTTGGAATTTGTATCAGATCAGTCGAAATAACGTAATTATCATCATTGACCGAAGCGCTACGAAGTAATTCATGAAAAACTAAATATTGAATATTTCTTTCTTTTTCAAAGTGCTCTAACCATGCTGAACTATTTAATATAATTAAGCCTGGAATACCAATGGCGTCAACGACAGATCCTGTGTCGTCGAATAAGGTTTCATCCGTTAAGACAACACGGTTAATATCTAAAGCCGCCTTTAAATCATCCGTATTTAAATTGTTTTTACGAACAATCGTGTTTCCTGCTTCGGTCGTTAAAACATACTCAAGAGCTTTTTTTCCGACTTGAATAAATGTCGAACGAATGTAGTCGCCGCCATTTCCAACCTTGTGGCCGATGATATCGATGCGATCGACTTTGAATTGGCCGTTCGCACTTCGAATTAATTTAATACTGTCGGGTATAATATAGCCGCGGTTGTCGACAACAATCACGTTTTTCGCGGGAGCCGCGGGTGGAGTTGTATTGATAACTCCGGGCTTAATATTTAAGGCTTGAGATAAAGTGGTTTGCGAGGCGTGCGCCAGATTTGTAAATAGAGCAGTTGTCATTAAAATCGAAGAAAAATATTTACTTTTCATAGAGGTCCTCGTTCGCTGGGTGTGTTAACGGATAAATATAAAACGTCATTTTATAAACTTCACTTTTTTCACCGTCTTCTAAAAACTGCGTCAGTGAATCTTGAAATTCACGAATCATGCGTTTTGCTTCTGGCAACTTATTTTTATCAGCGGCAATCGTAACGGCCGTAAAATCGCGGTCTTCGACATTGACTTCATCTAATGCTTTTTCGGCTAATTTTAGATCGTTGTAGTGCGATTTTCGAATCGCCGCATCGCAGACATTGTCAGTAGTGATCATTGGGCCGCCCAATGGAATAAAACGGTTATATTTTTTAGTAATAAGTTTTAAATCCGTTAGACGAATAATCGTTTTTTGTAATTCGTGAAGGCTTAGCGAAAGGCGAGTCGCCATCCACGGTAAATCAGAAATAAAAGTCACCGTTTCCATTAATGATAATAAGGCAAAGTGCTGCCATTCGCTGATCAGGCTGAATTCATCGGCTCGTAACTTTAAAAAGTCGATATTTTTTTTGTATTTAATTAACGCTAATTTGCTGCTTGCAGGTTCGACCGTACCTTTTTTTAAAGGTTCAAATTGCGAAAGTAAGTTTTGAATTTCGGTGGGCTCAATCTGCATGCGATCCAAAATGCGTAAAGCCATTTTTTTTGAAATCTTACGTTTACCGGCGATAATTTCGCTTAAGGCGCTGGGGCTTAGCTGTAATTTTTTGGCAAAGGCGCGCATCGAAAATGCGGGATTCTTCCGCTGTAAAATTTCGAATTCAGAGCGAATTTTTGTTTGAATTGCGATTTGTTCATTCATTGTTCACTCCTTTCTTTTTTACAGTTTAGAAACCATGTGGTGTCATCAGTTAAGCCACCCAGTTGACTAAGCAATAGATAGGCCGACCTTCAATTTAGTGACATGGCACCAGTCGTAAAGTGATTTGCGATTTGTTAATGGCTAGTTTTGACGAAGTCGCCGGTGCCGCCAATTGCGCAGTCGCACTTAAATTAAGTCGTAAAATAGTATCTTGTCCGCAGGCCGATTTCACTAATGTGTTCGCGGAGTTCAGTTTACCTAAGGTAAATAATCGATTCGTCTCAGTTAAGATGGCCGCTTGCGGAACGCCTCTTAATCCCGCTAAAAATAATTCTTGTGATAGGGCTACGCGATCTTTCACCTGTAAGCGCGATAGACCTGAAGAAACCGCTGAAGCCAATAATTGAAAACCATCAGGCACGTTGACCGGCACCGCAACTGCGCAAGTGCTGCGAACAAGTGTTCTAGAGCCGTCGGCTTGAAGTTGAAATTGAGGGTAGACGATCGTGACGCCGCCTGAATTCACAGACACTTTGATATTGCTATTCAAGCAACCTGAACCGCCCGAAGTCACTGCGCCGATTTGTGAAAGTTGGGCTTGTGCTGCCATCGTTAAAACTAATGTTGCTAACGCCGTGATAAGATTTTTCATAAATTCCCCCTAGTTTGACTGAGTGGTTCAGTCTTGTTGTTGATTTAGGTTTAGCCGGGCCGGTTAGTCTTGGCTATCTATTTTGGAACAAAGTGTTCCAAAATAGATTTGGACTGCTTCTATCATGTAAAATGAATCGTGCGAGGGGTGACGATTAAAGGCGCTGTTCGGGTTATAGACGTTCGTAACGTCCTGACTTCATTCTGAAAGGGAGTCTAAATTGCAAAGATGTCATTTATGAAAACATATCAAATCTTGGTCGTAAAAGTTGTTTCTTACCTAGCAGTTTTGGCCTTAATGCAAAGCTGTGCGAAGCCCACAGATTCTGGTTTGTTAACCGGAGTTCATACCGATAACACAAAAGCCCAAGAGACTGACCAGCAAGTGCTCGAGCGAATTCAAAAAGAACAAGCGAGGCAAAATCCAATTCCAGCTAATTCGATCAGCGAAAAAATGACACGTGTGAAAACTGCAGATGATAAAAAAGAAGAAAATAAAACTGTTGTTGTTTTGCCGGCAGTGCCGACTACACCTGCACCCGTCGCGAAAGCTGCCGAGAATAAAGTTGAAGCGTGCGTCAATTACACAAATCTTAAATTAGAAAAAGTTGATTACATCGGTGTAAAATCGCCAGAACAAATCAAGATCGAACAATCAAAAAGAATCGCAAGCAAAGATAAAAAAGATAAGACAGATATCGCAAAAAATGCGATTTCAAAAGACACTGAAAGTATTAAGGCGTCGAAAAATACGTATTTAACATTTAAAGATTTAGTCGGTTTAAATAAGATCTCGGATTCAGCCGCGGTGGTTTTTAGAACGAAAATCGCCGAAGAAAAATCGGCGTTACCTTTGCTGGCGCGTAGCAACGAAAACACCTATTGCCGCATTGAAGGAGCTTCATCTTTTGCCGCGGGCGATGCTTTGACTTTTTCAAGCCAAGCTAAAATGTTAATTAGTAAAAGTTTTGATATTTATGAAGACCGCTTAGAATTTGTAAATGCCAATGGAAATTTGTCTTTGATTTGTACGCATACAACGGTGGGATTGTTTATTGAAGAAGTCGCAAAAAATTTAGCGGCCTATATCACATTAACCACAGATAACGTCGCGATCAACGGCAGTCAATTTGTGAATCCATTTACTCAAACTCGAATGTTAAATGCATTCCAGATTTTAGATGTGGCAAAGATGAATCAGATCACGATGTCTGCTAATCCGAACGATGTGCTTACGACTGAAAACAAGTCGATTTGTAAAGTCACCCAAAAGATGGGTCAGTACGATCTGAATAAAACGTACTTTAAAGTGGCTACAGGTCCGTTGGTTAAATCAGCAGACGGTCAAACAAGAATTGAATCGTCAGTCTATCAGGCGGATAAAAATAATTTTTTCGTGATGGCCTGTCAGTTTTCAGCTGAGGTAAATTCTGA
>JACMQO010000081.1 GCA_014376935.1 Bdellovibrio sp.
GTGTTAAGCCCGAACTGACCAACAAACCGCCCTCAAGAATCATTTTTTTATAGCGTGTTAGCTCGAAAATATTTTTCTTAATCTTATTGCTGATCGGAATAAAAATTAAGTTGGCAAAACCCACACCGTAAACGGTTGCTACAAAGGCAACGGCAATACCAGTTCCTAATTTTGAAGTATCAGTTAGGTTACCCATCACATGAATTAAGCCCAGTACCGCACCGATAATTCCAATCGTTGGCGAAAAACCTCCAGCGTCGGCCCAGATGCGACCCGCGGATAGTAATTTTTTTTCATCTTTATCGATACGGTATTCAAATATTTTTCGAGTCATATCGACATCGACACCGTCGATCATGTTTTTCAAAACTTCGCGCAGTAGTGGGCTTTGAATTTGATTTAATTTCGGTTCGATCGCTAATGGCGTTTCTTTTTTAGCGATGCGAGCACACTCTAAAATTTCAGCCATTGGTTTTTCGTAGTCTAAATTTGTTTCGCGAAATGTTTGCTTAAACAGTTGAAACCCTAATTTCAGATCACTTGAGCGATTTGAAATCAGAACGGCGCCTAATGTTCCGGCCGTAACAATAATAAATGCGGTGCCTTGACCTAGCGACGCAATATGGCCACCCTCTAAGAAGTTTCCTAGTAAGATGCCGCCAATTCCGATTATAAGTCCTATAACTGTAGATCTATCCATGGATGAAAGTCTGCCACACTTCAATATAGCTTTCACGTTGATCCGATTAGCGCTAGACTTTAGTGCCTATGCTAGACCAAATACTACAGTCGATCTTAAAATTGGATTATCAAATTATTCATTGGATTAACCAAACATCAGCGTCACCGTGGCAAGATCAATTTTTTCCGTGGATTACAGATCTACATAAGATGCCTTTTTTCGGTTGGATCGTCGTTCCACTGATGTTGCTTTTCTTTTATCGAAAGTTCAGCCGAATCGGGATTTCTTTATTTTTAATTTTATTGTTAGCTTTGGCTTTCGGCGATTTTATGGGAGCCCGAGTAAAAAATCATTATGATCGACCCCGCCCTTTTCAAAATGCTGAAATTCAAATTACGCAAAGAAGCCCGGCTGGATCAAAAAGTTTTTATTCAAACCACGCTTCCAACATGTTTACCTTCGCCACCTATACGTCGGCTTTTTTTCCGGTTATCAAAATCCCGCTATTCGCATTAGCTGCGACCGTTTCTTACAGTCGTATGTATAACGGCGTTCATTATCCATCTGATGTCTTTGCAGGTGGCTTTATGGGTATTCTTTGGGGTTTACTATTTTCTTCGCTTGCGAAAAGACTTTTGCCGAAACTGAAATTCACAACCAAAGAGGAACCTGCAAATGAAAGTTCTAGTCACCGGAGCTAATGGCTTTTTAGGATCGTGGCTAACCAAACGCCTAATGGCAGAGGGCCACGACGTTGATGCCCTTGTCAGAAAAAATAGCGATCTCAGTGAATTAAAAGATGTGAAACCGAACTACGTCTACGGAGACGTAACAGACATCAGTTCACTGAAACAAAATTTTAAAAACAAAGATGTCATTTTCCATTTAGCAGGCGTCGTGGCTTACAAAAAGGCCGATCGCCCGATGATGGATAAAGTCAATGTCGAAGGAACCGCTAATGTCATCGAAGCCTGTGCAGAACTACAAGTACCACAACTTTTACATTTATCATCTGTTGTAGCCATTGGCGCACAAACAAAACCTGTCGCGATGAATGAAGAATTTCAATATAACATCAGCGATTTAAACCTAGGTTATTTTGAAACAAAAAGAAAAGCTGAACAGCTAGTTATAGCCGCGGTGAAAGAAAATAAAATTCGCGCCGTGTGCGTAAACCCAAGTACCATCTACGGCTTTGGCGATGCGAAAAAAGGGAGCCGTAAAACCCAAGTCAAAGTGGCTCAAGGTAAATTTCCTTTTTACACTGGTGGCGGAGTGAACGTTGTCGGTGTTGAAGACGTCATCGACGGCATCTTACTAGCATTGGAAAAAGGCCGTAACGGAGAACGTTACATCTTGGCTTCTGAAAATATGTTCATCAAAGATTTGTTTGAACAAATTGCAAAATATGCCGGAGTTAAACCACCATCAATTAAAATGCCCGATGCGGCCTTACACGCGATCGGTATAATCGGTGACACACTGACCGCAATGGGATTTTCTGCTGGCCTAAGCCGAGAAAATGCGTACACTGCCACGATGTTTCACTGGTTCGATAGCAGTAAAGCAAAACGCGAACTGGGATTTAACCCGGCTCCGTCCGCCCTAGCTATCGAAAAAAGTGTGCGCTGGATGAAAGACAATAATTATATCTAATGAAAAAAATATTACTGGGCATTGCCGTTCTTATTTTTGGTTCTTTGTTCGCCTTTTGGGTTTGGTTTCCGTCGTCGAAACAAATTAAAGGCTGTATTAAAACGACGATGTTCGAAGTCGATTTATGCCCAGGTACAAAAAATTACGTTCCGCTAGAACATATTTCTAAATATTTACAGAACTCGATCATACTAACTGAAGACTCTTCTTTTTATCAGCACAATGGCTTCGATCAAGAAGGCATCGAGCGCTGCTACGAAAAATTCTTAGAAAAAAATAAAATCGTCTGTGGCGGTTCGACGATCACCCAGCAATTAGCTAAAAATATGTTTTTATCAAAAAATAAAACCTTCGTCAGAAAAGGCGTCGAAGCTTTAATTACGATGGAAATCGAGAAAACTTTAACCAAAAAAGAAATTTTAGAGCGTTACTTAAATATTGTTCAATTTGGAAAAGACATTTTCGGCGTTAAAGCCGCAGCCCAAGCTTACTTTAAAAAATCACCCGCATCTTTAAGCGTTTTAGAATCAGCATTTTTAGCGATGGTTCTGCCGAATCCCGAAAAGTATTCGCAGTCGTATTACCGTAAAGATTTGACCCGCTTTGCCCGTCGCCGACTGGCGCAAATCATTGAAAATTCTCATAAGTACAAGCGCATTTCGACGGATGAATATCTAGTTGCGATGGACGGCTTGGATTTATTCTTAAAGTCTGCCAAACCGGTGGTGGTGCAAAAAGCAGATGCTACCGCAGAAAATTCGAAGGACTCGTCCGCGACTGATCCGGAATTGACGATCGATGATTTAGAAAAATTAGAAACTGAAAACCGCGATTAAAAAACAATAGGACGCTATTGAACTAATTTCTTCTTAAACAAGCGATAAGCGATCGTGCTTAACACACCGAAGTAAATTAACAAAACGACAACGCTAACAACGCTAGAAACACCCGGCGTACGATATAAAATATCGCGAGTTAAGTTCACTCCGTGAGTCAGCGGTAGTACTAACGATAGGTCCTTAAAAAAGATCGGCATATCTTTGATTGAAAAATATGTTCCACTTAATAACGATAGCGGAATAATAATTCCTGATGTCGAAATGATAAATGAGTCGTAGCTGCGTGCGATACAGATCATCACCATGCCGAAAGCCGCGAATACCAAGCACACTAAGAATAAAACTGGCAGCGTTGCTAGAGTGTGCGAATTAGCTAAACCAAAAAATAATGAAACAAACGCGACACCACAAACTCCGATAAAACCCTTCGTTGCCGACCAAAGAATTTCTCCCATTAAAATTTTCTTTTCGGTCAATGGAGTTAGCAACATCATCGAATAGGTTTTTTGGTACATGAGTTTTGTATAATTTGGGTACGTCGATTCAAAATAAGAAATGGTCATCGCCGTTGTGGCTAACAACCCGGGATAGTAAAACTCAATAAATGATAAACCTTCAACTTGTTCAACGAAACGACCTAAACCAAAACCAATCGCCGCTAAGTACATCAACGGCTCTAAGATCGTCCAAAAGAACGAAATTAAAAAAGTCTTACGAAAAAATAAAAAGTTTCTAAGCCATACTTGAATCATGCGTTGGCCCTAATTTGGTAACCGGCTAATTTCAAGAACACGTCATTTAAATTTGCCGGGCGAATCAAGTAATGAACGTTCTGAATCTGCGCAATAAATTTTTGTCTAGCTAATGCATCCGGAAAGAAAGCGAACAATTTCGATTCGTAATCTTGAAAATCTATGCCTTGCGCATTGAATTGCGTCTTCCAGTACGAAGCCTCTTTACCCACATTGATTTCGACAACTTCAGCACCAATGTGTTTAGAGATTAAATTTTTCGGCGTATCGCAATCTAGAATTTGGCCTTGATCAACGATCGCGATGCGGTCGCAAAGTACTTCGGCTTCTTCCATGTAATGCGTCGTTAAAATCATCGTTTTCTTTTCAGCTTTTAACGATTCGAAGTAACTCCAGATCCAAAGCCGTGCTTGTGGATCTAAACCTGTCGTTGGTTCATCTAAAATAATTAATTCGGGATTATTCATTAATCCGCGCGCGACAACTAATCGGCGCTTCATACCGCCACTTAACTCTTCAACACGTTTAAAGCGGTGCTCGGTTAATTTCATTTCTGAAATGAATTGATGAGCACGGGCGGATGCCACGTCAGATGGAATTCCGTGATAGCGGGCAAATATTTTTAAATTTTCTAAGGCATTAAAGTCAGTATCTAAACTGTCATCTTGAGGAACGACGCCAATCTTCGAACGGATTTGGCTCATGTCGGTTTTAGAGTTCAAACCTAAGACGAAAAGTTCGCCTTTATTGGGAATCACGTGGCCGTAAATCATTTTCATTAAAGTTGATTTACCGGCCCCGTTTGGACCAAGAATCCCGAAACATTCGCCCCTTTGTATTTCAAAAGAGACGTTACTAACAGCTGGTACAGATTTAAACTCTTTAAAAAGGTTTTTTGCTATAACAGCTGCATTCATATTTCAGCTATTCCTATTTGTTACTTTTAGGACGTTTATGTGGATCTAATTCTTTTACGCGAAGACGAATTGTCTTAGGCGTTACTTCGATTAGTTCTGTTTCTTTGATCCACTCCATCGCAGCTTCAAGTGTCATCGGCTTAACCGGTGTTACACGAATCGCTTCGTCAGAACCAGAGGCACGAACGTTCGACATTCTTTTTGCTTCTTGGATATTTACGATTAAGTCATTGTCCTTAGCATGTTCACCAACGATCATACCTTCGTAAACAACGTCGCCGTCATTCACGAACATGCGACCACGTTCTTGCTTATTCCAGATCGAGTACGCATTGGCTTCACCCTTACGGTCAGAAATCATCGCGCCATTGATACGTGAATTGATGTCACCACGGTAGTCGTCGTAACCATCAAAGTTTGTATTTAATAAACCAGTACCACGAGTATCTGTTAAGAACTCAGAACGGTAACCGATTAAACCACGTGAAGGAATTCTGAATTCTAAACGTGTACGACCCGTTCCTTTTTGAACCATGTTTGTCATAACACCTTTACGTAGACCTAACTTTTCAGTTACTGCTCCAACGTATGGATCTTCGATATCGATAACTGCATGTTCAAACGGCTCTAATTTTTTTCCGTTTTCTTCTTTAAAGATAACCTGTGGTTTAGAAACTAGTAATTCGAAACCTTCACGACGCATTTGTTCGATCAAAACGCCAAGCTGTAATTCGCCACGGCCGACAACTTTAAATGCATCTGTCGCCGCTGTTTTTTCAACGCGGATCGAAACGTTATAAAGTAATTCTTTTTCAAGACGTTCTAAAATTTTTCTTGAAGTAACTTGCTTACCTTCTTGACCAGCGAATGGACCATTATTTACAGAGAAAATCATTCCGACTGTAGGCTCGTCAACTTTGATGCGTGGAAGTGGACGTGGATCAGTTGCAGAAGTAATTGTGTCACCGATTGTGAAATCTTCGATACCTGCGATGATCGCCATATCTCCGGCGCCAATTTCATTCACCGGAACCTGCGCATTGATCAAATATTGGAAAAGCGCGCTGACTTTAACTTTTTTCTGTCCGTGTTCTTGAATACAGATAATGTCGTCGCCAACTTTAACTGTACCCGCACGCATACGACCCATTGCTAAACGACCAACGTAGTCATTGTAACCCACGTTAGAAACCATTAATTGCAAAGGTTCATTTTCTTTAATTGTCGGAGGCGGAACTAATTCAACGATAGCATCATAAAGTGCTTTCAAGTTTCCAGTATTAACTGCTGGATCTAATGTCGCCATACCTTCACGCGCGATCGCGTAAATTGTATGGAAAGAACATTGTTCTTCGTTCGCTTCTAAATCAATGAATAGATCGAAAAGTTCATTATGAACTTCTTGGATACGAGCATCCGAACGGTCGATCTTGTTGATTACAACGATTACTTTAATGTTTTGCTCTAACGCTTTTTTCAAAACGAAACGAGTTTGTGGAAGTGGTCCCTCTGAAGCATCGCAAAGTAAGATCGCGCCATCAACCATGTTCAATACGCGCTCAACTTCTCCACCGAAGTCACTATGCCCCGGTGTATCGACGATATTAATTTTGATGTCGTTATAAGTGAACGAAGCATTTTTTGCTGCGATCGTGATTCCGCGTTCTTTTTCAAGATCCATAGAATCCATCAAGCGTTCTTGAACCGCTTGGTTATCACGGAATGTTCCGGCTTGTTTAATCAAGTGATCAACCAATGTTGTTTTACCATGATCGACGTGGGCAATGATGGCGATATTTCTAATCTTTTTTGGATCTTGCATTTTTTTTCCTTTTTATTAACGCTGCTTACGCACTTCTATTTTTAAATTTAAAATTTTCTAAGGCTGAACCGTAACAATCTTTCGAAAGAACGAAAAGCCTTCTGACACAAAACTAACCGTGACCACCCATTAAGAAATTTTCTTGGCTGGTATCTTCTTGCTCCATACTTCCTATTGAACCGAAGAAGTCTAGCGCACAAAAAAGGACTTCGTCATTATCCTTCAGCTGAAAAATTGTCTTTCTGAACGCCGAACTGCCCGCATAGCCGGTCGAGAACCAAGAAGCGAACTTTTTAAGCTGAATATTGGTGATATGGTCGTTACTATGGGCTCTGATGGCTAGATTTAGGTCTTGAAAGATACCACTGTAGTTTCGTTTCAAGTCATCACGAACGGGTTCATTTCTCCAAAGGCTTAAAGCGTCAGCAAATATCAACGGATTCTTCAAAGCGCCCCGGCCGATTAAGACCCCGTCGCACCCCGATTGTTTCAAACGATCAACGGCTTTTTGCGGAGACGTTAAATCGCCGTTACCTAAAATCGGAATTTTCGTTTTCGCTTTTACGTCGGTGATAAAATCCCAGTCAGCTAAACCGGCGTAACCGGCCGCGCGAGTCCGACCGTGAATGGCAACCCAAGTGATTCCTTCATCGTGCGCCAAATTACAAACATCAATTGCATTTCTAGATTCAGAATCCCAGCCGGTACGAATTTTAATCGTCACCGGAATTTTCACGGCTTGCACGCACGCACGTAAAACTTGCTTCATCAATGGCAAGTCTTTCATCATCGCTGATCCCGCACCTTTTTTGACAACTTTCGGAACCGGGCAACCGAAATTAAGATCAACGAAATCAGCCCCTTGCGATTCAACCACTTGCGCGGCGCGAGCGATAATTTCTGGGTCTTCACCAAAAAGCTGAATCCCGATCGGGCGCTGGGTTTCATCGAAGCTCATTAACGAAAGCGTGCGCTCTGATTTGTATTCGATACCGGTCGCACTAACGAGTTCCGTCACCACGACACTAGCATCTAATTTTTTCATAAACGTACGAAACGCGTGATCGGTAATACCGGCCATCGGCGCCAAAACAAATGGGTTTTTCCGTAGAGCTTCTAAGGGATGATGAGACATTTAGACACTTTATGCCTTACGAGAGAGTTAAAGGTCAATAAAGACACTAGTTTTTTGAAAGAAATCTACGTCATGTTTTTAGAAATTTTCTTTTTAATTCAGCAGCTTACGTATATTGGTTTTAAACCAAATTCTTCGCGGAACACGTCCGATTTCAGCCCTTATGAGGGCGTCGGTGACGTTGGTTTGCACGTTTGAACTTGGTAAAATACGCATCGTTCAATAGGCCGATTCAAAAATCCAATATAATTTTTTAAAGGTCTTCGAGCTCAAGATGCCGCTTTAGAACACTCTGCAACTTGTACAGTTCGAACTGTACAAGTTGCAGAGTGTTCTAAAGCGGCATCTTGAGCTCGAAGACCTTTAAAAA
>JACMQO010000082.1 GCA_014376935.1 Bdellovibrio sp.
GATTTTTTCCTGAAAGGTTCGCAGCTTCTTCGATCTTTTCGATGCAGCGTAAATCACGACATAAAATATAAGCCGCACTAATATTCGAATTCACGGCCCCCGACATCATACCAATTTCTTCAGATGATCCGTCCACGTAAAGTAGGAATGCACGCTCATCGGAAATTTCAAACTAGAAGGCATGATCAACTTCTTTTGATCGGCGTTTCGAAACGATTGAATAAATTCTTGTTCTGAAAAAATAAAGAACGTGATTTCTGACTGAAAATTATTTGCCGCGTTTAGCATATTAACACTACATCGATTTAATAAATTCATCAGCTTGCGAGATCGAATTATTCATATCCTTCATCAAGGATTCAATATCGCCTTGAATTTTGCCTGATTCGGTTTTAAGTCCTGCAATCGCTTGGGCATTTAAATTATGTTTCAAAAATAAAACGTGGTCTTTAAGTTTTGCTAAAACCGGATCCATTTTAGCTTCAGACTTTTTGAGACTGGTGTGAAATTCTTGATACTTCGCTTGAGTCTCTGACAAAGTTTTACGACTTCTAGTTTTCAGATCGTCTGATTTCATTTGTTTAATTTCACCTTCCCATTCTGTAAATAAGTCTTTGGCGACGGTTTCGACTTCAACGATGCTGGCGTGCACGGTCGCTACTTTTTCTTTAGCTGTATTATAAGACCCGTCAAGCGAGCGGTATTCCTTTTCTAAATTACCACCATCAAATTTATAAATCGCTTTTAATTTGTCTAAAGCCGACTGAAAAGAATCAGCCGCAGCACCTTGATCATCCTTAGTGTTCTTAATTTTTTTCTTAAAAAGGTCTCTTTTTTCGACGCCAAAAAATTCGTAAACAGAATATTTCGTCTCGTTAACCGCTTTATTGATCGAGCTTTGGCAAGAAAACAAAGCTGTACTAATGACGATTAAAAAAAATAGCTTAAATAGATTCATGATGGGCCGCCTTCTTATGGTGGTTCTAAAATAACAGAACCACCAAAGAAATAACAATTGAATTTACTAAGAGTTCAAAACTAGCTTCTTCATGGGACAAATTTCCACTTATTTAGCTTTTCTATCCTCAGCGCGCGCCACGTACCAAGAACTTAATGCGGCCGTCAGTAAAATCATGAAAATCACTAGTAAAGAAACCCAATTTGAAATCTTATACACATCCGTTAGTAGCATCTTCACGCCGATAAAACCTAATACCGCCGCAAGCCCGGGTTTTAAATAACGAAGCTTTCCGACCCAGTCGGCTAAGACAAAATAAAGCGCACGTAAACCTAAGATCGCTAAAATATTCGAAGCAAACGCAACGAAGGCATCTTGGGTGACCGCAAAGACGGCCGGTATTGAATCTACCGCAAAAATAAGATCGGTCACTTCGATCACGATCAAAGCTAAAAATAGTGGAGTCGCTTTACGAATCCCATTTTCAAGCATAAAAAACTTGCTGCCATCAAACGAAGTTGTCGTCGGTATCAATTTCTTGATCGTGCGGGTCGCAAAGCTTTCTTCAACGTCGACCTTTTCGTCATCTGATTCGCGTAAAAATTTAATGGCCGTGATAACTAAAATCGCGCCAAAAACGTAAAGTATCCAATGGAACGAATGCAGAAGCTGCGCGCCGACCACGATAAAGAACGCGCGTAGCACGATGGCACCCAACACCCCATAGAATAGAACCCTGTGCTGATACTTGTCTGGAATTTTAAATGAACTAAATATTAAAAGAATCACGAATAGATTATCAACGCTTAAACTTTTTTCGACTAAATAGCCGGTTAAAAATTCCATTCCCAGATCTTTGCCGAAGGCAAAACCAAACCAAAGATTAAACAAGAGTGAAATCCCAATCCAGATTCCACTTTCGATCAGTGCGGTTTTGCGCGATATCTTATGCCCGGCCTTACCGAATAGACTTAAATCGATTAAAAGTAAAATAACGACACCGATACAGAATGAAATCCATAACCATGCGGGAGCCACTGAAACTGCTGAAATAAACTTTTCCATAACCGGTGCCTTCTTTCAAAATTAGTAATTAAACTGCGTTCTGTCTTAAACGCTGAATGCGCTCTTCAAGTGGCGGATGCGTTGAAAATAATTTCATAATACCACCCGGGCGACTTGAAATCTTCATGGCTTGAATCGCTGGCTTATCCGTTGAATCAATATCACCGAACGTTCGCTTTAAGCCCTCTAACGCTTGAATCATATTATCACGTCCAGCTAAGCGGGCTCCGCCACTGTCGGCGCGGTATTCACGGTAACGTGAAAACCAAGCGACAACCATCGAACCTAAAAACATAAATCCAATTTCAAGCGCAAACTGCGTGATGTAGTAAGCCATCGGCGTTCCTTGACGTTCTTCATTTTCGCCTTTTGACATCGTTAATGCGTAGGCGATTGCACGCGCTAAGAACATAACGAACGC
>JACMQO010000083.1 GCA_014376935.1 Bdellovibrio sp.
ATTACCCAGCGGTGAATCTTTGAAGCAAACAGTTGCTCGTGTTTTGCCTTTATGGAGTCAACATATTGCCCAGGATATTTTATCAGGAAAGAAAGTCCTGATTGCGGCGCACGGAAATTCACTTCGAGCCTTGATTCAATATTTGGAGAACATGTCGCCGGCAGAGATTTTAGAAACCAACGTACCAACGGGCGTGCCGTTGGTGTACGAGTTGGATGCAGAATTAAAAGTTATAAGTAAAAAATATTTGTAAATAAAAACTACTGGCCTTTCGATGCAAAGAATGTTGTCCAGTAATCCTTCGACTTGACCGAGTTGCTTAAAAAGTTTTTAACTTCAATGGCTTTATCTTCGACGTAATTCACTGCTTTTTTCGTCGTTTCAACAACGGCGTCTTTGATTTCAACGGCTTTTTTAGCGACGTAAACGAACGGCGCTTTTACCGAATCAACCGCTGCCTTTTTGACAGTGGTAACAGACTGAGAAACAACTTCGTTGGCAGCTACTTTCGCATCTTGAATGATTACTTTTGAAACTTCCTTAGCCGCAACCGCTGCTTTAGCGATCGTTTCATCCGAGACTTCCTGTGCTGCTTTTTTTACTTCGGTAACGGTTTCCGTGCGAGCCTGGTCGGTGGTCGCCTTAACTTCAACCATCGCATCTTTAACGACGTCATGAATTGATACTTTTGCCTTGGCGATCACGTCATCTATCGCTTCATTCGATTTTTTTTGCTTTTCTGTGGTCGTCAAAGTAGTTTCAGCCGTTTTTCCAGATATTTGTGTTTCCGCAAATGGGGCTTCAACTGGCACTTCCTTACTTAATTCAAAATCTTTCTTTTCGTTTTCAGTTGGTGCTGTCTGAACCATAATTTTGCTGCTAACAGAAATTAAATCTCCGAAGGCTTTTTGCAATAAATCTTTTTTGCTGGCCTCGGCACCAACGGTCATATTGTAACAAGTCATACCTAACATCATTTTTTGAGAATCCTCTAGGGCAAGAGAAAAACGAGAACCCTTGAATTCAAAACCCAATTCAAATACGCTTCCCGGCATTTCGGAAATAGTTGAAAATTGATTTTCTTTCAATGATGCTTCTGCGGTCGTTTGAAACGCACAAGTAGTTGCTCCGTTTAAAATATCTTTTTGGAACTGATCAAGCCCTTTTTTAATCGACTGATTTGATAAATATGTAAAATCTGAAGAATCTTTTAGTTGAATCAAAGACTGCGAGGATTCTTTGAAGTTAAGAACCAGCGCGGCTTCTTTTTTTTCGCTGGGAGTTGATCCCTTGGGTAACGTCATTTTTTTAGACCAGTCCAGGATGGGCTGGCAAAAGCTTTCCACCGTGGATTTGTAAACCGAATTAGCAATTGTTTTTTCCGTCTCGGATTTAAGGCAAGATGAAGTTTTATCGGTGATAAATTGGGCGCTCAATGATTTGCAGGTTTCAGCCTGCTTTAGATTTAAGTTTTTGTAAGTTAAGGTTAATTCTTGGTTTGTTTTATCTATTTGCAGATTATCATTAACTTCATTGGCCTTCGTTTTATTTTCGACGAACTGATTGTAAAGCTTCAACATTTGAGATGAACAAACAACCGTGGCGGCTTGCTTTTTGACGGCGATTAAGCCAACGGGCTGGGTCGGTGGTTTATCGTCAGATGCTTTTTGGCAGCCGGCAAATAAAGAACCCGCTAGAATAAGACTTAAGCTAAGGGTTAAATGTCTGGAGATTTTTATTTGTTTTTTCATAGCGTTCACCTTTTCTAAAAAGTTCAGATTACAATTGGTTTTTCAGCATACTAATAAATGGTTTCGCGTGATCCAGCATTGCTTTTTTCTGCATAGAAACGTTTGAATCGAAGGCGATTAAGTCTATTTCGCGGCCGTCTTTGGTCGCTAATACAGAGTTTGCAATCAACTCGTTTTGTATGAAGGCATTAAAGTGCTTTGAAAATTGTGAAGCCTTCGCTGAATTTTCACCAACTTTTATTCCAATCTCACGATTAATTTCTGCGGATCGTTGATCGAAATTAAATGATCCGATAAAAGATATTTTGCCATCAATAATGGCGCCTTTAGCGTGTAAAACATCGGGGCCTTTATAAAGGTAAAGTTCGATTCCGATATCAGCCAATTGTTTTTTAATCGAAAGCAGCGCCGCATGCACAAGCGTAGAATCAGTGCTTGCTAGTGAGTTTGTCACAATCTTAATGTTCACGCCCCGTGCGGCTAAAACACGTAGACTGGCTAGTTCATTATCTGTCGGGTACAAGTAAGGCGTGGAGATAACGATGCTTTCACGCGCATTTTCGACGATCGTCGAAAGAATTTGCGAAGCTAATTTTTCTTCTACGTTACTCATGGTTTGTGTTGGATCATTAAAAGCAAATTTAATTGGACCTACTTCTTCCATATCGGCAAGCATCACGGCTAAAGGCATTGTCTTAACCCAAGATTTTCCGGCTTTGAACTGCTGATACAAACTTTTAATACGCGTTAAGCTGGCTTTAATTTCTTGTTCGGGCTTGCCACAAGTTTGTGATTCCTCAGCGGAGGCGCAGTTGGGATAATCAACGCGAACTTGCGAGTAATTGTAAAGTTCTAGTTTTCGAACTTCGGGGTTTTTATTCCATAAAGTTAAGAAATAATCTCGGGATTCTTCGGCGCTTTTGCCAGACACTAACGCATCGGCATCTTTGAAGTTAAGAACTTTGGACTTCCCAAAGTAAGATTCGGCGGCATTTCTTCCGCCGACGATCATGTATTCACCGTCGATATTTAATAACTTATCATGGTTACGATAAGTTTGATGAACGATATTTAAGCCGCGCAGTGGATTAAAAAGTCTAACTTCAATATTTTCGAAGGCTTTTGAATTTTCGGTCACACCTAAGATAGCCGCCATTTCAGCTTGGCTTAGTTTATTGTTTAAACTATCCATTAAAATCTTAATTTTAACCCCACGCTCAGCGGCTTCACGTAATAAGGCAAAACTGGTTAATGAAAAGTCATCGCTGGCAAATGCAAAGTACTCGACAAGGATTTCTCGTTTGGCGTTAGCGATTAAGTCGACGCGTGCTTGTAATGCATTGTCATTATTATCTAATAATTTTATTTTATCGGCAAAGCTGGCTGAACCAACAAATAAAATGGGTAGAAGTATTGTTTTAAAAAATGACATAAGGCCTCCGGTTAATAAAGATAGTTTGCAAGCCTAGCACCACGTCTTAAAATGAGACGTAATACGGCCCTAGGCCCGTTCAAAGTGTTTAAATCCGAAGTGAAGGTCATAAAAGTAAAGATCCGCTAGCTTATTTAAGAAACTGACTGACCAAAAGTTTTTCAATAAGGCGCAAATTTGTTCCAAGAATCAAACCTTGAAATAGCCGTTTAAACAAATCATACTTGCTTCCATGAGCCTCAAATTATTTAGAAATTGCAGACTAGCTGATCCTAATTTTACAAGTTCCACGAGTAAAATGGCGCTGATCATTCAAGATGGAAAAATTTTATCGATCGTACACCAGAATAAGATACCGAAGAAATTAAAACCGGATGTGGAAATCGATATGCAGGGAAAACTGGTTCTACCATCATTTATTGAATGCCATACTCATTCGGTATTTGCCGGATCTAGGGC
>JACMQO010000084.1 GCA_014376935.1 Bdellovibrio sp.
AATTAAAACAAGCTTTTCATCTAAATAGTACCCGACCCCACCATGCATACTTTTTTGTATGACGTCGGTCGGAAGCAGTTCTTCGATCCAGAGTAAGTTGTTCAGTATTTCAGGTTGAGACACTTTTCTTTTTTACGACGTTAAAGATAAAAAAGGCAAAGAAATAACGTATTATTTCGATACACCAACTTAACAACAGGTGAATCACGGTATGAGCTTTGCTAGGTAAAAGGTATGCTGAATCGATTTTTATTTTTATTTTTCGTCTTCATTTCTATTAGCGCTTTCAGCCAAAGCCGCTGCGAATTTCTTTTTCATTCACCTTTAGCAGATTCAACCAGTAAGCAATCTGTTTTGGGACTGATTCGCACGAATTTAGATAAGCCAATCGTTTCTCAGTGTGTGGGCACATGCTACCTTGAAGCCACGGCTTCGGTCGTCGAATCAAAACTTTCTCATTATTTAAATAAACCCGTAACAATTTCTAGGGCGTCATTTTTTATGACCAACTTAATGTCTAGAATAGAATCCCTTCTAGATCGCGACAGCGAAGGCTTACGTTCAGCCATAAATAGCGCTGCCGGCAAGATCGATATCGTGTCGAACGGAAGCGTTCGACAAATGGAAGATCTATTAAATAGCAGGTCTATTGAAGTCTTCACGCAACCCCGCACGCAAAGCGAAGTATACGCTGAAAATAAACTGATTAAATATATCCACGAAAAGACAAGCCGGTTTCTGTATGAATTAACACGCCAGATAGACGCGAACGAAGTTCAGAATGAACAACAGGCCGATGCAGCTTTTCAGAGTTTACTTAAGTCTCGTATCAATGACTTAATTAGCGATCTAAAAAATGATGACACCATCAAAAATAGACCCAAAGGAAAACGTCTGGATGACTTCGAATTTAAACTGCGCCCTTTACAAATTTACTTACAAAAGACGGCCGACAATAAAACTCGCCTGGGACCAGACCTTGAAAAAGACATCATCAATAGATTAAAGCAAAATGGAGAATTAGAACTTTCTTATTACCATATCAAAGACTACGTTCGAAGAAGAAATGGCCACGATGGTTTTTTAGAGTTACCTGAAAACGAAAAATTATTGACATCAGCCGAAGTTAAAAAAAGAAAATTAGGTGGCGGGCACTTAGTGTCAGTGGTCGATGTCTTATTAGATGCAAATCATCGCATCGAATATTTAGTCGTCAAAAATACGTGGGGCGCTCAGGGCGATACTGATCGCGGATACCACTACATCAGTATCGACTACTTAACCACGGTCGATACGAATTTAGATAAGGGCTATAACCGCTTTCAAATCTATGACTGGCAAATCAAAGAAGATGAGTTGTGATTCTTAAATATTTCAATTTCTAGTTTACACGCGGCTTTATATTCGGAAAAATAAAGTCACAAACTAAACTAATCGATCACAAGAAAGATTATAATTATGAAAATAGCAGCAGTTATCGCACGCGTTTTACTTGGCTTAGGCTTTATCGTCTTTGGGCTTAATATCATTCACCCGTTTTTATCGCAGCCCCCAATGCAAGAAGGCTCTTTGCCGGCACAATTTATGGCGGTGATGTGGCTAACGAAATAGATGATGCTTGTTGGATTTGCGCAATTGTGCTATCTGTAAGTTTTATTCATAGATGTCTAGAACTTACAGAGAAAAATTTCAATATTAAACGCGCTAAACGCGCTTCAAAATCCGCTCAAAAAGTCCGCGCGAAGCCGCGATAACCGCATTTCTCCATTCATCCGTCTGCGGGTATGACTTTTCAAAATTATTTTTTTGAATTTTATTTTCTAATTCTTTGGTCGCAAAACCATAGTAGCGCCCTTGATGACTTAATAGCGACGAATTTAAACCTTCTAATTGTTCATCAAGGCTATGCCCGAAAGTTCCAAACTCCATCGTAATGGTACAGATACGTTGCTTGGGCATTGCCAGTTCAACAAACATACTATTTAAGGCACCTTTAACCTGATAGAAACCTTCGGTCGAAGCAGGCGTAAACGCGTAGATGTCGTGATCTTCTTTTTGATGAAAAAGTTTTGCAAACAATTCTGGATGAAGATCGTGATCTGATCCCGATGTTAAAAGATGAAGTCGGTTTTTATCACCAAGCCCGGAATGCAAATCAAGACCAACGACATCTTGATACAGCGGCATTATCGATTTAATTTTTTCGATTAATAACTTCGTTTGCGGCTCTAAAGCTTTTCCACCGTATTCTAAATTTTCAGGTCCATCAAACTGCCCAGGCGATACAGATTTCGTAAATTGATCTAAAGAAATATCGCCGAAATAAATCGAATCCCCTTTGATTTCGATCGACTGAATCAAATCACTACGATCAGACGTGACCGGCTGACGCGAATAAAATTTCTGATGAAGTCTAGCCGAATCTTCATTCTTTGTTTTATATAATTCACCCGACACCGAAAAATTACGATTCAAATTCACGCCGGCTTCGGTGGTTCGCTGGTGATGTTTAAAACCGAACGGATTCAATGCATGAACCAAAAATACGCCCATGTTTTTACGATCTACGTTTTTAAATATTTCGGTCATAAACATATTTAAAATTGCGGCCCCCGCATAAGTTTCAGAGCCATGAATACCCGATGTCACAACCAATAATGTCTGGGGCTTTTCAAGCGCTGGCCAATACGCATGATCGACGTAAAGATCATCGTCTTTTTGACCGGGAATTTTCCATTCACCTATCTGGGCCTTTAAAGCCAAAGCTTGCTCGCGAAAATGATTTCTAGATTCGTTGTAGTTTTTAGGAAAATACTTAGCGTCCAATTTAAGCCCCTTTGATCATTTTATGCTGGCTTAATTTTAAGGCGGAGTCACGGTGACGTCAAAAGATATACTTTGCCGCTAAGCTCAAAGGCGATATCTTCAGTCAGATAGTATCCTACACCGAACTGAAATAGTAAGTAGTCACTTTAATATTCACATCGATCATTGGGTAGAAAACCCAAAACATGGTCGTTCCGGTGAATTTCGCATTGACCATACGACGTTGCTCATCAAAAGTTGCGCCTGCGATAAATCCCAAAGAGTAAGGATTTAAATATCTGATTTCAACTTCAACCGCGCCCGAGTTTTTAAAATTCCATTCGGCCGTTGATTCTTCATTGACGACACTGTTGTCTGTAAAATTAACCGGATCAAATTTCATCAGGCCATTAAAACTGTAAGCAGCACCAAACCCAATATGCAAACCACCGTCTTCTTTTTTCTGCGGGATGTGTTGATCAATCACGGACTCGGTGGAATAGCTTACCTGATAAAGAAAAAATAATAAAAGTCCCCACACTTTCAAAGTTTGCCCCTCGCGCATATTAAGCGTTTTGCTATATAAAGTAGATTACTTGCTTAATGGCAAGCGCTCAAAAGCTCTTTAACAAGCGAAGGCGAACTGAACAAAGGTCTTGATACTTTTTAACTATGGCAAACGCAATCTTCACCCTGTGCAGCTTGGGCCAAAGATTTCACAATACCGCAATCTTTCGCGGCGCCGGTTTTAAAACACGATTCAGATAATGACTTGAGTTGAACGCGTAAGTTTTTTAGGTCTTCAATTTTTTGTTCGATCAAATCTAAGTTTTTTTCGATGATTAAATTCGCTTGCGAGCAATCTGTAGAAAGATTCTGAATGTCTTTTAACGTGCGCACTTCTTCGATACTGACACCTAGTGACCTACAGTGTTGAATAAATTTAAGCTCGACCAAATTTTCTTTTGAATACGAACGGTAGCCATTTTCTAAACGCTCTGGTTTTGAAATCAGATTTTCTTTTTCGTAAAAGCGAATGGTTTCAATATCGATTCCCAGTTTTTTAGAGACTTCATTTCTAAGCATCTGAACCCCTTTTAAGCATTATAGTGTTTATAAGTAAATAAACAGACTTTCAGAAATGCTTTGACCCTGTATCTACTACAGAGCTTAGGCTTAAGCAATAGCCACTAAGGAGTCTTGATGGAACACAAAGACGACAAAAATCACAACCACGATCACGATAAACCACACACGCATTCACACTGCTGCGATCATGATTCAGTTTCACAAAATCCTGTCACCGTCTTAACGGCTTTTGCGAACGAAACGTTAACGACGTTTAAAGTTTCGAACATGGACTGCGCGGACGAAATCAAAGCGATCAATGAAGCTTTAAAAATGGATGGCATTACCCGCATACAAGCAAACCTAATGTCATCAACAGTTCAAGTGGTGCACGCACCCGAAATCAGCCCGGCCTTTTTAAAAAAACGTATTGAAACAACTGTTGTGCGCGTCATCACCGACAACCCGAACCAAACCAAAGATCAAAATAGAAAGCGTATCTATATCGTAGCAAAATCAGGCGTGTATTTACTTGCAGGATTAATCATTCAATGGACGAACCCCCAGAATTTTTTCGCAAGCCTTTGTTACATCATGGCAATCGGGCTTGGCGGATGGTTGGTTTTTCCGAAAGCTTACGGGTCACTTCGCCGTAAAACGTTAGATATGAATGTTCTAATGACCGTCGCGGTTATTGGTGCGGTTTGCATTGGTGAAATGGCCGAAGCTGCGGCCGTGGTGTTTTTATTTTCATTATCTGAACTACTTGAAAGTTTAAGCGTGCAGCGTGCACGTAGGGCCATTCAAGAACTATTAAAAATTACTCCACAAGTGGCGCACGCGATATTAGCGGATGGAACAACACAAGAAACTGAAATTTCTGCGATCACTATTGATCAGCTGATTCGCGTGAAAGCCGGCGAAAGTATTCCGATCGATGGATTAGTCGTATTTGGAAATTCTTCTGTCAATCAAGCCCCCTTAACCGGAGAATCTATTCCCGTGTTAAAAACCATCGGCGAAATCGTGTACGCGGGCACCGTGAATCAAGAAGGAAGCCTTGATGTCAAAGTCACAAAAATTTTTCGCGACACAAAAATTTCACAAGTCATTCGCTTAGTCGAAGAAGCGCAAAGCCAGCGGGCCGTCAGTCAAAAATTTGTAGATCGTTTTGCTGAAATTTATACGCCGGCCGTTTTAGCTTTAGCCGCGTTAACTTTTGTTCTGCCCCCGCTTTTTTTTGCGGGGTCGTGGCACGATTGGCTTTACAAAGCCTTAGTTTTACTTGTGATCGCCTGCCCGTGCGCTTTGGTGATTTCGACACCGGTTTCAATCGTATCTAGTTTAACGGCGCTAGCACGTAAAGGTGTTTTGGTTAAAGGCGGCGCCATTCTTGAAGTCTTAGGAAAAATCAAAGCCTTAGCGGTCGATAAAACAGGAACATTGACCGAAGGTAAACCAAAGGTCCAACAGATCATCGCGATGAATCTATCCAGCGACGAAAAAATTCTACAGATCGCCTCTTCGTTAGAAGCGCATTCAACGCATCCATTAGCGCAAGCCATTTTAAATTTTGGTCAAGAAAGATTTATTCAAACGAAAATGATTTCTGAATTTAAAAATGTTTCTGGTCGTGGCGTTGAAGCGATTATCGAAGGACATACTTATCTATTAGGAAATCACCGCTTCGCCCATGAAGTTGGAATCTGCACGCCGGAACTTGAAAAGACGTTGTTCGATCTTGAAGAAAAATCATTATCGGTTGTAGTTGTGGGTCACAAACCTCACGGTGACTGCACAGGGCAGGTTTTAGGCATCATCGCTTTAGGGGATCAAGTTCGCGCGGATGCCAAAGTTTCTCTGCAAAGAATTAAAAGTACCGGCGTCGAAACAATCATTATGCTCAGCGGAGACAATCAAAAAACCGCGACGATGATCGGACAACACGTTGGTATCGATCAAGCTTTCGGAGATTTACTACCTGAAGGAAAAGTAGCAGAAATTGAAAAGTTAAAAGCTAAATACCAAACAGTCGCCATGATTGGTGACGGCATTAACGATGCGCCCGCAATGGCGAAATCATCCGTCGGTATTGCCATGGGTTTTGTAGGGTCAGACACGGCGATTGAAACCGCAGACGTAGCTTTAATGACGGATGATTTAAATCAAGTCGCAGTCGCTATTCAAGCGGGTCGCCGTACTTTAAGAATTATTCAATTCAATATTGCTTTTGCTCTTATTACGAAAGCCATATTTTTAGTATTAACTTTCTTAGGATATTCAAATCTTTGGATCGCCGTGGCCGCCGACACCGGGGCCGCGTTACTTGTGATTCTTAATTCGTTACGACTTTTGAAAGTTAGCGAAAAGCCTAATTGAACCTTTTGCCTGCGGCTTCGGCTGCGGTAGGTAATGCAAACTTATAGCCTTCGCCGTAGATGCATTCCACATAATTGAACATGGGTCCCATTTTTTTTCGAAGACCATGCACATGCGAATCGACCGTTCGATCTTGCACGTGCACGCCGACGCCCCAGACGGCCTCGACCAGCTCTGCACGAGAAAAAATTCGATTTTCATTTTGGACTAAAAAAGTGACGATCTTAAATTCTTTCGATGTTAATGACAGATCGATTTGCTGTTGATTCACAAGTCGACAAGCCCGCAAAACGACAAGGTCGATCACCAAATCACCCTTGGTGATAACTTCATTAAAGACAGCCTTTCCTTTTCTTAATCGCATTTCGACACGGGCCCGAAGTTCAATGGGACTAATCGGCTTAACAAGATAATCATCGGCCCCAAGGTTAAAGGCCGTCACCTTGGCACTCACTTCATTCTGGCTTGTTAAAAAGAATACAGGGGTATCGACTTTCATTCCGGCTAGTCTCAATTTTTTTAAGACTTCAAACCCATCACTATCGGGTAAAACCAAATCTAAAATAGCTAAGTCAAACTCGGCTCCACTTGCGACGATTAAGCTTTGAAGCTCTTCGTAGCTGCCCGCGATTGAAAGATTGACGTCGCTGTCAGCTAAAGCGTGTTTTACGACAACTTGAAACTCTTCAGAATCTTCGACAAGTAAAACCTTATTCATCACTGCCCTTTACGTAAAGTTGATCATTTGATCCTACTTAAAATTTATCGGAACGAAAAGACTAGAATTTTTTTGCCTCAACTCAACGTCAGCTAGACATTACGCCTGATTGATCACGATCAAAAAAAACTTTAAATGCGAATGAACTCAATTTCATTTACACTTTGGTTACCAATGAAAAACAACTTTGATTTCGAAGACTCCTATTCAAAAAAAATATATGCCACAGCTTTTATTTTTCTAACCATTTCGGCCATTTACTGCGCCTATGCTCTATTTGGGAGTTTGATTTCTTACTTTAACAGAAACTTAACACTGTTGCCCGATCAAATTCGCCCCGTTGCCACGCTCGAATTACTTCTTATCATCCTAGTCTCATTATCTTCGGCTATAAAATTGAAATCGAATTCAGTCACGTGGTTTCAATGGATCGCTCCCGCTGCGGTTGCTGTTTCATCTGGGGTTTTAATTTTTAACCGAGCAAATAATCCACTTGGCTTAATACCCTACTTTCAGCTTCCACTTGCGACGGCCTTCTGCTTTTTGAGTTTAGCGCTATCTCAAATTATTCAAAAAAAATACGGTTCAAAAAATGCAAAAATTTACCAGCTTTTTAATCTGACTTCGCTACTGATTTCGATTTGCGGACTTTTTGGATTTCTTTTTAGTCAAGAGTCGATCGAAACTTTAGCTTTCTATTATGAAATGACCGCCGCCGCGATGATCAATTTGGTTCTTTGCTCGCTAGCCATGTTTATGTTAGAGCCAAAACGGGGTTGGATGCCAATCATTACCGCCGGCAATATGGGAAGCCGGCTATTGCGAACTTCACTGCAATATTGTTTTCCGGCCATTGCTGTATGCGCTTTAACAATTAACTTTTTAAGATCGAAAGGATTCATTGATTTTCATTTTTCGTTGAATTTAATTTTGGGTACATCAAGTCTTATTTTTTGCTTCGCTTTATTTGCCATCGGCATGCACCTAAATACCGTCGACAAAAAGCACCACTTGGCCTTAGAAGAATTGCAAAATAGCGAAAAAGACTTAAGGTCAGCGCAAAGTTTAGCGAAGGTCGGCAGCTGGATGCGAAATTTAGATACCGGAAAAATATTTTGGTCTCCACAAATGTACGCGATTTTTCAAATCGAACCAAATACGCCCATCACTTCAGAATTAATGACCAAATCCATTTCAAAAACAGACCTTGAAAAGGTTCAGCAGGCAATGAAACGTTGTTTTGATGAAGGAACAACATTTCAATACGAGCACGCGATTACGTTACCAAATGGCGAACAGCGACTAGTTAAAGGCAAGACAGAGTTAAAAATAAACATGGTTACAAAAGAAAAAGAAGTTCACGGAACTGTCCATGATGTCACCGAGTCGATTTTAATGATGAACCAGTTGGCGGCGGCAGAGCGCATGTATAGTGATCTTTATAACGAAGCACCCGATATGCTACTTTCAGTTCATACGGCAACCGGCTTGGTTATTCAGTGCAATCGAACGGTACTACGAACATTAGGTTACACTTCAGAGCAAGTCATCGGCCACCACGTATCAAATCTTTATACCAAAGAGTCTGCCGAAAAACTTCCGGATCTAATGGCTAATTTTCGTAAAACTGGATCAATCAAAGATCAAGAACTTTCAGTTCAAACAAAAGATGGAACGGTCATCGAAGTCAGTTTAAACTCAAGCGCAATTCGAAATGAAGGTGGCGAAATCATTTCTAGCCGCTCAATTTGGCGAGATATTTCGGAAACAAAAAAAGCCCGTGAAATGGTTATTCGCGAAAGAGCTTCGGCCGAAGGATCGCGGATTAAGTCGAATTTTGTGGCGACCATGAGTCACGAAATCAGAACGCCTTTGAACGGCGTGATCGGAATGTCAGAAATATTATTAGCCACAAATTTAAGTTCAGAACAGCGTGATTACACAGATTCATTAAAACAATCGGCAGATACCTTACTTGCTTTAGTGAATGACATTTTAGATTTTAGTAAAATTGAATCTGGAAAGTTAGATCTTTTTTTAGCTGAATTTAAAATCCAAAATTTGATGAACGAAATTGAAAAACAAATGAGATGGTCTGCGTTCCGAAAAGACTTATCACTGGTTTTCGATTTAAAATCGGATGATGATTACGTTTACACAGGTGATTACCAAAGATTAAAACAAATTTTGATCAACCTTATTTCGAATGCGATTAAATTTACCTCAGAAGGTGACGTTCGCGTTCAAGTCGAAATCATGAAAGCTAGAACTGATTTTGTTAAATTAAAATTTAGTGTTTCAGATTCAGGAATTGGAATTTCACAAGAAAATATCAACAGGCTATTTCAACCCTTTACGCAAACTGATTCTTCCATTTCACGACAATTTGGTGGGACTGGCCTAGGCCTTTCGATTTGTCAAAACTTAGCGGATTTAATGAATAGTCGAATTCAAGTTCAAAGTCAGTTTGGAGTTGGCTCGACGTTCTATTTCGAATTAGAACTTGCTGCAAAACATGAGTCTGTTGAAAGAACAAAATTTTTTCAAAATATAAACTTAAAGTATGAACACAATCCCCGCATTCTTGTTGCTGAAGATATTGAAACGAATCGAAAGGTGATCGGCATCATGTTGGCAGATTTGGGTTGCGAAACGGTATTCGCAACCGATGGCGTAGATGCCATCGCGAAAGCTGAACAAGAGCAATTTGATTTAATTTTAATGGATTGCCATATGCCATTAGTGAACGGATTAGACGCGACCCAAAAAATTCGTCGTCATTCTAATCCAAATGTTGCCAACACACCCATCGTTGCGTTGACCGCCAGCGCCAGCAACAAAGATCGCCAGATGTGTTTAGATGCCGGAATGAATGATTACCTCAGTAAACCCATAACCCGAACAGCGTTGTCCCAGGTTGTTGAAAAATGGATGGGATCCGATATATTTAATTTATCTGCGTCTGATTTTGGGGGCTTTAACTTAACAGCCATGCAAAAAAATCCGATCAATGAACAAATATTATTCGAACTTAAAAGTTTGAGTCGCCCAGGACAGCCAGACTTAGTGACAGAGGTCACTCAGCTATTTGAGAAAAAATTATCGAAAAGAATCGAAAATATAAAATTAGCCGTCGATCAAAAAGATGTCGAAAAAATAAGGAAAAGTACGCACGCCTTAAAATCGTCGGCTTCTTCACTCGGCGCAACCGCCGTCGGAGAGTCTTGCGAGTATTTATCTTCGCTTGCGCAACAAGGTGATTTCACCACTTGTGTGCAAGCACTCATCATGATCGAAGAAAACTGTTTCATGTTACTGGATTTTATTAAAAATTGGCAAAATAAACCAGCCAGCTAAAAGCAATCATCTGATCGAATTAAGAAGCTTAAATTGATTTACCTGATTTCACTATGGCGGATAACTCCGCCCTGACGAGCCGCTACAGCAAATAGAACGCAAACGATTAATATTAATCCCAGAACGGCCAGTCGGCCCCAGCGTTCAAAACTTGCCTTTTTAAAGAACGAAACCTTATTTTGAAACCATGGAGTCAAACACAGACCCAGTAGCGCAGCAACACCACCTACGATTAAGGCGATAAAAGCCGTGTCTTCATGCTGGTGAATCAAATCAATATTAAAGTCGGGAAGCTCGCGTAGAACATCTTCGGCACCTTCGCCAGTTAGATAAGAAATGAAACTAGATACCCAAATCAACACGGATAAATAAACTCCGAACAGAAAAATTTGATTCTGTCGATTGAAAAGCCCCCACGCTAACGCGATGAAAACGATTGGATATCCGACGACCGGAAAATGATTTATTAATAGATGAAGTTCTGCACCATTTGTATTCATAGGTTTAATGATCGGCGATAAAAATAGAAATCGCAATAGGGCAAACGCCCTATTGCGATTAAATAAATGAGTTCGGTCGACTTGATAAATCCTTAACAATCGATTGTGAAGTTGAGGTCGTTGGAAGCATTAAGTCCTCTAAGAAAAATGCAGAAAGTTCGGCTCGGCCGCTTAAACCAGATTTTGCATACACGGCAAAACTTTGGGCCCGTGCGGTTTTTTCGCTGACGTTACGAACTTCGGCGACTTCTTTTAGACTAAGTCCTTTTAGCAAAAGTAATGCGACTTCTTTTTCGGCGGTCGTTAATTGCCAGCGTGTTAACTGCGCGTCGATCGCATCACTTAATCCTTTAAGCGCATTAGAGGCTTCGTTTTTCCATTTTTTTGCATCAGCAAGCGCATGATCTTTAAGTAACTCGGCATTTGCTGTTAGTTTTTTTTGATCCTGGACTTCGTGAAATAAAGAAATTTTTCGGCGCCACAAAAAAACCATGCAAATGAAAGAAAGTAAAGCCACGGTTCCTTCAAAAGACAAATGCAGTGCAGACGCGCCTTCTTCGATATCTGAAAAAATATCTGCGACCGTAAAAATACCGGAAACTGTTAAGGTAAATAGAATCAAAGCATTTTCGACCTTGTCTAGACTTTGGTTGAAAGGTTTTTGGTTATTTAGGGCAGATGGCTTAGTGGAATTCATAAAAAAACCTCGCTATCCAATAAGCATACGGCTTTTGCCCGATGCTAACAATCCCCTAAAATATTAAATTAATGTCACGCGAACAACTTCGGCGGAGGCACTATGTTATTTTTGAAAAAATTTCTTATCATCGGGATCAACTGTTCTTTATTTGCCGCGTGCAATTATCACGTCAACAAGGCCCAGCTTGATAACAGCGCGCAAAGCGTTCAACAAATTAATTCGTTCTCGACGCTCAAAACAAATATCCTAGACCCGCAATGCATTCGTTGCCATGGCGTCGGAGGCAAAGGTGGCGTCGATCTTTCTAACTATAACTCGATCATGACAAATCCTGGACTGGTCATGATCAATAATATTAACGCCAGTCGTTTGTATACAGAAGTTGAAAGTGGAAGTATGCCCGACGGCGGGCCCGTCATGAATTCTGAAGATGTAGCCACAATCGCAGCCTGGATTAACGCAGGCGCACCCGATGGAACATTCGCAAATACAAATCCAGTGATACCAACTCCTACACCGGTTCCCACACCAACGCCGCCCCCAGCGCAAAACCCACCACCCGTTGTGACTCCACCGAATCCGCCCAACGTTATTTCTTACAATGATGTCCAAACAAAATTATTCAATGTCTCGTGCACACGATGTCATTCCGGTTCAAAACCCTCTGGCAGCGTGGATTTGTCGTCGTATCAAAAAACAATGGCCAATTCGAAAAAAGTTGTCGTGCCCGGAAACGCAACCAAAAGTATAGCCTACACCGAAATTACAAGTGGCAGTATGCCGCCACGCGGACCAGCTGTTGATCCCACTTTAGTTAAACTTTTAAATGATTGGATCAATGCCGGCGCAAAAAATAATTAATTTTTAATTGCCATGTTCATCGACGATTTCGCCGACAAGTTGTTCTAAGATATCTTCTAATGTCACAATACCTAAATTTTCTAAAGTTTTCGGATCGCGCACTACAACTAAGTGTGTGCGCTTTTCATTTAGTAATCGCATAATTTTATCTTCGCGCATGTTCGGATCAATAAATAAAACGGGGCGCGCCGTTTGCTCAAAGACTTCGTTACTTTGACTTTTTGGAAACTTCATCAAGGCATCTTTCATGTGAACGATACCTAAAATATTTTGAAACCCACCACGCACTAACGGAAAGCGTGTGTACATACGGTTTTGGGCGATTTCAATATTTTCATCAATTGTTAAATCTAACGATAAGCACTGCACCTGATGTTCAGGAATCATAATATCAGATGCTTTCTTATCTGAAAATTCAAAGGCTTGATGAATAATTTCGGCTTCACTTTGACTGATCACACCTTCATCATGTGAGTCTTGTAGAACCATTTTTAATTCTTCTTCAGATAGCGCATCTTCTTCGGCCTTATGAAAACCAAATACTTTTAAAATGTAATTAGCTAACATCGAAAAACCAACAATCAACGGTTTAAACACCCAGTAGAAAAGACGTAAGGGCCTAGAGATCGCTAGCGTCACTTGTTCGGCACGTTGAATCGCCATGCTTTTGGGAACCAACTCTCCTAATACCACATGCAATAACGTGATGATAAAAAATGAGATCCCCAATGCGACACCGTGAAATTGTGCCGGATTATTTTTAACTTGCTCTGAAAACAGAATCGCAAAAAAATTATAAAAACTTTCTTCGCCAACCCAACCTAAAGCTAAGCTGACTAACGTGATTCCTAGCTGCGTCGCGGATAGATACTCATCTAGTTCGTCGACCATTAAGATCGAAACGCGGGCCGCCGCAACGCCTTGGCCTTCAAGCTCTTTAAGTCGTGTTCGTCTGACTTTGACGATCGCAAACTCGGCGGCAACAAAGAAGCCATTCAGGGCGACTAAGAAAAGTGAAAGTAAAATATAAAGAATTGTAATCGTTAAGGTCGGATTGGGAGGTTCCATAAGTTAAGAAAACTTTACGCAAGTAACTTCGCGCACGCAAGCTGAAGTTTAATGCAATTTAATAAGAACTATAAACAAACCGCGTAAATAACATGGCCCAGAGACACTGGAAAAATATGTACCCGACACGAAAATCTAATTCTATTATCCCACTATGGATTATAATTTACTAATTACCTTCGCGTTACTTGTGGGCCTTGAACTTGTTTTAGGGATCGACAATATTTTATTGATCTCGATTGTCACCGACCGAGTCTCTTCTGAAAATCGTAACAAGGTTCGGTTACTTGGACTGGGTTTAGCCTTGGCCGCCCGCTTAGTCTTACTGATGGGAGCTAGTTATCTTGTTAAATTAAGCGAACCCGTGATAGGAAGTTTAAGTTATAAAAGCATCGTCTTACTTTTAGGCGGTGGATTTTTACTTTATAAAGCCGTTAAAGAAATTCATCACGTTGTTGAAAATAAAGATGATGAACACAGTGGAAACAAAGTCACGATGACTTTCGCTGCAGCCGTGATGCAGATCTTGATTTTAGATATTGTTTTTTCAATCGATTCCGTCATCACGGCGGTTGGATTAACTGACAACCTTCTGGTTATTTATTCATCTGTTATTGTTTCATTTGTTGTAGTCTTAATTTTTTCAAGTGCGATTGCTTCTTTCGTACAAAAACATGCGACTTTAAAAATATTGGCGCTTTCTTTTTTAATCACGATTGGCGTCACGTTAGCGATCGAAGGATTAGGTGGTCATGTTCCCAAAGCCTACATTTATTTACCAATGGGTTTCGCGTTAGCGGTTGAGCTTTTACAAATGCGTTTCATGCGCAATCAAAAGAAAAGTAAGATTCAGAAGAATTAAGGCTTAGATAAGCTTTGATCCACTGCTATTCATGAATGCGTTATTCTAAATAATCCAGTGTGAACTACATAGAATCACTACGTTTTGCAGCTTAATGACGTGAAGATGATAAAATCTTATTACTTTACTGCGTAGACGCCCCCTACGTTACCCGGTACGTTACTGGGTTAAAGCAGTAATCGCTGCTTCCACGTTATCTACAAAAAAACCGAGGTACATTTTGACTGAGCGAAAATCTCAAATTGCTGCGCTTTTGCAAAAGCATGAAGAAAGCGTTTTAGTCGCTTGGACAGCCGAACAATCACGAGTTGGCTCGTCAAAAATTTCGGCAGGCGAATTAAAAATTCAATGCCATGATTTCTTACGTATCTTTATCGAAGCGATTGAAGCCACAACGGCGACTGGCAATGAATCGATCGAAGCTCCTGCGTGGGAGCCGATTAAAAGAATGTTAGCTGAAATATCTAAATCGCGCGGCCTTCGCGGATTTTCCCCCAGCGAAACGGCGATCTTCGTCTTCTCGTTAAAACGACCCGTCTTTAAATTATTACGCCAAGAATTAAGTAATACACCGCAAGTTTTTGCGGATGAAACTTGGTTGATTACTTCACTACTTGATCAATTAGGCCTGTACACAACTGAAGCGTATCAAAAGACGCGCGACGAAGTTATTATTCGTCAACAAGAAGAGATGTTAGAATTATCGACTCCAGTTGTAAAACTTTGGGATGGCATTTTGGCGTTACCCATGATCGGAACACTCGATAGCACACGCACGCAAATTGTGATGGATAGTTTACTACAAAAAATTATGGAAACCGGTAGCGAAATCGCGATCATCGACATCACAGGCGTTCCGACGGTTGATACGTTGGTCGCCCAGCATTTAATTAAAACTGTGACGGCCGCCCGCTTGATGGGAGCCGAATGTATTATCAGCGGTATTCGTCCACAAATCGCGGCGACGATTGTTCACTTAGGCGTTGATCTGGGTGGCGTAACGACAAAGGCCACTTTAGCTGATGCCTTTATCGTTGCTTTACACCGCATGGGTAAAGCCGTTGGAAAAATAGGTACACAAAATTCTTCATCGTCTTCTTCATCGTCATCAAATGCCGGTCGCGAGATCAGAGCTTAAAGTGGAAAGAATTCCGATCTTAAAAATGGGTCAATTTCTTTTGGTAACGATTCAAGTCGACATGTATGACCGCTTGGCCATGAATTTACAAGATGATTTAACTGAAAAAATTGTATCGACCAGCGCGAAAGCCGTGCTGATCGATATTTCAAGTTTAGATATCGTGGATTCTTTTATCGGTCGCATGCTGGCAGGAATCGCCCGCATGTCGAGTATCCTTGATGCGCAAACTGTGGTTGTCGGAATGCAGCCCGCCGTCGCCATCACTTTAGTTGAACTTGGACTTTCTTTAGACGGAATTAAGACGGCCTTGAACGTTGATCGCGGAATGGCATTGCTTCGAAAATCATTAAGATTAAGTGACGGAACCAGTGATGATGAATCCGGTGAAAGCTTCTTCATCGAATCTAACTGAACCTGATGGAATTAGAAAACGACAATCTACTATCAATTAGATCCCAAAACGATATCGTGTCGGCCCGCCAAAGAGTGCGCGCTTGGACGATAAAAATCGGGTTTAGCCTGATCGATCAAACAAAAGTCATTACGGCCGCCAGCGAACTGGACA